>DASTCB010000070.1:0-17547 GCA_035711585.1 Sphingomicrobium sp.
CTGCTGGGCGGACTGTTTTTCCTGCGCTTCTGGCGGGAGACCAGGGACCAGCTTTTCCTGACCTTCGCAATCGCCTTCTGGCTGCTCGGAATCGTCCAGACGCTGCTTGCGTTGGGACCGACAGCTCCGGAAGAGCGCAGCTGGCTTTATGGCCTCCGTCTCCTCGCCTTCCTGCTGATCGCCGGTTCGATCGTGAGGAAGAACCGGAGACCCTGACGGCCGGCCGGGCCGTGAAACCAGCCCCAAAAAACGGCCGCCGCCCCGCCCGGGATATGGGGGTGTCAAAAGCGGGGCGGCGGCCTCGGGCGTCACAAGCCTAGGACGAGGCTTGCCCGAGCTGACAGTCCGACTTTATCTTCGCGTTCCTCGGCGCCGATCTCCCCGGCGAGCTGGAAGCCCGCGCTGCCTCCGATACCGCGCAGGCGGCCAAGCCAGCCGCTCTGCCGTTCCTCCGGCTCGAGGGTGAAACTGTCGCCGTCGCCGAAGCGCGCGGTGGTGTCGCCGAGAGAGCCGCCCACGATCTGCCTCCGGCCGGCTTCCAGTTCGAGCCGGAAAAAGCCTTCGTCGGGGCGCATGGCGCCCAGCTCGAAGCCGGCGGCGACCAGCGCATTGACGGCAAGCTCGTCGCTCTTGCGGTCATCGACCACGAGGTCGAGCGCAGTTCCGCCGCCCTCCTCCTCATAGCCATCTTCGCTGAGGCGATAATATTCGACCCCGGCCGATGGGCGGACGTAGAAGGATCCTGCCCACAGCTCCTTGGAGGCGTTGGCCGAGGCGGAAAGCAGGGAGCCCTTCCAACTGCCCTCGATCGTCCGATCGATGGGCTCCGGCCCGATGTCGGACCTGAAGAAGCGGGTGCCGTCGAAATCGAGGAAGGCGTAGCTGCCGCGGACCGCGAACTGGAAGCCGTCCGTCTGCAGCCGCCAGTGAGCAGCGATCGAATATTGGTTCGCATTGACGCTATTGTCGGTCGCCTTGTCGTCGTCCTCGCCCCACAGATAGCCGAGCGAGGCGCCGACCTTGCCCACACCGATGTCGAACTCGGCTCCGCCGACGAAGCCCCAGCCGCCGATCTTGTAGCCGGCGGTGTCCCCGATGCTCTTCGACGAGCCCCAGGCGACCTGGTTGGCGTAGATGCGCATGCCGCCATCGTCTTCATAAGGCGCCTTCGGGTCATTGAGCATGCGGGCGGCCGTGCGGTCACCCATGGTGACGGCCTCGAAGGTGCCGCCGGCATGGTCGGGCAGCATCTGCCGAACCGAGTCGATGAACTGTTCCCCCTCGCGGATCGCGAGGAAGCTGGCGCCGATGTCGTCATCGGTGCCGATCGCATCATAAATGGCCGCATAGGCGGCGCTTTCGGACCGGTTGAGCCCAAGCTCGCCGGCGCTCTTGCGGCTGATGTCGACCGCGACCTGGTTGCCAGTGACCGACAGCGCTCCCTTGTAGAGGTAGGGCAGGAATTCGGTGGACGTGGAGAGATTGCTGGCGCCGGTCAGGGTCCCCGCGTTGATCACCACGAAATGGCCCTCCGCCTGGGCAACGTTGGCGACGTTGAGCTGGAGCGTTGAGCCGGTGCCGAAGCTGGCCGTGCCGCTGACGTTGAGCTGGCTCGAGGCGCCGGCCGTCTGGTCGAGGGTGACCGACAGCACGCCGCCATTGGTGACGTTGAGCGAGGCGATGCTGGCGGCCTTGACCACCCCGAAGGTGCCCTTGTCGACCGTCACGGCGAGGCCGGCTGCGTTGGTCAGCTGGCCGGTGAAGGTAGAGGTTCCGCCGATGGTCAGAATGTCGGCTCCGCCGCCGAAATCGACCGCCCCATTGAACACGGTCGTGCCACTGGTGGAGATGGTGTCGGCGCCTGACCCGAAACTCACATTGCCGGTCGACCGGGCATCGCCGGACAGCAGGAACTTGTTGTCGCCGGTGCCGAAGCTGACGTTGCCGGTCAGGCTGCCGTCGGCGATGTCGAAGGTGTCGCTGCCGGTGCCGAACTTGACGTCGCCGATGATCGACGGGGCCGCGAAGTTGGCTGCAACTACAGTCTGCTTGACGATAGCCCCCGCCGAATTGGCGCTGAGGTCGATGGCGACGTTGCGGCCCGATCCGGCGGTAGCGCCGGCGGCGCTGATCACACCGCTGTTCTCGATCAGGCCGAGCGTCCCCGAGCGGTCGATGATCGCCACTGCGGTGCCATCGGCTCCGCTGCCCGCTCTGATTTCGCCGCTGTTGCGGAGGATCGGAAGATTTGCGCCGACGCCGACGTCGACGGCGGTGGCCACGGCAGAGGCGTGATTGCCCGTCGCTGCGAGAACCTTGCCCGCGTTACGCAATTCCGGGGTGGTCGCGCCGGCGCCGAGCCGGACCGCGGTGGCGCTGCGATCGACCGATTTGGCCTGGACCGTACCGTTGATGCCGATGCCGTTCGCGATCGAGACAGTGCCGCCCAGCCCGCCGATCTGGAGGCCGTTGCCGTCGACTCCCGTATAGACTCCGTCGCCCGCGACGATGCCGTCGATGATCAGTCCGAAGCCGGTGCCGGTGTTTTGGGTTGCGCCGATGGTGATCGCTCCGGCCGAGCCGATCCGCAGGGCTGCCGCCGAGCCGAAGGACAGGATCTGGGCAGATCCTTCCTTGCTGTCCTCGATCCCGTCGTCGTCTTCGTCATTGTCGGTGGTGCTGTTGTCCTTCGGCGGCACCGCCAGGATGATACCGTTGGCGACATTGCCTTCGATCGATACGGCCGGCCCGCCCTGGAGCAGGTCGTCGGCGTCCAGCTTGCTCGGATCGGAAGGCGCGGCCGTGTGGCGATAGCCGGTCGCGGCGATCTTGCCCTGGAGGACCATGGCGCCACCGACATCGCCGGTCGAGCGGACGGCGATTGCCCCCTGACCTTGCGCCGTGATCTCGCCCGCCAGGCGCACGTTGCCCGACACGTCCGCCATCTGCACGCCGACCCCGTTGTTGCCGAGGACGTTGATCTTGCCGTCGATGCTGAAATTGCCGGTCAGCGGGCCGCCCAGGAATATGCCATAGCTGTCGTTGCCCTCGACCGTGATGGTGCCTGTGCTGGTGATGAGGATGTTCCCGGTCATCGCCCCGTTGGTGCGGATGCCGTAGCGGTTGCTGCCGGTTGCGAACGGACCGTCGAGGTCGCCGTCATTGTCGGTATCGGTCGGAGTGAATGGCTCGTCGACGATGATCTTGCCGGAGAGGGTGATTCCGCTGGTCACCCCGGCGGTCACATCCACCGCGGCGACGTTCGACACATTGCCGATCTGGATCGTGCCCTGGTTGTTGAGCTTGTGATTGCTGTCAATGATCACTGCGCCGCCGGCATTGCCGTTCACCGCGCCGGTCGAGTTGACCAATATGTCATCCGGGAGGCCGCCGGTCTTGACCGTCGAGGTCCGAACCGGCCCCGTTACCGCGGTCGAGATGGTGGTTTCCGCGGAAGCGGCAGAAGCCATCGCGGCCAGGCAGGTCGAAGCAAGCAAGAAATGACGCATCAAGGTCCCCATATTCCGTATGAGAGGCTCACCCGCCGGACGGCGGATGGGCTTTCAGACGGTCAGACGGAGACGCTCGAAGCTCGCCTTGAAATTTTTTTGCGGACCAGTCCTAGAAGGCGAGCTCGAAGCCGAGACGGACGGTGCGCGGCTTCAATGGGGTGAGTTGGTCCGCCCCGGTTGCGATCGGCGCCCCGAACGCAAAGCGGTTCCCGATATCGTCGGCAAGGTTGGTGACCGTCAGCGAAAAGGTCCGGCGCTCGTCGGACAGGCGCGCGACCAGGCCGGAGTCGATATATTGCCCCTGCTCTTCCCCAAGGTGAGGCCCGACGCCGAGGCGCGAACGGCCGACGTAGCGCGCATAGGCATTGGCCTGGAGGGTCCAGGGGCCGGCAATCTCGCCTGTCCAGTCGATGGCGCCGCGCGCGATGACCCGGGCGATATTGGGAATCTCCATGTCCTCGAGGTCGGAGCCGACCACCAGCGTGCGGAAGGCATCGGTCGGCCGGGTGATCTCGCCGTCGTTCCAGGCCAGCCCCGCCTCGAGGCGAAGCTGGGAAGTGACCCTTGCTCCGCCGTTGACAGTGACCGTCCAAACTCGCCCGTCGCCGATATTATCGGTGACTGGCAGGCCCGAAGGATCGAGGAAATCGGCCTGGATATCCTTCCACCGGCTGAGCGTCGCGCTGCCCTGGAGATCGAATTGGTCGATTCCGGGCCGGCCGTAGCGGAAGCCGGCCTCGGCCGTTCCCAGCCGGTCGTTGCGATAGAGCCGGACCGTGTCATGGGCGATCGACAGGCCGCCGGGTCGAAATCCTTGCTGATAGCGGGCGTAGAGGGTCAGGCCGTCGAGCGGGCGCGCCAGCAGCGCCGCCGACGGCAGCAGCCGGCGCTCGCTGCGCTTCGGGTCCTCCTCCACGAGCCTCGCGAACGCCAGCGGGCTCAGATGCTCGCCGGAGCCGGACAGGGCGGAGACGGTGTAGCGGGCGCCAACGCTGGCCTCGACACGCGGAAGAAGCTCGACTCCGACCTCGCCGTAGAGCGTGGTTTCGCGGACCCGGTTCTTGACCCCCGCGAGGTCGATGGCCTCCCCATGCGCCGACAAGTCACGGCCAACCTCATAACGGTGCACGATCGAGCTGAAGCCGACCAGCCAGGCATAACCATCCGCCATCGGCCGCCACAGCCTGGTCTCGTTGCTGACCGCCCGGGCCTTGCTGTGCTGGCTCAGCTGGCGGATATCATCGCCGATCGACGCATCGAAATTCTCGTCGACGTCCTGCCAGCTCGCGCCGGTGGTGGAGCGGAAGCGGATCGGGCCGCTGTCCTTGCGGATCACCAGGCTGGCCAGTGCGAAGTCCGAAGCGAACGGCTGGTCGACCATGCTGCTGCGCGACAGCCCGCCGCTCTCTTCGTCGGCATATTGGCTGTCGTCGCCGTCGATCCGCTGGGCGATGCCGGCGACGTCGATGAACCATCCGGGCACCACTTCCGCGGTGACGGTGGCCCGGCCGCCGGTGATGGTGACGTCGTTGATGTCTTTCTCGCCGGTGGCGACATTGTCGATATAGCCGCCCTCGCGGGCATGGTAGCCGACCGCCCGAAACGCCACGCCGCTGCCGACCGGCGCGTTGAGCACGGCGGACGCGTCATAGCCCGGATCGCCATGCCAGGTGACGGACCCGCCGATTGCGGCTGTGCCCGACATTTCGCCAAGGGTCGGCGTGTTGGGCTTCAACAGGACGATTCCGCCCAGCGCTCCCGATCCGTAGAGCGTCCCCTGCGGTCCTTCGAGGATTTCGATGCCCTGCATGTCGACCAGCTTCAGGTCGGGGTCCGGGCCGCTGTAGCCGGTGCGCATGTCTCCGAAATATTGGCCGACGGGCGACTGCGTCGGCCCGCTGAAGCTGGAATCGGCGATCCCGCGGATGAACAGCTTGTTGCGGCCCGCTCCCAAATGGGTCGAGGAGAAGCCGACCGAGCGCGCTTCGATCGCCTCGGCCCCGACCACCCCGAGCGGTGCGAATATATCGCCGTCGATTCGGCTCCACTGTCCGGGGAAGCGCTGCGACAGGGTGTCGCGCTTGCTGGCGGTGACGATAATGTCCTGCGGCTCCGGAGCAGGCAGCTCGGGAGGTGGCGGCGAAGCTGCAACAGGGGGCCTGGCCTCGGGCTTGGGCCGTTGCACGGGCTGGGCCTTGGCAATCAGGACATAGCTATTGGCGCCGACCTTCCTCACCCGGAGGCCGCTGGCTCGCGCCAGCCGGGCGAGCGCATCGGCCGCCTCCATCTTGCCGCGGATGGCCGGCGCTGGCCGGCCGAGCAGGCCGCGGTCGGGAATCGAGATGCTGACGCCGGCCTGCCTGCCGATGGCGAACGCCGCCTGTCCGACCGTCCCGGCGGGGACATTGATCGGTCTGGAGGCGGCAAGGCCGGGGTCGGCAAGGGTCAGGAGCGCGGCAAGCGACGCGCCAGCGTACAGCGTCCTAATCGCTAGACCTTTCCTCCCAGCTTCCAGCCTTGACCCGCTTGCTCAAGGGACACGCCCAACAGGGGCTCGAGCGAGCGCGGGTCGCGCTTGACCTCGGCGACCGACAGGGTGCCGCTGAAGCGCCGCGCCCTGATAGCGGCGCTCGTCGAAAAGTCGATACCGGTCGACCGGCGGAGGTCGGCGGCCACATTCTCCAGCGGCTCGTCGACATAGCTGAGCTGGCCACGCTCAAACGCGCCGACCGAGCTCACGTCCGCCGGCATCGCCTCGATCAGCGTCGCTCCGTCCTGGGTGTCGAGCCGCTGTCCAGCCGCCAGCTTGAGGCCCGCCCCGCCCGGATCGGCCACGACCGCGCCCTCGCTGACCAGCACACGGGTCTCGCTGCCGTCGCGCGACACTTCGAAGACGGTGCCCACATCGATCAGCTTCAGGTCGCCCGAGATCAGCTCGACCTTGTCCTGGCCGGAATCGCGAAGGCGCAACAGCACCTGGCCCTGTTCGAGCCGGATGGTACGGTGGTCGAACCCCGCCAGCGCAATCCTGGTGTCACCGTTCATCACCAGCTGGTCCTGTCCTCCCAGGGAGACGATTCGGACTTCGCCGGGGCCGGTTGAATAGTCGACTGGCATCAGCCGCGGGGCGACGATCGCGGTCGCAACCGCCGCCAGGGCCGCCACGCTGGCCGCGATCGCCATGCCCCTGCGGGCCGGGCGCTGCGCCGGCAAGTCCCGCTCGGGCGCTTCCTCGATCAAAGGCCGCATCCGGAGCTCGCTGTCGGCCAGCGCGTGATAGGCCTCGGCGTTGGCCGCGTCGGCTTCGAGCCAGGCGGTGAACTCGATCCAGCCCTCGAACTCCGGATCGTTGGTCCGGACCAGCCAGTCGAGCGCCGCTTCGCGCCGGGCGGAGTCATGCGTCATTGCCACCTCATGTCCCCAATGACGGAGTCGAACCGGCTATTCCTCATCGAGCCTCTCCCTCAGCTCGTCGAGCAGCCGGTAGACCATCCGCAGGTCGCTCTCGATCGTGCTGGCGCTTAGCCCCATGGAGGCGGCGATCTCGCGCTGGGTGCGGCCTTCGATTCGGTGAGCTCGGAAAATGCTCAGCGCCCTCGACGGAAGCTTGCCAAGCTCGGCCTCCACCACGGCGAGGGCCTGTCGTCCCTGCAGGCGCCGTTCCGGACCGGGGTCGTTGGCGGCCGAATCCGGCAGCCGGTCGGCGACGTCCGACCATTCGCGGTCGCGGCGCCGGGCCTGCGCCTCGGACCGCCGGCGGTCGATCATCAGATTGGTGGCGGCGCGGAACAGGTAGCTGGGCGGGTTGGCGATCGGCGTCCCAGGTGCCGCGGTGACCTTCAGCCACAGTTCCTGCAACAGATCTTCCGCCGTATCGCCCGCCCCATGCGCGCGCAGGTACCGCAGCAATTGCTCGCGCTGCTCCTCGAAGATCTGCTGAAGGCCTTGATGCTGCATGTGCCGAACCGGGCCGTCTCTATAACGGCATTCGGCGCAGAAAGAAGTTGGCGGACCGACCGGAAAGCGCGCGGCACTCAAAGAGCGCCGCGCCTTCCCTCGCCTGAACGGCTAGTTGGCCGCCACCTTGATCGTGATCGCCGTCGCCGCGAACGATGACTTGCCGGTCATGGCGATCTCCTTGGCCCGGGCGACCGCCTGGGCGATCTGCGGTCTCGCTCCGTCCCAGGCGCCATCGGCGCAGCTGTAATAGCCGCCGTCCTGCAGTCCCGGCCGGCCATTCTCGAAGAGGCAAACCCGCCTCACCGCTCCGCCGACCCGCCGGAACAGGGTCCGTTCACCGGTTGCGGAAACGAGGTCGAGATCCGCATAGGATATTCGTTCCGTGCGGATATTTTCCTGGGGCTCGGCATAGACTACGACCGGCCTTCCGGACTGGGCCGCCGGCGCAGCGGTGGCGGCCAGTAGAGATGCCGCCACCCCTGACAGAACGGCAATCGTCGAGCGATTCAATTGGGTTAGCATCTCCTGTCTCCCTTCTTTTTCGATGACGAAGAGGTGACCGGGAGATGCCTCGGGATTCGATCATTTGCACGGCCGCTTCGACCGTATGCCGGGGTTGTTTCGGCGGGTGCCGTTCGTCGCGTCAAAGCGCCCGGCCGCTTCGACCAATCGGCAAACGGCCGGGCTTGGTTCCGTCACAAGGCGTGGAGCGATGGGGCGGCCTAGTAAGCGGCCAACCGATTCGCTCTCAGATAGGCGCGATGGATCTGGGGTCTTGCACCGGCCCAGGACGCTTCGGCGCATTGGCGATAATCGGGTTCCATATTGTCGCGGCCCCGGAACTCACAGACTTTTCGCACCGCCCTCTCGACCCGGTCGTTGAGGATGTTGAGGTGGGCGATGTAGCGCAGGTTGAGATCGCGATAGGAAACCCTTTCCGCCTTGGCGCCTTCGGGGATGCCGCGGACGAAGATATCCGCGTCTTGCGAGAACGCTGGCGACGGTGACATGATCGAGGCCGACACCCCGGCCAGGACTGCCGCCGTGACATGATTGAAGCGGGACAACATCGTGTTTCTCCCTATTCCTACGGAACGCAGGATGGAGAGAGAGATGAAGCAGCGGTGGCCAGCCCTCGATGCGCCGCATCACGGGCTCTCCGTCCGCATTCATAATGCCGCAGAAACCCCACGGTTCCGCCTATTTCGCGCAATTCAGCTGGAGGGCATCACCCGGCCAACGCAGCTGCCAAAGCCGATCGGTACCGCCCCGTCGGCCTCGCATCGAGCGGACAGGCAAAGCTCGTCTCCGTCCTCGAGGAAGCGGCGAGTCTCGCCGGCCGGAAGCTCGACCGGCGCCTTGCCGCCCTTGCTGATCTCCAGCAGCGATCCAAGCCCGGTGCTTTCGGCCGTCGACAGGGTCCCGGTCCCGATCAGGTCGCCGGACTGCAGGTTGCAACCGTTCGAAGCGTGGTGGGCCACGATCTGCGCTGCCGACCAATACATCGCCGACGCGGCCTCGCCTTGGCTAAGCACATGCGGCAGCAGACCCGCCTCGCGCATCCTGGCGGTCGAAAGCGTCACTTCGAGCCGGATGCCAAGCGCTCCGGCTTTCTGATCCATCGCGTCGAGAAGATACGGCAGTGGCTCGGGATCGCCCTCCGGCCTCGCCGGCAGCGGCTTGCGGAAGGGCGCGAGCGCCTGCGGCGTCACCACCCAGGGCGAAATGCTGGTGAGGAAATTCTTGGCGAGGAACGGGCCGAGCGGCTGATACTCCCACGCCTGCAGGTCGCGCGCGGACCAGTCGTTGAGCAGGCAATAGCCGGCGATATGGCCCGCAGCTTCGCCGATCGGGATCGGCTCGCCCAGCGCATTGCCGCGGCCGATGAAGATGCCCAGCTCCAGCTCATAGTCGAGCCGCCGGCTCGGCCCGTATTCCGGCACCTCGGCGTCGGGCGGCTTGCGTTGGCCCTTGGGACGGACCACCGGCTGCCCGGATGGGCGCACAGAGCTCGCCCGACCGTGATAGCCGATCGGCACATATTTATAATTGGGCAACAGGGGATTGTCGGGGCGGAACTGCTTGCCGACGTTGGTTGCGTGATGGATTCCAACATAAAAGTCGGTGTAGTCGCCGATTGCACAGGGCAGGTGCATTTCCGCCGCGGACTGGCTTACCAGATGCTTCTCGATCTGATGCCGATGGCTTTCGCCCGACAGCAGATCCGACAATTGCCTGCGGAGCGCCGCTCCATCTTCCGGCCCATGGGCGAACCAGGCGTTGAGCGAGCCGAGTCCAAGCGCCAGTGCCCAATGCTCGCCCAGCAGTCCCGTGCCCGACAGCGCTTTCATATCGAGGATCATGTCGCCGATCGCGACCCCGATCCGCGGCTCGCCTTTGCCGACGGAGAAGACTCCGAACGGCAGGTTCTGGATCGGGAAATCGGGATGGCCGTTGGCGCTTTCGACCCAGCTCGTCCGCGCCGGATCGTGGGTCTCGTCGAGCTCAGCCATTGGGCAATTGGGCCTTCGGGAAGTCGGCCCAGGCCTCGTCATAATCGGGCTGGGCGCGCTCCAGCGCATATTGGGTCGGCCGATAAGGCCAGCAGCTTTCGACCATGAAGGCCATCGTTCCCTCGATCCTGGCGGGCTTGAGCTCGGCCTCGCTCGCCTTGCGCCAGCTTTCGACGTCGGGGCCATGGCCGCTCATGATATTATGGAGGCTGAGGCCGCCTGGGCGGAAGCCTTCGGCCTTGGCGTCATAGTCGCCGTGGATCAGGCCCATCGCCTCGCTCATCACGTTGCGGTGGAACCAGGGCGGACGGAACGTGTCCTCGGCGACCATCCAGCGCGGCGGGAAGATGACGAAGTCGGCGTTGGCCCGGCCCGGGATGTCGCTGGGACTGGTCAGCACGGTGAAGATCGACGGGTCGGGGTGATCGAAGCTGACCGTGCCCATCACGTTGAACCGCGCCAGCTCATAGCGGCAGGGGGCGAGACTGCCGTGCCAGGCGACCACGTCGAGCGGGCTATGGTCGAGGGTCGTGGTCCACAATGCGCCCTGATATTTCTGGACGACCTCGCACGGCCCGTCGACATCCTCATAGGCCGCCACCGGCGTTTCGAAATCGCGCGCATTGGCCAGGCCGTTGGAGCCGATCGGCCCGAGATCGGGCAGCCGGAACATCGCGCCCTGGTTCTCGGCGACATAGCCTCGCGCCTCCCCGTCTACCTCGACCCTGAACCTCAGCCCGCGCGGCACGATCCCGACCCAGCCCGGCGCCACTTCCAACCGGCCCATTTCGGTGAACAGGCGCAGCGTCCCGCTCTGGGGGATGATCAGCAGCTCGCCGTCGGCATCGACGAACACCCGATCCCTCATCGACTTGTTGGCGCGAAAAAGGTGGACCGCGACACCCGTCAGCTCTTCGGGCGGCCGGTTGGTCAGCATCGTCGCCAGCCCATCGACGAAATCAGCATCCGCCGGCAGGTCGGCGGGCGGATCCCAGCGCAGCCGGTTGGGCGCGATGGGCCCATCGGTCGGCGCGGGCGAGAACAAAGGCGCCCCGTCATAGCGCCGATAAGGCGAATGGTCGGCGGTGGGCCGCATCCGGTACAGCCAGCTGCGCCTGTTCTCATGGCGCGGCGCGGTGAAAGCGCTCCCGGACATCTGCTCGGCGTAGAGCCCGAAGGCGGGCCGCTGCGGGCTGTTCCGCCCCTTGGGCAGCGCGCCCGGCACCGCCTCGCTTTCGAAATGGCCACCGAAACCGGTCTGATAGGTCAGCTTGTTGGTCACAGGCGCGCGAACCCCCTCGACTTCGTAGCGAAAGCGAGGGGGTCGTTACGCGTGTCGTCGGCTACACGCAAATCAGTTGACGTTGACTTCCACCTTGTCGGGAATGGTGATGTCGGTGTCGTCTCCGCCGAATCCGAGCTGGTCGCGGAACAGGAACAGCAGCACCAGCACCACGATCACCAGCAGCACCACGGCAAGCACGCCACCTCCGCCGCCGCCGCTGTCGACGACCGTCACCCGTTCTTCCGTCCTATCATTATCGTCGGCCATGAAATTTACTCCCTGAACGCAGCTTTCGTTGGCGAAACGAACGAAGCTTGTCGATGCCGGTTCCCAATGATTGGTCGGTGGAACGAAGCGGGGTAACATGCGCTCTTCCCGACCACCCATGTGAGAGCCTGCCATGTTTCGCAGCCTGATTTGCCTGGCATTGGCGGCCTCCATTGCGGCCTGCCGTGACGCCGAAACCTACGACATTGACGAAACGCCCACCGCGAACGACATCGCCTCGTTCGAAGCGGAGGCCAATGCCGACCAGGCGCCCCGGCCTGGCGGCCTGCCCGAGGATCGCACGCCTGTCGCCGAGGAACCGATCAACCCGGACAGCGGCCAGGGCGCGGGCCAGGTGCTGCAAAGCTATGCGGCATTGCTCGAGCAGAGGCGGCTGGCCGAGGCTCGCCGGCTGTGGGGGGAAGGCGGGGCGGGGAGCGGATTGAGCCAGGAAGGCTTTGAAGAGGCCTTTGGCAAATATGCCGAAATCCACGCCGAGATCGGCGCGCCGGGCCAGGTCGAGGGGGCGGCCGGATCGGCCTATGTCGAGATCCCCGTCCGCTTCTACGGCAAGCTGAAGGCCGGGCGGGACTTCAGCTCGGTGGGGTCGGCGACGCTTCGCCGGGTCAATGACGTGCCTGGTTCGACTGCTGAACAGCGCCGCTGGCATATATATCGGATCGATGTGAAACCCCCGCTGTGACCTTTCGTTACCACAGGGACACGACAGGAGGCAGCCATGGCCGGATTCGAGGATGTTCGGGAGCATATGGAGGTGATTGGCGCGGATGGAGTCCATGTCGGAACCGTCGACCGGATCGAGGATGATCGAATCAAGCTGACCAGGAAGGATGACCGCGGCGAGCATGCCGGTCATCATCATTTCATCTCGCGCGGCCTCATTGCCGGAGTCGAAGGCAATCAGGTGCGGCTGTCGGCCAATGCCGATGTCGCAGTCACGTTCGAGGAAGAGGAAACCGGCTCCTAACGGGACAAGTCGGGCCGCGGGGCTGGCGCAGCGAGGAACTCTGCGCTTTAGTCCCGGCCATGGCCCGTAAACGCTTCAAGCCTGTTCATCGCCCGCCGTCGTTCAAGCCGGGACGGAGCGATATCCGCCGCTGGCTGCTGCTGGTCCCGCTCCTGCTTGTGGTGGGCGCCCTGCTCGACCCTTCGCTGGTCGGGCCGATCGGTCCGCTTGCCGCCCCTCCCGAGCAGGTCGCGACCAGCTTCACGCCCTGCGGTCCCGGACGCGGACCGGCCTGCGTGATCGACGGCGACACGTTCAAGCTCGGCGACCGCAAGATCCGGATCACCGGAATCGACGCGCCCGAGCTGGCGGCGCCCAAATGCCCTGCCGAGGCGGCCCTGGCGAAGCGGTCCGCTGCCCGGCTCCAGCAACTGCTCAACCAGGGTCCATTCGAGATGGTCGCCCACCGCTTGCAGCAGCAGGACCGCCATGGCCGCGACCTGATGGTGGTCAGGCGCGGCGACGTGTCGATCGGACGGCAGATGATCGATGAAGGGCTGGCCCATCGCTATATCGGATCGAAGAGATCCTGGTGCTAATTAGAACTCCGCTTCGCTCAGCTCGCGGCACGGATAGCGGTCGCGGATGAATCGGTTGAAATGGACGCCCTTGGCGAAGGCCGAGCGGAAGCGTGCGGCGGCCTCCTCGGGGACATCCGAGTAAACATATCTCCGCCCCGTCGTGAACAATATCTCAAGCTCCCGGGTCTCGGCGTGGTAATGGAAGCGGCGGATGACGGTCGACGGCATAGGGAACCAACGCCCAAGGCTTTTGGAAGCTGCGCCGGCCTGCTAGCGCTCCCTGATGGGCCGGCCCATCTTCGAGCATCGCATCGTGGCGCCGGCGGAGGCGATCGACGAGCTCGGCCACGTCAACAATGCGGTCTGGGTGCAGTGGATCCAGGAGGTGGCCCTGGCCCACTGGTACAGCGTCGCCGATTCGAGGCATCAGGATGATTATATCTGGGTCGTGATCCGGCACGAGATCGACTATCTCCGCCCCGCCTTCGAGGGGGAGCTGCTGACCGGCCGCACCTGGGTCGGCGAAGCGCCAAAAGGCGCCCGCTTCGACCGGCACATGGAATTCGTCGGCGAGGACGGCAAGGTCCGCGTCCGCGCCGTCACCATATGGGCTATCATCGACAAGGCCAGCGGCCGGCCGATCCGGGTTCCTCCGGAGGTGATTGCCCCGTTCACTGGCGATTGACGAAGCCGCCCAAGCGGGCGCAGGCTTCGCGCCATGGCTCGTGCGGTGCTCTTCGACTATTTCCGATCCTCGGCGTCCTACCGGGTGCGGATCGCGCTCAACCTCAAGGGCATCGATTATGAGCAGCGGCCGATCAGCCTGGTTCAGGGCAAGCAGAACGAAGCCTCCTATCGCGCGCTCAATCCGCAGGGCTTCGTCCCGATGCTGGAGATCGACGGCCACCGCCTGATCCAGAGCCTTTCGATCATCGTCTATCTGGACCAGACGCATCGCGATCCGCCGCTGATGCCGGCCGATCCCGCCGAGGCCGCCCATGTCCGTTCGCTGGCCCTGGCGGTCGCCTGCGACATCCATCCGCTCAACAACCTCCGCGTGCTCAAATATCTGCAGGGCACCTTCGGCATCGACGACGCCGCCAAGGACCTGTGGTACCGCCACTGGATCGAGGAGGGGCTGGCCGCGCTGGAGCAGATGGCGCGCCCGCACGCCGGCGCCTTCCTGTTCGGCGACAATCCGACCATCGCCGACATCTGCCTGGTGCCCCAGCTCTACAATGCGCGCCGCTTCTCGGTGCCGATCGACGATTATCCGACCTTGCGCCGCGCCGACGAGACCGCCAGCGCCCATGCGGCCTTCGCCGCCGCCCACCCCGACCGACAGGAGCATTAGAATGAATAGGGTAGATACAATGACCCGGGGGATGGAGGATGTGAAGGCGCTCGCCGAGGTCGAGATCCCGAGCATGAAGGGCAAGGTGAGCGAGGAGGAATGGGCGATCCGCGTCGACCTCGCCGCCGCCTACCGGCTGGTTGCCCATTATGGCTGGGACGACCTCATCTTCACCCATTTGTCGGCGCGCATCCCGGGCCCCGAACATCACTTCCTCCTGAACCCCTACCAGCTGATGTTCGAGGAGGTGACGGCAAGTTCGCTGGTCAAGGTCGACGTGCACGGCAACCCGGTGGAGCCGACGCCCTTCATCACCAACCCGGCGGGCTTCACCATCCATTCGGCGGTGCACATGGCGCGCGAGGACGCCCATGCGGTGATGCATCTCCATACGCCGGCGGGCCAGGCGGTCAGCGCCCATGAGGAAGGGCTCCTGCCGCTGACCCAGACCGCGATGATCATCGCCGGCGACCTCGCTTTCCACGACTATGAGGGCGTTGCGGTCGACCTCGACGAGCGCGAGCGGATTGTCGCCGACCTCGGCGACAAGGACGCGATGCTGCTTCGCAACCACGGCACGCTGACGGTCGGCAGGAATGTCGCCGAATGCTTCGTGAAGCTCTATTTTCTGGAGCGCGCCTGCCAGGCGCAGATCATGGCGCTATCGGCAGGCGACAAGGTCAACAGTCCGCCGCAGGGCGCCGCCGAAATCGCCGCACAGCAGGGCATGGCGGGCCTGTCCATCGCGGCCAACATGCTCGCCTGGCCGGCGTTGAAGCGGAAGGTCTACCGGCTCGACCCCAGTTTCGCGAGCTAGGCTTTCAGTTTGCTGGCCAAGCGCTGGACCAGCTTGTGTAGCTCGGCATGGCACGACTTCACGGTATCGCTTTGCAGCATATGTTGCACGTCGCCGGCACGGCGTCGTTGACTGAGTTGCAACAGCCATTCGCCATTCGGGTCGATCCAGATCTTGCCTTCGCCATGCACCAGCGAGTTGCGCTCCCCCAGCCGACCTTCGAGCTTCGCAAGCTCTTCGATCAGCAGCGGGTCAGTCGACAACTTCTTCAGGCGCGAGATTTTCTGGCTCAGCAAAAGGGGCAGCGTCCTGTCCGGCTCGACCCTGTGTAGCGCATCGCTAATGCGGCCCTCGGCCCTGGCATACAGATTGATCAAGCGCCCGCGCCACTGGTTTCCGTCAGCGGTAGCCCGCCGATGGGCCTCGTCTAGCGAATTGATCGGGCCTGGTGCATTCATGTCCGCACCATAGCCAGCCCCAAGTTGACATCCGGTTAGCGCTTCAGGATCGGCTCGGCGCCAGCTGTCGGGAATAGAGCCAGCCGATCCCGATCAGGCTGAAGCCCAGCGCCACGAACGACGCGATCCGGACCAGGCCTTCGAGGCCCTGCGTGTCCCACAGGAACACCTTGGCCACCGCGGCCAGCATCAGCACCAGCGAGCCGATCCGCCAGTCGCGCTGCCGGGTGCGGATGCCCCACAGGAGGAAGCCGATCGCAGCCAGGATGGCGAGGATCGATCGGGCAATATCCTCGGCCTGGCCGAGGCCCGGCTCGACCAGCAGGCTGCCATGGAACAGTTGGCGCAGCATCGAAGCCGCGAACAGCAGGATCAGGATCATCCACGCCAGGGTCAGGGGCCGAGCCGGGACCAGTTTCCTGATTGATGGCACACGGTCGAGCGAGAGCATCGCCGCCACCGGCACGGCATAGGCGAGCGGGATGAGGTTGATCAGCGGCCACGGACCTACGGCTTGCTCGGCCCAGAGCGGATTATGGAGCAGCAGCGTATAGATTGCGAGATGGGCCAAGCCCGCGCCGAGCATGATCGCGCCCGCCTGGCGCTGGCCAAGCCGCCACAGGACCGCCGCTCCGCCAAGCAAAAGCGCCTCCCACAGCGTTCGCTCGGCCAGGCCGAAGGCTACGAACATTTTCGGGGAGTCAATGTCGAACAGTTGCTTGTAAGCGCAATGCAGCCCGATGGTGGCCAGCACGGCCGCCATTGCGACCGCCGCGGCCCGTTCGCGCCGGTCAAGCCGGTTCCGCGCCAGCCATAGCGAGAGCACGATCGCGCCCGCCGGGATCAGCAGTTTGAGCAACACGTCGTCGACCAAGGCGACATCCGCGACGAACATCGGATAACCGGTCAACGAAGCCGCCGCATCCACCGACCAGTGATAGGCAGGGTCCAAGGCGCCACCGATCAGCAGCAGCATGGCCGCAGCCATCGCCGGCACCAGCCGCAGCCGCGCGAGCGCCAGCGCGACCAGCATCAAGGGCGCGATCAGCGGCTCCCACCGCTCGGCCACCATCGACTGCAGCGCGAAGAACAGCAGGATCGGCGCCAGCCATTGCGCGATTCTCCGGCCGTGGCGGAAGCGCGCCCGCCACGCGAACGCAGCGGCAACGACCGCGAGCAGCCCCCAGCGCAGCAGCTCTTTCCAATCGGCCGGCACTTCGCCGATGGCGGTGGCAGGGCCGCCGATCAGGCCGGCGACGGCAAAGATCCAGCTGATCGGCTCGAGGCGCTTGTCCTCCGCAACCTGGCCGAGGTGCAACAAGCCAAGCCCGACCGCGGCCATTGCCCCGCCGATCGCCCAGCCGGGCAGCAACAAGGTGGCGGCGGCCGCCATCACCAGCGCCGAGCTGGTCGCCAGGATCACGAAGCGTGCGTCGTCGCGACGATCCGCATGGCGCCAGCCGAGCGCTGCGCTCGCGCCCGCCAGTGCGGACAACGCCAGGGCGAGCAGCCCGAATTGGAGGTCCGTCGAACCATCCGCCCGATAGAAATGGAACATCGGGATGAACCAATTGCCGATTGTGATCGCTGCCAATTGCCCCGCTTCGACCAGACCGCCCCTGGCGCTCCACAGCCGGGCCAGCGCCGGGACGCCGTAAATCAGGACTGCGACCGCAGCGACCAATGAGAACTCGCCTATCGCCGGATCGGGCCATGCACCGAGCAGCAGCAGGACGATCACCAACCCGACCGGCGGAAGCCGCTCCAGCGATGGCTCGCGATTGGCGAGCCACAACATCGCCAGCGAGAGCAACCCGAACAGTCCCCAATTGAGGAGGCTGAACCCGCCGGTCG
>DASTCB010000071.1:0-10462 GCA_035711585.1 Sphingomicrobium sp.
GCATTCGCCATTGGTGTGCGGCTTGACCTGCCGCACCAGGTCTAGGTTGACGATGGTCGAGCGGTGGACGCGCTGGAAGCGGCGCGGATCGAGCCGCTTTTCCAGGTCCTTCATGGTCTCGCGCAGGATCAGCGTGTTGTCTCCCGTCTGGATGCACATATAGTCGCCGGCCGCGTCGATCCGCTCGATCGTGTCGACGTCGACCCGGAAAATCTGTCCCTGGTCGCGGATGTTGATCATCTTCTCGAAGCGCGACGCGGAAGGCGCCTCCGGCATCGCCTCGGCCAGTTCCTCCGCCGCTTCGGGCGCATGCTCGGCCAGCGCTTCCTTGAGCCGCCCCGCCTCTTCGGCGCCGCGCTTCTCGGCAAGGCGCTGGCGGACCCGGTCCATGGTCGCCGCAAGCCGGTCTTCCTCGACCGGCTTCATCAGATAGTCGACCGCCTGCGCCTCGAACGCTCGAAGGGCATGCTCGTTATAGGCGGTGACGAACACGAACAGCGGGGGCTCGACCTCCATCAGGCCCGAGATCACCGAGAACCCGTCGAAGCCCGGCATCTGGATGTCGAGGAAGACGAGGTCGGGCTTGTGGGTCTTGATCGCCCGGATCGCTTCGCGGCCGTTGGCGGCGGTGGCGACGATGTCCACGTCCTCATGCGCCTCGAGGCGCAGGCAAAGCCCCTGGGTCGCAAGGGGTTCGTCATCGACGAGGATGGTGCGAATGGTCATGAATGTTCCTTCTGGTCGGTCTCTAGCGGAATTTCGATGATAACGCTGAAGCCCCCATGTTCGTTCGTTCGAGTGGAAAAGCCGTGGGCCGGCCCATAGGCCTGCGCCAGGCGGTCCTGGATATTGGCCAGGCCGACCCCGGTAGACTGCGCATCGACCGGCGTAGCCCCCTGGCCCGGTCCGCTGTCCGCCACCTCGATCCGCACCGCATGACCCTCCCGCTGAGCGGTAATCCAGATGTCGGCCCCATGTTCCGCGGGCGTGACCGCATATTTGATCGCATTTTCGATCAGCGGCTGGAGCAGCAGTGACGGAAGGCGAGCCCCGATCGCATCGCCATCGATCTTGAAATGCGGACGAAGCCGGTCCTCGAACCGCATTTTCTCGATTTCCAGGTAGAGCTTCAGCGTCTCCACCTCCTGGACCAGGGTCACCTTGGCGGTCGGCTCGTTGACCAGCGTATATCTCAGGAAAGAGGCCAGCCGGGACAGCATGGCGTTCGCCCGCTCGGTCTGCCGCAGCAGCACCAGGGTCGAGATGCTGTTCAGCGTGTTGAACAGGAAATGCGGGTTGAGCTGGTAGCGCAGCATCGCCAGCTGGGCGCTGGAGGCCTGGCTCTCCAGCCGGGCGCGCTGGTCGATCTCCTCTTCCAGGAGGAGGTAATAATTGATCCCGTAATAGAGCGCCGACCAGGCCGCGAGGATCGAGAAGTCGAGGATCAGCGCACCGAAATATTGCATCCCGGCCGGCTTGAAATCCGGGTTGATGAAGGTGGCCAGGCTCCATGTCTCGATAAAGGAAAAGGCGACCGAAGCGAGGATCGCCGTGCCGAGGCTGATGACCACCGTCCACAGCGCGCGCATGGTGATCAGCCGGCGGTAGAGCGAGGCCATCAGCAACGTCAGCGAATAGCCGGTCATCGTCAGGATCAGCGTGTGGACGATGAACATCGCGCCCAGCGAATTGGCGAGGCCGGAGATGGTTCGCAGGAAGAAATAGCCGGTCCAGCCGATCGACTGCAACACCCAGAAGGCGCGGCTCTTGTCGTCGAAGAAGGGCCGGTCGAGCCCGACGCCGGCAAGGAAGGGCCGAGCCGGGCCCTTGGCGCGGGTGACCGGCAAGCGTCCCTGGGCGGCGGCCTCCGCAAGGCCCCGCACGCTATCGCTCGCCATCTCCGCCTGCGCCGAGGCCATCCGGTCCATCGGGGGGATATAGGCTGCCGAGCGCCAAGCGCCTACCCTTGGCGTCGGCGTCGTCGAGGTCTAGGCTCGGGACGAAGGAGAGGTTGGATGGCCGACCAGCGCGCCAGTTTCAGCTCGATGGATGAGAGCAGCGCCCAGGATTGGGCAATCATCGGGTCGCACTTCATGCCGTTCGCTTCCGGAGTTGCCGACCGGGTATTGGCGCACCTGAAGCTGCTCGACGGCGATTATGGCGGCTTTCCAGTCGACCGAATGCAGCACAGCCTCCAGACCGCGACGCGAGCCTATCGCGGCGGAGAGAGCGAGCCTTATGTCGTGGCCGCCCTGCTGCACGACATCGGCGACACGCTGGGCAGCTACAATCATCCCGATATCGCGGCGGCGATCCTCAAGCCTTTCGTCGACGACAAGCGTCACTGGATCGTCGAGCACCATGGCATCTTCCAGGGCTATTATTTCGTCCACTATCTGGGGATGAACCGCGACATGCGCGAAGCGTTTCGCGGACATGAGCATTTCGAAGATACGGCCCGCTTCTGCGAGCTGTATGACCAGACGGCCTTCGACCCGGGCTATGACAGTGCGCCGCTGGAGTTTTTCGAGCCGATGGTGCGTCGGGTCTTCGCCCGGCCGATCAACAGCATGTACAAGGCCGTCGGCGAGGCCGCCTGAATTTCCGGAGAATTGATTTGTTGCGTAGCCTGACCGCCGTGTTCGCGGCCTTCGCCCTGCTTTCCTGCCGTGCCGGGGATTCCCCTCCGGCCATCGAGCCGGTCGAGGCCGCGCCGATCCTCGACACGCCCGACGCGGTTGACATCCACAGCTTTGCCAAGCCGCTGGAGGCCCGCGTCACCCATGTCGCGCTCGACCTCAATGTCGATTTCGACACCAGGCGGATCGGCGGAACCGCGACGCTCGACGTCCAGGCCAAGCCGGATGCAACGCAAATCATCCTCGACGACAAGGGCCTGGAGATCGAGGCCGTGACCGACGAGGCCGGCCAGCCGCTGCCCTACAAGGTTGGGGCATTCGACGAGATTCTGGGCGCGCCGCTGACGATCCAGATGGGTGACACGCGCAAGATTGTCATCCGCTACAGATCCGCGCCGGACGCGGGCGCGCTGCAATGGCTGACTCCGGAACAGACCGCGGGCAAGAAACATCCCTTCCTGCTGAGCCAGGGCCAGTCGATCGAGAACCGGAGCTGGATACCGACCCAGGACTCACCGGGAATCCGCCAGACCTGGGAGGCCTGGATCGCGGTGCCATCCGGCCTCACTGCGGTGATGAGCGCCAAGAAGGGCGACAAGGCGGATCCGACCCCTCCTCCACCCAACAAGTCCAGCTTCTATTTCAACATGGACAAGCCGGTGGCGCCTTATCTGATCGCCATCGCGGTCGGCGATCTTGCGTTCCGCGAGCTCGGTCCGCGCACCGGCGTGTGGACCGAGCCGGCGATGCTCGACAAGGCGGCCGCCGAGCTGTCCGACACCGAGAAAATGATCGACGCCGCCGAGAAGCTGTACGGCCCCTATCAGTGGGGCCGCTACGACATGCTGGTCCTGCCGCCATCCTTCCCGTTCGGCGGAATGGAGAACCCGACGCTGACCTTCCTCACCCCCACCTTCATCGCCGGTGACAAGAGCCTCACCAGCCTGATCGCCCATGAGTTGGCCCACAGCTGGTCGGGCAACCTCGCCACCAACGCCACCTGGGCGGATTTCTGGCTCAACGAGGGGCTGACGACCTATGCCGAGCGGCGGATCGTCGAGGCGATCTACGGTCCCAAGGTTGCATCCCAGCAGGTGTCGCTGGGATTCGATGCGCTGAACAAGGAAATCGCGGAGATCGGAGGCCCCAATCACCCCGACACGCGCCTCCATATCGATCTCAAGGGTCGCAACCCGGACGAGGGTTCGACCGATATTCCCTACGAGAAGGGCGCGGCCTTCCTTCGCACGATCGAATCGATTGTGGGGCGCGAGCGGTTCGACCAATGGCTCAAGGGCTGGTTCGAGCGGCACCGGTTCCAGCCGGTCACGACGAGCATCTTTCTGGCTGATATCCGCGAACATTTGGTCAGCGGCGACGCAGCCCTCGAGCAGAAGCTCCAGCTCGACCGCTGGGTCAACGAGCCGGGAATTCCGGACAATGTCGCTCCAGCGGACCCGCAGGCCTTTGCCGAGGTCGATGCGGCCGTCGCCAATTTCGTTAAACTGGCCGCCCGGCCCCAACAGTGGGGCGAATGGAACACCGACGAGCGGCTGCGCTTTCTCAACAGCCTGCCGCGCAAGCTTGGGCCAAGCTATCTGCATGAGCTGAATCGCGCGTTTGGCCTCAACGATAGCGGCAATAATGAGGTGCTGTTTGCCTGGCTCGAGCTGGCGGTGGCCAATCGTTATGAGCCGGCCGTTCCAGCGCTTGAACGATTCCTGACGGTACAGGGCCGCCGCAAATTCGTCCGGCCCCTGATCACCGCCCTCGCCGAGGACGAGCAATGGGGCCGCCCGATCGCGATCCGGATCTACCGGAAAGCAAGGGCTTCCTACCATCCGATGACCACTCGCGACCTGGACAAATTGGGCCTTCTGCAAGAGTGAAAATCGGCCAATCTTTAACCACGAAGTAACCCAATTCGGACTACTGCATGGGCACAGATTCAAGCGGAAGACCGGATGTACGAGGCCCCTGACCGTTATAAGCGTATGGTTTCAGCGCGTCTCCCCGGCGGCGAATCGCTGGGCGTTGCCTCGCCTGGGGCCGATGAGGGCAGCAGCCCGCTGCGCGACGCACAGCTGATTGCCCGCGGCCATTTCGCACCATTTTTCGCCGCGGCGAACAGCATCGCGGCATTGCTCATGGCGATGATCCTCTATGGCCATGTCCCGGCCGCCTATCTCGGCGGCTGGGCCACCGCTATCGTCATCGCCAACCTCGGCGCCATGCAGATCGCCCGCACCCAGGCGGTGACTCATGTCGGCCGGTCGGGCCGCAAGGTGCCCAAATGGCTGATGGTCGGGGATATCGTGGTTCGCGCGCTCGTGTGGCTGTCGCTCCCGGTAATCAGCTTTGCATCGCTGGGGGTACCGGCCCAGGTCGTTGCAGCGACCTTGATCGCCGGGCTCGGCATCGCGGCGCTCGGCCTGGTGGTCGTGCCGGCATGTGTCACTGCCTGGATGGCCACCTTCACCGCCGGCCTCAGCTATATGCTCCTGGCCGGTCGCCATGGCGTGCCTTTCGACAATATGCTGGCGATCCTGTTCACCCTCGGTGTCGCCGTGGTCGGCGTCCTCACGGTGGCGCGCTGGGCCTTCGGCCAGCTGAAAACCAATGCCGACTTCGGCTCGCAATCCGAGAGCGCCAGTCTCCTTCTCCAGGAATATGAGCAGCGCGGCGTCGGCTGGCTGTGGCAGGTCGATGGCGAGAACCGAGTGACATATATCTCGAGCCGAATGACCGCCCTGCTCGGCCGTCCCGCCAGCGCCCTTCTGGGCCATTCCCTGCCCTCCCTGCTTGGCGGGCACGCAGAACTCGGCAAGGTGCTGCTCGACAAGCAGCCGTTCAGCAACCTCGAGATGGAGCTTCAGACGGCGCGCGGGCCGCGCTGGATCTCGATTGCCGGCGACCCGATCATCGACACCGCGGGCCGCTTCGAAGGATTCCGCGGCGTCGGAAGCGACATCACCGAGATCCGCCAGACCCAGGAGCGGCTGACCCATCTTGCCAACATGGACGTGCTGTCCGGTCTGCCCAATCGCGGACGGGTCCGCCAGCTGCTGGGCGAGGCTCTTCGCCATTCGACCACCAGCAATGTGCCTTGCGCGATCATGTTCCTCGACCTCGACGGGTTCAAGCCGGTCAACGACACCTTCGGCCATCCCAAGGGCGATGCGGTGCTCCAGGCGGTCGCCAAAAGGCTCTGCGACCAGGTGGGCGCCGACGGCCATGTCGGGCGCATGGGCGGGGACGAATTCGCCATCGTCATCGCCGATGCCCAGTCGCGCCACAAGATCGAGCAGCTTGCCGACAGCATCATCCGGTCGATCAAGGAACCCTATATGATCGACCAAACGGAAATCCGGATCGGCGTGTCGATCGGCTGCGCCTTCGGCCCGATCGACGGCGCGACAGTGGACGATCTGATCCTCAAGGCCGACCTGGCGCTATACGAAGCGAAGGGCGCCGGCCGCGGCGTCGCCAAATATTTCTCCTCCGAGCTGCAGACCGAGCAGGACGACCGGGTGCGGCTGGAGACCGACCTGCGCAGCGCGATCGCGCAGAAACAGTTCCACCTCGTCTATCAGCCGCTGGTCAACGCCAAGACGCAGAAGCTGGTCGGCTTCGAGGCTCTCATCCGCTGGAATCATCCGCAGCGCGGGTTCGTCCCGCCCAACGTCTTCATCCCGGTGGCCGAGGAAAGCGGGCTGATGCCGGTGATCGGCGAATGGGTGATCGAGGAGGCGATCCGCACCGCCGCGAGCTGGCCCGAACCGATCACGGTGGCGCTCAACGTCAGCCCCAAGCAGATCGTCCTGCCGTCCCTGCCCAATGTCGTCAGCCAGTACCTGGGCCGCTATAAGCTGCCCGCCAACCGGCTGGAGCTCGAAGTGACCGAGGGCGTGTTCCTCGGCGACAATGGCGCGACGCTCGATGTGCTGAAGCGCCTGCGTGCTCTGGGCGTCGGAATCGCGCTCGACGATTTCGGCACCGGCTATTCCTCGATCGGCTATCTGAACAAGGCCGTGTTCCACAAGCTGAAGATCGACGGCAGCTTCGTCCGCGAGGCCGGTTCGAGGCCGGAGAATGTCGCGATCATCCAGTCGATCGTCCAGCTTGCCAAGTCGTTCCGAATGTCGGTGACCGCCGAGGGCGTCGAGACGGCCGAGGATTTCGAGCGGATGCGCGACCTGGGCTGCGACACGATCCAGGGCTATTTGTTCGGCCGGCCACTCAGCTATGAGCGCGCCAACCAGATGGTGCTCGGCCTGGGCGCCAAGCGGATGGCGGGCTGAGCCCCGTTCATTTCTCTACGGGCCCGCGGCAGTCTCTTTCGAAATCTAGCTTTTGGCCGGAGAAAGCGCCGACCGAACCGCGTCCTCCAGGGCCGTAGCCCTGAACGGCTTGGCCAGGATGTTGGCGCCAGGCGCGACCCGTCGGATGGCATCCGTCTCATTGTAGCCGGAAACGAACAGGATCGGCTGGTCGGGCTGGGTCGCCAGGATATGATCGGCGACCTCAGCACCCGACAATCCGGGCATGATATAGTCGATAATCACCAAATCCGGCCGGTTCGCCCCATATTTGTCGATGCCTTCGCTGCCGTCCGCCGCTTCAATCACTTCATGGCCATATTCCTCCAGGCCGGCCGCGATAAAGTGGCGCACGTCCTCGTCATCGTCGATGACCAGGACCGTCGCGGCGCCACGTCCGCGGCGCAGCTGGTCGCCGGTCTTTCCGCCGCTGGCGGGAACCTCGCCGTCGCTCTCGGCTCGGCGGAAGTAGAGCCTGACCGTCGTTCCCCTGCCCGGCTCGCTTTCGATCTTCACAGCGCCGCCGCATTGCCGGGCCATTCCATAAACCATGGACAGGCCGAGCCCGGTCCCCTTGCCCACTTCCTTGGTCGTAAAGAATGGCTCGAACGCGCGGGCTTGCACCTCGGATGTCATGCCGCTGCCCGTGTCGGCGATCGACAGCTCCACATAGGTGCCCGGCTCAAGCTCCGGATCCTTGGTCACTCGCCGCTTGCGGCTGCTGATGGTTAGCGTCCCGCCGTCGGGCATGGCGTCCCGGGCATTGATCGCCAGGTTGAGCACCGCGACCTCCAGCTGGGTCGGGTCGGCCAGCACCGGTGTCAGTTGCGGGTCGAGGTCGAATTTCTTCTGGATTCCCGGACCGAGCACATTGCGGAGCAAGGGACGCATTTCCTCGATCAGCGGGGCGACATAGGTCGGCTTGACCTCGAGCCGTTGGACCCGGCTGAAGGCCAGCAGCTGGGCCGTCAGGCGGGCACCGCGTTCGGCCGCTGACAGCGCATTGGTGGCGAAGCGGAGCAGCCGCTCGTCCTGGACCTGCTTGGCGATGAGGTCGAGCCCGCCGACCACAACGGTCAGAAGATTGTTGAAGTCATGGGCGATGCCTCCGGTCAGCTGGCCGAGGGCTTCCATCTTCTGGGCCTGGCGAAGCTGGTCCTGGGTTTCGCTGAGTTCCGCCGTACGCTCCTCGACCTGGCGCTGGAGCGCCATTTCGGCTTCCTTGGCCTCGGTGATATCGCTGGCGGCCCCGACCATGCCGATCACATGGCCTTCGGGGTCCTGACGCAGCATCGACACGGCCCGGAGCCAACGCCATTGCCCATCATGCCGGCGGAAGCGCGCGATCAGCTCAAAAGCTTCCAGCTTGCGGGTCGCTTCCAGCTGGGCGCCTAGAAACTCATCGCGGTCGTCGGGGTGGATGGCCTGGATCCAGTCGTGAAAGCCACGCGCTTCTTCGGGAAAGCCAAAGAATTCGTTGAACGCCTGATTGACGAAATCGCGGCTGCCATCGAGCCGGGTCACCCACATCGGTACCGGCGCGCTGTCGGCGATCCGCCTGAACCGCGCCTCGCTTTCGCGCAGCGCCATCTCGGTGGCGCGCCGCTCGGTTATGTCGGTCGCGACGCCAATGAAGCCGGATAGCTCCCCATCGGGAGCAAAGCGAGGCTGAGACACCGACCGCAACCAACGCCATTCCCCGTCGTGACGAAGGTAGCGGGCCTCGAGCACGAATGGTTTGAGGCTCGTCTCTCCCGCAACGCTCTCGGCCACGAGCCTTTCCGCGTCGTCGGGATGAATTCGGGTGCGCCAATCGAGGACTCGCGCTTCCTCGCGGGAAAGACCGGTAAATTCCGCATAGGCGTCGTTGACGAAGTCACGGGTGCGGTCGAGCCTCGTCACCCACATCATCACCGGCGCCGAATTGGCGATGCGGCGGAACCGCTCCTCGCTCTCGCGAAGCGCCAGTTCGGCCGCGCGCTGCTCGGTAACGTCCTGGATCACCAGGATCAGGCCAATGACCTTTTCCTTGGCGTCGAGATGCGGGACATATTGCGTTTGGACGGTAAGCGTGCCCCGTGTCGGATGATCGAAGTCGGCAATGAACCACTGCTTCTCGCCATCCAGCGCCGCTTCAACCATCGGCTTTCGAAATTGATAGGCCCGGTCGCCGACTACCTCACGCATCGTCTTGCCGAGGATCGACTTGCGCGGCTGTTCGAGCCAGTCGGCCAGCGTCTTGTTGAGGAACATGTAGCGCTGCTGACGGTCGAGATAGGCGATCATCACCGGCAGCGAGTCGGCGATGGCCAGTACACCCGCGAAATTGACCGGACCGGGAATGGTGGCGAGGCTGGCGGCAACCGCCTGGATATCGGCGACCGCCGTTTCGTCCAGCTTCGCTGGATCGCTTTCGCCCCTGGGCGACTCAACCTCCCCCCAGTCCGCCATGACCGCAAAGCTGGACCGAATCCGCGCGAGAGTCACGCTAGCGACAGATGATCCAGCCTAACTCACGGAAATTTCAGTCGAAATGAAGCCTCCGGTACCTGCCCCGAAAATAGAGCAGCGGATCAAGGCTGGGCTCGAACGTCGCTTTCTTCACTTCGCCGACGAGGATCAAATGATCGCCGCCATCATGGACCGCATGGTGCCTGCACTCGAACACCGAGAGCGAGTCCCGGAGCACCGGGACGCCATGCTCGCCCAGCGCCCAGGGAGTGCAGCCGAACCGATCCTCTACTCGCGTCGAAAAGGTGATCGACGCAGGCTGCTGGCCGGTCTGGAGCACATTGACCGCAAAATTCTCGGCTTCTGACAGCGGGCCGGCGCTGGCCGCGCCCTTGGCAACGCATACCAGCAGCAGTGGCGGATCGAGGCTGAGCGAGGTGAAGCTGTTTGCCGTAAGCCCGATCGGCCGTCCTTCGCGGTCCAGGCAGGTCACCACCGTCACCCCGGTCGCGAAGCAGCCGAGCGCGTCGCGCAGCGTGCGCGGATCGGATCCGGTGCGATACTCGCGAGATACGGGCGCGTCGGTCATTGTGACGGCAATAACCGCCCCGTCCGGTTGCGTCACCCCGCGAGCCGCTTCAGGCCTTCGAGATCCAGCGCTTCCAGCTGAGCCGCGACCGTTTCCAGCGAATCCGATACGAAGTAGAGCGGCTGGAAGGCATCCGAGCGATATGGAGTTGCGGCGGCCTCACCTGGCGTGAAGCGCGGGCGCGGCACATCCGCCTCGATCGCAAAATGCGCTTCGCCGAAGCTGGATGCGAGGCCGGCGCCGAGGATCTTCAGCTGGCCGCCTTCGAGCGCGAGGCCGAACTCGACGGTATGCCAATAAAGCCGCGATATGGTCTCGGCATGACCCGCCTTGATGGCTTCGACGCCGAGCCGACCGAGAGCCTGCATGAGCCGCGCCACCGGCTCGTGCGCCAGCATCGGCACATGGCCGAAAATGTCGTGGAAACAGTCGGGCTCCTCCAGATAGTCGAGGCTGTCGGCCGA
>DASTCB010000072.1:0-3654 GCA_035711585.1 Sphingomicrobium sp.
AAGCCTCCGGCCCTCTCGCCGCCGCGATCAGCCAGATGACGAGTACAACGGCGCAGGCGCTCAAGAAGACGCCGGTAATCCGGTGGACGATGGACAGAAGGGAAGTAAGCTGCGGCCTGTATATCTGGATGTTTGGCGAAAGCGGCCGGCGATCCCTACTTGGGATACGTTCCATACCCATCTCCTCAGCCCCGCCGGTCGGCGATCATTTTCTTGATCTCCGCGATGGCCTTGCCCGGATTGAGCCCCTTTGGACAGGTCCGGGTGCAGTTGAGAATGGTATGGCACCGATAGAGCCGGAACGGGTCCTCCAGCTTGTCCAGCCGCTCGCCAGTCGCCTCGTCGCGGCTGTCGGTCAGCCAGCGCCAAGCCTGCAAAAGCACGGCGGGACCCAGGAAACGGTCCCCGTTCCACCAGTGACTCGGGCAGCCGGAGGTGCAGCAGAAGCAAAGGATGCACTCGTAGTAGCCATTGAGCTTGTCGCGGTCCTCCGGCGCTTGCAGCCGTTCCCGGTCCGGCGCGGGCGTCTTCGCCTGGAGCCAGGGCTCGATCATCTCGTATTGCGCGAAGACATGGCTGAGATCGGGAACGAGGTCCTTGACGATCCTCATGTTCGCCAGCGGATAGATTCTCGTCGGCGCATCCGTTTCCTCAATGAACCTAGTGCAGGCCAGCCAGTTCGTGCCGTCCATGTTCATGGCGCATGA
Source organism: Sphingomicrobium sp. (assembly GCA_035711585.1). GTDB lineage: Bacteria > Pseudomonadota > Alphaproteobacteria > Sphingomonadales > Sphingomonadaceae > Sphingomicrobium. The sequence continues at coordinate 708 of DASTCB010000072.1, forward strand.
ACCGCAGATGCCCTCCCGGCAGGAGCGCCGGAAGGTCAGCGTCGAATCGATGTTGTTCTTGATCCAGAAGAGCGCGTCGAGGACCATGGGGCCGCAATCGTCAAGATCGACCTCGAATGTGTCGAGGCGGGGGTTATCGCCGCTGTCCGGATCGTAGCGGTATATCTCGAACGCCTTCACGCGACTCGCGCCCGCCGGCGCGGGCCATGTTCGCCCACGCTCGATGCGCGAACCGGGCGACACGCCGAAATTGCGGGGGATCGGGAACCGCTTAAGCGCGGTGCGCCGGGGAACCTGATCGGACGAAGTGATGATGAGCGTGTCGGTTTTCGTCATTTCTATTTCCAGTATTTATATGAACTCGCAAACGTCGCCCTCCGTGGGCGGTTCCTATCCACGTGCTTCTTTAGACAATAAGGGAAAGACGCGGATGGCCGTACGCGGCCATGACGATAATGGAAGGAGGTTGGTTGCGGGGACGCGCAACCGTCTTATCCTTGCGGCCGGAAAGCAAAACGGCTGCCCGGATTTCCTGCTTTTCGGTGAGACACCCGCTGCAGGACATGCGGAATTCGGATCGGCTGAAACAAATCGAGGTCTGGTATGCCGAGAAAAAGCAAACGTTGGAATTGAGAGACGCGAAGTCGAGCGCGAACGCAATCGGCAGCTTGAGGGTTACTTTTCCCGCCGCGATCTGTTCAAATTTACCTGTCGTCCGACAAACACGTCAAAGCGACATACGAACGACGTCTACTGCCGGGTACGGCCGATAAGGGGCGCACGTCGATTGTCGCGTTTTACGCCTCTGACGGCAAGGCATGAACGTGAACTTCGCGGCCCGAATGCTTTCTGAGAACTGTGATGGCGCGCCTTTCGTCCTCGGCAGTCCGTGTCCGCACCCACAACAGCAAGCCGCCCTGATCGAGCTGCTCTTGTAGATAATGCGCATGGTGATTCCCCAGCCATTTGGCCAGAATCGAGCCGACCAAACCTCCGGCCCCGCCCGCCACCGCCGTTGCAGCGATAATTGCCGCAAGCGTTCCGCCAGATGCGACGATCGCACCGGCCCCTGCCACCGCTCCGACATACATCAACCCACCGATCAGCCCGCCCTCGGCATCTCCGATAGCCTCGGTCGACACGTAAGCTGCTCGCGGCACCGTCGGATGGTCGGCCAGAGCGTTGACCTTCTCATACCGGTGGCCGAGCTTTTCCTCCACAGCGTGCTCGCTGGCGAGTAGGCTCAACTCGGCACGATGGAAGCCAGAACTGAGCAGTTCGTCGATTGCATCTTGCAGGTCCTCGGGGCGGTTGAAAACGCAAACCGCTTCGCGGATAGTTCGAGGCTCCCGTTCGCGCGACACTGTGACTTGCTCCCGAATTGAGAACGTTAGACCCGCCAGGGCCCGCCAAGACTCAACGTCTCACGTCAAGTCGAATACCGACTTTTCAACATCGCGTGCAAGCACCACACCGGCCGGCGTAACGGCCCCTTTCAGCTCAGCATGTAGCCGATGTCGGATCCCGCGGCGGGATAGGCCGCCACGAAGTGCCGAAGCTGTTCGGTGGTCAGGTCCAGCCGGATTGCCAGGCCGAAAATGTTGATCGCCTCCTCGGCATTGGGGCCGATGATACGGGCGCCGAGGAGGCTCAGTGCTTAGCGAGCCGCGCACTGAGCGTGATTTCCGTCCCCGCGAGCGCGCGAGAAACAGGGCAGCCCCGTTTCGCCGCTTCGGCCTGCTCGCGGAAGCTCGCGTCATCGATGCTCGGCACCTCCGCTTCGGTGTCGAGCTCGATCCGGGTGATCCTGAAGCCATCGGCGACCTGCTCGATCTGCGCCTTGGCTGTCGTATGGATGCGCCGCGGCGTGAACCCGGCCTGCCCGAGACCGAGGGCCAAGGCCATCGAGAAGCAGCCGGCATGCGCGGCGGCGATCAGCTCCTCCGGGTTGGTGCCTTTCTCGCTGCCGAAGCGTGAGCCGAAGGAGTAGCGCCCCTCGAACGCGCCGCTCCCGAGCTTCATCGTGCCGGCACCCTCCTGAAGTGAGCCCTTCCATTCCGCTTCCGCCGCCCGCGCCACCATGACACCCTCCTGGGTTGAGACATCAGCATCCACTCCCGAGCAACGCACCCTGGGACATCCTAGTTCCGGCGGTTTCGCCGAGAGCGGCACTCGTTTTGCTTTTCTTACGGCGGGTGAGGAGCACGATCGTTATAGGCCGTGCGGGCCTTCAGACCGGCGTCGCAGTATCTCCGGTGGCGCGGGCCCTGTATGGCCAACGACATATCGGGCGCCCGGGCCGCCGCTTGGCGTCAGCTTACCGATCAGAAACGCGCCGTTTGGAACGCTTGAGAAGCACCTGCTTCAGCACCACCGCGTCGTTGTGCTCCTCGTCGCGTGCCCCGAAAACCAGCGTAATAGGTCCCTTGTGAGCCAGCTGGAGCAACTCGTCCAGTTGTTCGGCGTGATGCTTGAGTTCAGCGGTATAGCGTCTCTGGAACTCGGCCCAGAGCTTGGGATCGTGACCGAACCACTTCCGCAATTCTGTGGTGGGCGCGATATCACGGAACCAGTGATCGATGGCCGCCTCCTCCTTTGTCACGCCGCGGGGCCATAGCCGATCGATGAGAATACGCGTGCCATCGCTTGTGGCGGACGGCTCGTACGCCCGCTTGAGCCTGATGTCGAGTTGCGCCGTTGACTTTGGCACGATCACCCTCCGCAGCAGAATCAAATGTGCGATTACCCTGCGAAATTCAGTGGCGACGGCACCACCTTCTGTCACAGGATTTCGCCGGCCACCCGGCCGACGACGAGGCGCCCGACCAGGCCCGCTTCTTCATGTGGCATGCCGGAATAGTGGCAAACGTCATCAAACGGGTGCGCCACCTCGAAGATATCGACGCGAGTCCGACCGGGCAAGACAGCACTGCCGGCGGGGTACCCG
>DASTCB010000073.1:0-47228 GCA_035711585.1 Sphingomicrobium sp.
CTGAAGGCCGGGTTCGAGCTCTACCGGACCAAGATCTTCAACCTGTTAGTCCAGAACGCGGTTGGCACGCTGACCTTCCGCAACCTTACTGACCTGGAGAACGGCATTCTGTCGCCGGGCACAGGAAACTTCGACACCTTCCCGTCAACATTCGGCGTGATCAGCGGAAGCAACGAAGGCGCCTACGTCAATGCGTCGCGAACCGGCGACGTCAACGACGCGGCGGCCAAGTTCAAGCGCAGCATTTATTCTCTCTACGCGCAGGATGACTGGCGCGTGACCGATGACCTGAACCTGGTCCTCGGCCTCCGTACCGACTGGTACAGCGGCGACCATCCCGACGAGAATCCAGTCTTTGAGGAACGCTACGGCTTCAAGAACACGACGGGTTTCAGCGACCTCGATCCCACCATCCTTCCGCGCCTCGGATTCACCTTCACCCCGGCCGATTTCTCCGTTTTCGGCCGGCCGAAGATCCAGGGCGGCGTCGGCCTATTCTCCGGTGGCGATCCGGTCGTGTGGTTCGCCAACGCCTTCCAGAACAACGGCTTCGGCTTCGCCGAGGGAACGACCCAGAGCTGCACGCCAGGCACCTTCTCGCCGGTCCTGGTGGGCGGAGAGTTCACCGGATTCCCGGAATGCGCCTTCGACGCGGCCGTTGACCGCGCCGCTGATGGGCTTGGCGATGCCCAGTCGGTCGACCCCGACGTCACCGTGCCGACGGTGTTCCGCGCCAACCTCGGCTTCCAGTCCGACCTGAATCTCTCGCCCGAGGGCTTCTTCAGCGGCTGGAGAATGAATCTAGACTACATCTACAGCTATTATCGTAACCCGTTCACGATCGTCGATCTGTCGCAGACGGTGGACGCGGGCCGAGGTCTCGATGGCTTCACCATCGACGGACGCCCGATTTATCGTGCGATCGATCCGACAGTGGCCGGCTGCGATGCGCAATTGGTTTCAGTTGGTGCACCGCCGGTGTGGTCAAATGTGACGCCGGAATGCTTCTTGAACCACAGCCGCGACGATGAGCTGATGCTGACCAACTCGAAGGGCTATCGCAGCCACATCGCGTCGTTCATCCTGTCAAAGAACTTCGACCAGGGCCTCTTCACTCCGGACGGCAACGTGTTCGTAACTGCTGGCTATTCCTACACCAACTCGCAGGACCGGCGGAACATGTTCAACTCGACCGCCGGGTCGAACTTCGACCAGACCGCCGCGTTCGACCGCCAGAATCCGGCGGCGTCGCGCGGCTTCTTCGAAAGCCGCCACAACTTCACCCTGTCGACCACCTTCAGGGAGAAGATCTTCGGCGATCTGGCGACCACCTTCGGGGCGAGCTTCGTGGCTCGTTCTGGCCGGCCATACAGCCTGACCTTCAATGGCGGCGGCGTGTTCAACGACAGTTCCTCGGGCAACAACAATGCGCTGATCTACCTGCCCACGGGCGTGGACGATCCGAACATTGCGCCGACCTCGAACATGACCGCAGTCCAGCAGCTTGTCGATTTCGCCAAGACCCTCGATTGCGCGCGGGACCATCTCGGCGAGAGCGTGGACCGGAATACCTGCACCAACGAATGGTATTTCGACCTCGACCTGCGCTTCTCGCAGGAGCTGCCTGGCCTTTCGCGCCTCACCGGCGTCGGTGGCGCGAACGACAAGTTCACCTTCTATGCGATGTTCGATAACTTCCTGAACTTCATCGACAGGCATTGGAACGTTCAGCATCGCCGCAACTTTGCCGGGCTTCAGGCCATCGGCAACACGAGCGGAGTGAACTCGGCAGGCCAGTACATCATTACTGCGCTGCCCGGCGGGCAGACGTCGGAAGAGCGCTTCGACGCCGACCGCTTCACCAACACCTCCTCCTCGGTCTGGAGGCTCAAGGTCGGCGTCAGCTACGAGTTCTAAGTCGGTTGCATTATCTGGAAAGCGGGCGTCGCACCTCCGGGTGCGGCGCCCTTTTCTTTTGGTCAGCAGCGCAGCCGCCCTGCTTCTTCAGGCGTTGATAGGACTTCACCCCTGTATCAACCGGAGTATGCAACCATGTTCGGCAAGAATGACGAAGTTACCGTCCTCAACACGCTGACCACCACCCTGATCGACAGCGTCAACGGCTATCGCGACTCTGCCGCCAACCTGGAGGGCGGCGAGCGGTTCCAGCAGATGTTCCGCGAAATGGCCGACGAGCGGTCGCGGATCGCCGAGGACCTCCGCGCTGAAGTCCGCCGGCTGGGCGGCGATCCGCCCGACGAGGGGTCGTTGATGGGCAAGACCCACCAGCGCTTCCTCGACCTCAAGGCTGCCATCACCGGCCGCGACGACAAGGCGATCATCGATGAGGTTGAGCGCGGCGAGGACTATCTCAAGGAGAAGTTCGAGACCGCTTTGGCCAGCGATTCGCTAAGCGCGGAGAGCCGCGGCGCGATCGACCGGGCCGCCCAGTCGGTGCGCAAGGGCCACGACAAGGTCAGCCAGATGAAGCACGCGATGGAGGCCTGAGCTGGCGGCTGCCAATCCTAACATGGATTGGCGGAATTCCGCGAAACATTGCGGGCCGCGAAGCGTTTGGGTTTTCGTGCGATTGGCCTCCTTTTCGCACATCCCGAGTGCGAGTCGTTGTTCCGCACTCATTGCTGCCGGTGGAAGGGCGGACGCAGCCGTGGAGCGCTGCGCCCGCCCTCGTTCCGTCTGGCTCCGGCTGACCTGCTCCTGACCCATGTCGGCCCGGCAAATTGCAACCAGTTCAATGGCTTGAGGGTTCTATTGGGGAGCATGGGGAGCAGCATCAAGGAGCAGAATCATGGCCAATCAAGACAGGACAGGCGGCGGCAAGGGCATGGGCGGCGGCAGCACCGGTTCGAGCAGCACCGGCCAGGCAGGCCAGGGTGGCGGCACCGGCGGCGGCGGCAGCTTCAGCCAAGGCAGCAGCGGCAGCCAGGACTCGGACACCATGACCCGCGAACGCGAAGAAAATCGCCAGGGCGGCGACCGCAACCGCGAAGAAGAGCGCGGACAGCGCGACCGTGAGGCCCAACCTGGCCGCGAACAGGAGGAAGAGCGCGGTCAGCGTAGCCAAGGCGGCGACCGCAGCCGTGAGGAGGAGCGGGGCCGGCAGGACCGCTAACTGATCGGCAAATCGAAAAAGGGGAACGGCCGCCGCAAGGCGGCCGTTTCGCAATCATGCTCGACGAAATGAACCGGCAGACATCCGTGGATGTGCCGGCATGCCTGAAGAACCCCCGGATATCCCTGCTCGGCGAAGTGCTTGAGGAGATGGTTGAATCCTTCCTGTCGCAGCTCGCCGCAGCCGAGAAAGAGGGCGGCGACATAGCGCTGGAAATCACGACCCCGGGCGGCGATGCGGAGCTTGGCCGCAGGTTGGTTCTGGAGGTCGACGAGGCCCGCAAGCGGCTGGGGACTCGCCGCTTCCTCTTTCTTGGCAAGACCCAGGTCTATTCGGCCGGGGTGACCTTGATGTCAGCCTTCCCAACCAAGGACCGTTATCTCACCAGGGATACCGTCTTGCTCATTCACGGCCGACAGCTGGTGGAAACGGTGGAAATCAACGGCCCCATGCGAGCCAGCCTTGCCCAGGTCCAGGCTCTGGAGGAGCAGATCAAGGTCGGGCTCGGGCATGAGGAAGAAAATTTCCGCCGGCTGATTGACGGCTGCGACATCACGATGGACGAGCTTTGCCAAAAGGCGCTGCACAGTTGGTACCTGCCAGCCCATGAAGCGTTTCAACGCGGACTGGTCGGCGGCATTATCTGAGGGGAAGTCCCGAATGGCTCACCACCCACGTCCCGATACGCCGGAATCGAAGGTCGAGCACCAGGCCGACCAGCCTGGCGTCACCCCCGATACCAAGCGCCAGGACAAGACGGGCCGTGAGCAGCGGCCTGGGACGCAATCACGTTAGGTCGGGCTTTTCGTTGTTCAGAAGCTTGTCCAATTCGTCCTTTTCGACGGTCGGTCGGGGCTCCCGCGGATGGCGCACGAAGTGATTGTCCAGTTGGACGATGATTTCCCTGCCCTCCTTCCCGTGGAAGTGGAGCAGCGCGTCAACTTTTGCCTCTAAACGATCGTCATTTTCGTGGCTGGTAGGGGAGCCGAGATAGAGGAAGTAGGCAAGCCCGACGACCTGCCACAGGAGCTGCAGAAACTCCGATTGCCAGTTTTCAAACGTGTCCCGGGACATCTGGACAAGATATTGGCCGACCTCAGGCGACTGCCCATGTTCGGCCGCCTCATCAACGAACGCGCTCCAGCCAAAACCCCAGTGGAGCAGGAACGAGACAAGGAAAAACCCCAACGTTATCCAAGCATAAGCATAGCCCTTGATGATCTGCTTCGTTGCTTTTTTCACGGTCGCACTCCCAACAAGTCCCTTGATGGGGAGCGAAACGCACAAGTCGCTCCGCTGGCTCGAACGAAAACGTGCGGATCTTTGAACAAGCATTGGATAGGAAGGGACACCGAGCGCGACCGGGCTGTCGCCTGCCCGCTTTGGCTCGCAGCGCTCCAATTTTGGTCATGCCCGCAGCGACGTGGTCGCCTGCTCGCTATGGCTCGCAGCGCTCCAATTCTGGTCCTGCCCCCGGCAGGCCAAAAATTGGAGCGGGTAACGGGAATCGAACCCGTGCGTTCAGCTTGGGAAGCTGACAGGCTACCATTACATCATACCCGCGAGCCCGGCCCGATCATCTAGGTTCGCGCCTGTCGAGCGTCAACGCCTTGGCTGATCGGATGGCGCACGCGCCAGCTCCTGTCGCATCCGGACCTCAATGTCATGCCGTCGGCGATTGGCATATTGCCGGTCGCCACTGGCATAGAGTGATTTAAGGAAGCCAAGATCCCACTCGGTAAGGGTGACCGGCACCGCACTATCCATGGGAGCGTCCAAAATTGTCAGGATAGTAGGCGGCTGACCCTTGAGCCTGGCCGGATCGGTCCGGGCAAAGATCCGCATGGCTGCATAATCGGCCAATTGGGTGGTGGTGAGACCGGTCAGCGCGCCGCGCTCCACTACAACGATACCCGCGACGAAATGCGGACGGGACGCAGGCTGGAGGCGCGAAGAATCCGTCGAGGAAACAACGAAGGATTTTTCGGGCACGCCGTTGACGATGCGGCGGGTGGCCGGGATGCCATTAGAGTCGAGCCGGCCTTCGACATGCCAGGCGGCCGCTACACCCCTTTCGAGCCTCGGACGCCTCGGCACTCCGAACTCGTCGGCGAAATAGACGGGATATTTTCGATACAGCGCTTCGATGAATTGCTCCTTCTGATCGACCGCAATCAGGATTGCATTGGGACGGCAATCGGCGCGGCCTAATCGGATACCGGCAGCTTCCGCAACTCGTCGCATTCGCTCTGCGACGGCGCGATTTTGATGCTCCGGTAGTCCCATCGCAGCAGGACAAACCGCCCAATCGAACCGGCTGATCTGTCCCCCGATCGGTGCTTCGGTCAAAGCATCGACGAATTGGCGGATCTGGCGATTACGATCCTTGCTGCCCTCGACAACGATTTCCGACGGTTCAGATGGCGGCGCCATGGTCTGGGCAAGCGCCGATGACGCAAGCATGGGCGCGACAACAAGAGGCAAGATGCTGAGCATTGGAGTCCCCCTTTTCTACTGGGGTCCTGACGATCCTTTTTTACGCTCCGCTTTGCCCACAAGCAAACAAAGCTTGCGTCAAATTCCGCCCGCGACGGGTTCATAGCCCACTTCGGCCAATTTGCCGGCCAGTTCGTCCGCAATCGTCTTTGCCTGGTCCGCATTTTCCGAGCGGATCACGAAGTTCGACCCGACCTTCCCTTCCTTGAAGAAGGGATAGCTTCCGATCGAAACCCCGTCGGCCGACTGTTCCGCTTCTCGGAGGATATCGGCCACTTCGCTTTCCGGTGCGAATGCGCCGACAGTGACGGATACCAGTGGCCTGCCTCCTTCCAGCATGCCGGTGAGCGCATCGAGCATGCCGGCAGTGATGTGCGGGACGCCGGCCATCAGGAACAGGTTTCCGACCCTGATTCCAGGCGCCCCGGACATCTTGTTTTCGATCAATTCCGCGCCCTCCGGCACTCGCGCCATGCGCAGCCGCCCGTCGTTCAGCCCGCCCCGGTTTTCATAATAGCGCTCGAGGATCGCCCGCGCTGCCGGGTGAATTACGACCGGAACGCCCAGCGCCCTGGCAATCGCATCGACCGTGATGTCGTCGTGGGTGGGGCCGATCCCGCCTGTGGTGAAGCAATAGTCATATGTGGTGCGAAGCGCGTTAACCGCCTCCACAATCCGATCTTCGATATCCGGAACCACTCGGACTTCGGCCAGCCTAATCCCTTGCACATTGAGCCAGGTCGCCACTTGCCCGATGTTCCGGTCCTGCGTTCGTCCGGACAGAATCTCGTCCCCGATCACGGCAAGCGCTGCGGTCCAAATTCTCTTGTCAGCCATCAAAACTCCGTTTGCCCCGAGGGAAGTCGAGTAGGCATTGCCGCGTGCCTCGACTGCGCTCGGCACGAACGGGTTTAGGTTTGACCAAGTTGCACCTATATGGCCAGCCATGACCGAATATATCCACGTCGGACCCGAGGACCGCGCCGAGCCGCGCAGCCATGTGATCAAGCTCCATGGGCCGGAAGGGTTCGAGGGGATGCGCCGCGCCGGCCGCCTGGCTGCCGAGATCCTCGACGCGCTGGCGCCCCAGGTCGTTCCCGGCATTACCACGGGGGAGATTGACGAAATTGTTCGCCGAATGACGCTGGAGGCCGGCGGAATCCCGGCGACGCTCGGCTATCGTGGCTATACGAAGAGCTGCTGCACCTCGATCAACCATGTCGTTTGCCACGGCATCCCGGGCGACAAGCTTCTCAAGGACGGCGACATCGTCAACATCGACGTGACTCCGATCCTGGACGGCTGGCACGGCGACACCAGCCGGATGTATTTCGTCGGCGACGTGCCGATCAAGGCCAGGAAGCTGGTCGACGTTACCTACGAATGCCTGATGCTTGGCCTCGAGCAGGCGAAGCCCGGCAACCGGCTCGGTGACGTCGCCCATGCCATTCAGCGCCATGCCGAGAAGCACCGCTACGGAGTGGTCCGCGACTTCTGCGGCCATGGCCTCGGCCGGCTATTCCACGACAGTCCGGAGGTTATCCACGCCGGACGGCCGGGGACCGGGCCCGAGCTGAAGCCAGGCATGTTCTTCACCGTCGAACCGATGATCAACATCGGCCGGCCGGACGTGAAGCTGCTCGATGACGGCTGGACCGCGGTCACCCGCGACCGCTCGCTATCCGCCCAGTTCGAGCATTCGATCGGAATTACCGAGACCGGCTGCGAGATTTTCACGAAGAGCCCGAGGGGGCTCGACAAACCACCTTACTAAGCGGCTCGGGCCTTTTGGCTCTCGTCCCATCGCGCGGTGAGAGCCTGCGCGCTTGCGACGTCCTCCGGGAAGTCGACCTCGCCCCACTCCTCGCCGTTGATGTCCAAGGTCCAGACCGGCGCCTGCTGCGCGATCTGGTGGATCACGCGCAGGTACCAGATGGTGGTGCCTTCGCTCGTGCGGATCGCCCGCTCGATGGCGTGGCGGAAAGTTTGCGCGCCGGCTCCGCGGAAGGCGAGCAGCCCGATCGACTCGGCATTCACGTCTTTCAGGTCCAGCCGCTTGCCGATGGCATGAAGGCGACCTGCCTCGTCGACCACAACCTTCATGTCGTCTTCGTCATAGCCGGGCTTGCGGTCGATCGTGACGCAGATGCCGTCGCGGTCGCCATTGCCGACAACCCGGGCCATCAGCTCCTCGCTGACCAGCGTGTCGCCGTTCCACACCAGCACGTCGCCGTCGATCTCGCCCTTTGCCACGAACAGCGAGCCGAGATTGTCGGCGACCTTGTAGAAGGGGTTGAACACGGTCCTGACTCTCGGTCCCATGTCGCCGCGGCGTTCGATCGCGGCTTCGATCTGATCGTCACGAAACCCCGTGACCACCACCGCTTCCCCGACCCCGTTGGCGGCGAGCGTGTCGAGCTGCCGATCGAGCAAGGTGCGGCCATTGAACTCGATCAGGCATTTGGGCCGATCGTCTGTCAAATGCCCCAGGCGTGACCCCTGGCCGGCGGAAAGGATGATGGCTTTATTCATTCTGGCGGCAGTTCCTGCCCGCCAATTGCGGCATTGATTTGACAGTCGGAGATGATTTCGTCGCGGTGCAGCATCGCCCTGTGGCGCTTTTCCGCGTCTCGTGCCTATGATGAAACAAACAGGAGCCGCGCGTGAAGAAGATCGAAGCGATCATCAAACCGTTCAAGCTCGACGATGTGAAGGACGCGCTGCACGAGGTTGGCGTGTCGGGCATCACCGTGACCGAAGTGAAAGGCTTCGGCCGGCAAAAGGGCCACACCGAGCTTTACCGCGGCGCCGAATACGTCGTCGACTTCCTCCCCAAGGTTAAAGTCGAGGTGGTGGTCGAGGACGATCTGGCCGACCGAACGGTCGAGGCGATCGAGAATGCCGCCCGCACCGGCCGCATCGGCGACGGCAAGATTTTCGTCTTCGCCATCGAGCAGGCGGTTCGGATCAGGACCGGCGACCGCGGCGCCGACGCAATCTAGCACTTAGCCGTTCGTCCTGAGCGGAGCGCGAAGCGCGTAGTCGAAGGGCGTTCGTACAATCCCATCGACTGCGGCCCTCCAGGCCTCCGCTCAGGATGAATGGGGTTTTTGTCCTGCATTTTGGCCGCTACACCGGCATTTAATGGACGATCCCCGGCTTGCATCCATGTCCCCGGACGAGCTCAGGACCCTGATGCGCGCGCTCGGCTATCGGACGCAGAGCGACCTGGCCAACGCGATCGGCGTCAGTCGCTCGGCCGTCAGCCTTTGGCTGGAAGGCAAGGTGGGGGTCCCCCGACCCGTCGCAATGCTGCTCAGAATGCTCGTCGGCGCCCAGCGTCGCGCCTATTGAGTTCGCAGGTTCGCCCATGTGCAACCTTTACCGATTGGAAAAGGGGCCCGAGGCGATCCGGGCGCTGTTCGCAACGAGACAGATGTCACTGAGCTACCCGGAGGGAATCCCCAACATCGAGCCGCGCGACATCGCCATTTCCGATCAGGGCTCGATCGTCCGGCAGGCCCGGGAGGGAATTGGCCTTGAGCTGGTCCAGCGGCGCTGGAGCTGGCCCGGGCCGGGCGGAAAGCCGGTGTTCAACTTCCGGTCCGAAGGCCGGGACTTTGCCAACGGCCGCTGCCTGGTCATTGCCGACGCTTTTTACGAGTTCACTGCCGCCCACGATCCCAAGAGCAAGAAGAAGGATCGGTGGCGGTTCGAGGCGAGCGACGGCGGGCTTTTCGGCATCGCCGGGCTTGTGCGGTCGACCGAGGCGGGCGAGGCCTTCACCATGCTCACGGTTGCTCCCGGACCGGACGTCGCCGCCTATCACAATCGCCAGGTCGCCATCGTTGCTCCGACGGAGTGGGCGGCGTGGCTCGATCATTCAATGACCTCCCGGAATATCCTTCAGCCCTCTCCCGCCGATTCGCTGAAAGTGACCGCGGCGCCCCGTTGATCGGCCGCGTCCAGCCGTTCGCAACGAGTGAAAAGTTCACGAGCCTCGTGACTCCGTCGCGCGGTGCTGGAATCGCATAGCCAGAACCGAGGCTGCTAGCCGAGGGCGATTCTCTTGCATGAACGAGGTCCAACATGGCCAGCGCCGCGTCGAAGGTATTGAAGCAGATCGAGGAAAATGAGGTCGAATATGTCGACCTCCGGTTCACCGACCCCAAGGGCAAGTGGCAGCATCTGACGATGGTCGCCTCGGTCATCGACGAGGACATGCTGACCGACGGCTTCATGTTCGACGGGTCCTCGATCGCCGGCTGGAAGGCAATCAACGAGAGCGACATGATCCTGATGCCGGACCTCGACGCGGTGTACATGGATCCTTTCGCGGCGACCCCGACCCTCATCATGGTCTGCAACGTCGTCGAGCCGTCGACGGGCGAGCTCTACGCCCGCGATCCGCGCTCGACCGCGACCCGCGCCGAGGCCTATCTCAAGGCGACCGGCGTCGGAGACACGGTGTTTGTCGGCCCGGAAGCAGAGTTCTTCATGTTCGACGACGTCCGTTTCGAGGACGGCTACGCCTCATCGGGCTTCAAGCTCGACGACATCGAGCTGCCGACCAATACCGGGCGCGAGTATGAGGGCGGCAACCTCGCCCACCGCCCCCGCGCCAAGGGAGGCTATTTCCCGGTCGCGCCGGTCGACAGCGCCGGCGACATCCGCGGAGAGATGGTTTCGACCATGCTTGAGATGGGCCTGCCGTGCGACAAGCATCATCATGAAGTCGCCGCCGCCCAGCACGAGCTCGGCCTGACCTATGGCAAGCTGGTCGAGACCGCCGACCGCATGCAGGTATACAAATATGTCGTCCACATGGTCGCCCATGCCTATGGCAAGACCGCGACGTTCATGCCCAAGCCGATCGCCAAGGATAATGGCAGCGGCATGCACACGCACATGTCGATCTGGAAGGACGGCAAGCCCCTGTTCGCCGGCAACGGTTACGCAGGGCTCAGCGAGATGGCGCTCTACTTCATCGGCGGCGTGATCAAGCACGCGCGTGCGCTCAACGCCTTCACCAACCCGTCGACCAATAGCTACAAAAGGCTGGTGCCTGGCTTCGAGGCGCCCGTGCTGCTCGCCTACTCCAGCCGCAACCGCTCCGCCTCGTGCCGCATCCCCTATGGGGCGGGCGAGAAGGCCAAGCGGGTCGAGTTCCGCTTCCCCGACGCCATGGCCAACCCCTATCTTGCCTATGCCGCGCTGCTGATGGCCGGTCTCGACGGAATCCAGAACCGAATCCACCCCGGCGAAGCGATGGACAAGAACCTCTATGACCTCCCGCCGGCAGAGCTGGTAAACGTCCCGACCGTGTGCGGGTCGCTGCGCGAGGCGCTGGTGGCGCTGTCCGACGACCGTGCCTTCCTGACCAAGGGCGATGTGTTCAGCGACGACCAGATCGACGCCTATATCGAGCTTAAGTGGGAAGAGGTCATGCGCTGGGAAACCACGCCATCGCCGGTCGAGTTCGACATGTATTATTCGGCTTAAGTTTCCCGAAAAAGTTACCCGATCGTAACCTTTCGCATGTCATGGTCTTCGCGCCATGGCATGCGAGGTCGTCTCGATGAACAGTTTCCGTTCGGCAATCCTGTCGGGTAAAGGGTTGCACCCGAAAAACCCGCTGGTGAACGAAAAGAAGGGCCGCGGGGCCGAATCCGACGATCTTTCTTCAGTCGAAGTGCCACGCAGCGAAGGCCGCAGCACCAATCACCGCGACGACGACCGGCACCGGCTCGACAACGAAAATGCCCACGCCCGTTTCGGCGGCGAGGAGCATGAGGTCGAGATCATCAACCTCTCGGGTGGCGGGGCAATGATCCGCGCCGATTTCAAGCCGCGGCTGTGGGATCGTGTCGACCTGATCTTCGCCGAGAGCGGAGAAATCGAATGCGCGGTCCGCTGGATCCGTGAAGACCGCATCGGCCTCGAATTCGCGCACGAAACACGCATCGATTGCGACCCGCAGGAACGCGATGCGCTGCTGCTCGAAGTGATCCACCGCAGCTTTCCGGACGTGGCTCTCGCTCCGCGAGAGGAAGCGGTCATCCCGCTGCCCGCCGAAAAGGCGGAAAAGCAGGATGACGATGATGCGGTCGCCAATTCGCGGCGCACCGAGCGCCGCCATCCGCTGGTGTGGACGGGTGAAATCTATTTCGCCCACACCAACGAAAAGGTCCGGCTTCGCAACATCTCCGAGAATGGAGCGCTGATCGAGAGCCCGGTCCAATATCCGGTTGGGGTCGAGGTGATGCTCGACCTGGGCGATGCCGGCCAGCATTTCGCAACCGTCAGCTGGACCTGCGGCGACAAGGCCGGCCTCAAGTTCAACAATGAGTTCGACCTGAAGCTGCTCGGCGACGCAAAGCCGGAACTTGCGCCCCATCTGATGATTCGTCCGGGCCCGGGGCTGCAAACGTCCGACATCGACAATCCCTGGGCGGATGGCTGGAAACGTCAGTCGCTCGACGACCTGCGGACTGATCTCGAGGGCTATTTGAAGCGCTGACCGTTGACATGCTCGCTTGTGCCCGTGGCACAAGCTGCGCCCATCAATCTTCCAGGATCTGGCTGGTCGTCTTGGTTTCTCGCATTCGGACATAGACCAGCAGCGAACAGGCGATCACCGTCGTTACATAGATGTAGAACCAGCGCTCATGGCCGATCTCCTTGAGCCATAGCGCCACTGCTTCGGCGGTCCCGCCGAAGATCGTGTTGGCGATTGCGAACGGCAGGGCGACGCCGAGTGCGCGGATGTGGCTGGGGAAGAGTTCCGCCTTCACCACCGCGTTGATCGATGTGTAGCCGGTGACGATGACCAGCGCCGCCAGGACCAGCGCGAAGGCCGTGATCGGATCGCGCGTCTGCTCGAGCGTCGAGAAGATCGGATAGGTGAACAGCACGCCGCAGGTGCCGAAGAAGATCAGCATCCGCCGCCGGCCGATCTTGTCGGACAGCAGCCCTGCCAGCGGCTGCCACACCATGAACAGCCCCAGCGCGACGGTCATGATGCGGGAGGCGGTGGCCCGGTCGAACCCAGACGTATTGGCCAGGAATTTCTGCATGTAGGTGGTGTAGGCATAGAAGGCGAGCGTCCCGCCCGCGGTCAGTGCGATGACCAGGAACGCCTCGCGCGGATGCTCCCGGAACAGGTTTCGCCCGCTCGATTTCGGCCGGTCCACGATCTTGGCGACATTCTCATAGCTCAGCGTCTCGTCCAGGCGCCGGCGGATGAAGAAGACGACGACGGCCAATGCCGCTCCGGCGCCAAACGCCAGCCGCCAGCCCCAGCTCTCCATCGCCGCTTCGCCGAAGATCGACTGCAGGCTGACCAGCAGGGCCAGCGCCGTCAGCTGCCCCCCGATGATGGTGACATATTGGAAGCTCGACCAGAAACCGCGGCGCTCGCGGCCCGCCATCTCGCTCAAATAGGTCGCGCTGGACCCATATTCCCCACCAAGGCTGAGACCCTGAATAACCCGGGCAACCAACAGTACCGCGGGCGAAACCAGCCCGACCTGGGCGTAGGTCGGGGCGAAAGCGATCAGCAGCGAGCCGAGGCACATCAGCGACACGGACAGGGTCAGGCCTGCCTTCCGACCTTTGTGGTCGGCATAGATGCCCATCGCCCAAGCGCCGACCGGGCGCATGACGAAGCCGACCGCGAAGATCGCCGCCGTCTGCAGCAATTGCGCGGTCTGGTCGCCCTCGGGAAAGAAGGCGCTGGCGAAATAGAGTCCGAACGCGGAGTAGACATACCAGTCGAACCACTCGACCAGATTGCCGAGCGAGCCTCCGAGGATGTTCTTCAGGCGCTGCGGCGCCGTACTAACGACCATGCGCTAGTGAAACGTGCCGGCTTCGGAGGGAACAGCCCGTTCCGGCTGCCTCGGCAAAGCTGCCGCCCTCACTTTCTCCGCCGTGCGGCTGCTGTAGAGCATGTAAAGAATCAGTCCGCCAACATTCCAGATCAGGAAATACGTCTGGGTCTTCACCGGCAGGCTCCAGAACAGATAGATGCAACCGGCGATGCCGATTAGGCCGACAACCCAGGGCAGCGGCGTGGTGAACCGTCGCGGCGCCTGCGGATCGCGGCGGCGCATGGTCAGCATCGCCGCGCAGACCGCGACGAATGCCGCCAGCGTGCCGGCATTGGCCAAGGCGGCGATGTCGGCCAGCGGGAAAATGCCGGCGATCACCGATACGACCACGGCGGTGAAGGCGGTAATGCGCACCGGCGAACCGCGCTTCGACACATTGGCCAAGCCCTGCGGCAACAATCCGTCACGAGCCATGACGAAAAAGATCCGACTTTGGCCGTAAAAGAAGGCGAGGATCACGGTCGGAAGGGCGACCACGGCCGAAACCGCCAGTATCTTGGCCGCCCAGCCCTGCCCGATCTCGCGCAGGATGAGCGCCAGCGGCTCGGGCGAATTGGCGAACTGGGTATAGGCCAGCGCACCGATCGCCGCGGCGGCCACCGCCATGTAGATCAGCACGCACAGGATCATCGACCCGACGATGCCGATGGCCAGGTCGCGGTCGGGGTTCTTGGTCTCTTCCGCGGCCGTGGCGATGGCGTCGAACCCGTAGAAGGCGAAGAAAATGATCGCCGCCGCCGCCATCACGCCGACCTCAAGCGGCTTGCCGTCAGGCCCGATTCCCCAGTGGGCGGCAAACCCATGGGGCATGAACGGTTCGAGGTTTCCGGCGTCGAACACGGGCAGGCAAACAAGGATGAACAAGGCCAGCGCCAGCAATTTCACCACCACCAGGACGGCGTTGAGATTGGCGCTTTCACGGGTTCCATAGATCAGCAGGCCGGCGACCACCGCGATGATGAAAATGGCCGGAATATTGATGATTCCGCCAAGCGCAGGCGCCTGCGCCAAGGCCATTGGGAAGCCGAGATATTCGTTGAGCAGCGGCGCCGCATAGCCCGACCAGCCGACCGCCACCGCGCTGACCACCAAGCTATATTCGAGGATCAGCGACCAGCCGACGATCCAGGCGATCAGCTCGCCAAACACCACATAGCTATAGGTGTAGGCCGAGCCGGACGCCGGGTACATGGTCGCCATCTCGGCATAGGCCAGCGCCGCGCAGGCGCAGATCACGCCGGCAATGGCGAAGGACAGGATCACCGCCGGGCCGGCCTTGGCCGCGCCGACGCCGGTCAGGGTGAGGATGCCGGTGCCGACGATCGCGCCGACGCCGAGCGCCACGAGATGCGGCCAGCTCAAGGACTGCGCCAGCCGATGATGCTCGGGCATCTCTTCGCGAGCGACGATCGACTTGCGGACGTTCCAGTTTCTCATCGGCCCCTCCGGTTATGCGCCGCGGAGACTAGCCGCACGCGTGAATGGAGCAATCGGAAAAAAGGTCGGCCGGCCATAAGCTCGACATATGAAGGGTCACGCCCGCAGCCCGCTAATAATCCTTGCTGATCCGCACGTTCGCGCTCGTCCGGCCGATGGTCGACACCGACGACAGGATCGAGAGCCAGCGCGTTACCTGATACTCGACCCGTGTCGCCGAATAGCCCTGGCCGTCGGTAATCACCTCCACGAACAGCTTCCGGGTCAGATATTTGCCGGCGGAAACGGCGGTCTTCTGCCCGGTCGCGACGTCGGCCGGAACGATCCTCAAGCGATCGAGCCCAACCGCGCGCCGGACCGCATTGATCGGGTCGAGGTTGCCGGAGCCCGATTGCAGCGCCGCGACCGCCGAGGCCAGTTGCAGCGCCTCGGGCGCGGACAGGTTGGTGATCGACGTACCGAACAGCAGCCGCGACAGCAATTCGTCCTGCGGCAACTGCGGCACCGAGGCGAAGCGGATTTCGGGCTTGAGCCCCGTTCCCTGGACCAGAATGCTGGCGTCGAGGCCCTGCATCTGCGCCTCGGCGCGGATGTCGAGCAGCGGATCGGGCGGGCTCTCGCCCCGGAAACGAATAATTCCCCGCTCTAGCCGGAAACTGCGCCCGGCGAACTCATAGTCGCCACGGATCAAGTCGGCGCGGCCTGTCATGCGCGGAGCGTCGACCGAGCCGCCGATCTTGATGTCGGTGGCCCAGCGGCTGTCGATTCCCAGCCCCCGGACTTCGAGCGGTCCGCCGGCAAGATCGACGTCGAGCCTCCAGGGTCGGAGTTCCTCGACCTCGATCACCATCTCCGAATCCTGGCCGACATTGCGGACCTGGAGTTGGGGAACCGACGCGGCGGCGCTCGCCCGGCCGAGCGTGAAGCGGCCGCCGTTGAGGCGGAGATTGCCGCTGATCGTTCCACCATTGCCGGTGGAGCGGATCGTCAATGGGCCGGTCACGGTCGCGGCGATATCGTCGCGGTCGAGCAGGCGCGCCCGGCTTGCTTCAAATCTCAGGTCGAGGCCGGCATTGCCGCCGGAGAAATCAACCGTCCCGCTCCCCGCGATCGAGCCTCCGCCGGGCGTGGATCCGCGAATGTCATTCAGTACCAGCCTCGGCCCGGCGAACCGGCCGCTGGCCTGGATTCGCTCGACGACCGTTCCGGTCACGGCGCTTTCCAGCCGTGCCCCTTCAGCCTTGATCGAGCCGCGGATCCGCGGCTCGACCAGCCGGCCGCCGATATCCGCGCCGACGGCGATCGGGCCCGACAAGTCGAACACTTCGACGCCCGACAGCCGCCACAGCGTATCGGCCGGCCCCGCATAGCGGAGCTGGAGCAGCATCGGCGCATTCATCAGCTCGGCGACGATCGGTCCGCGGCCGATCGGCGAGACGCGGGCCTGGGCCCGGCCGATGGTCTTGCCGTCGCTCACCGCCACAGCGCGCATCGCCGCCCTGCCCCCTCCCAGCACCGCATTAACTCCGACATCGATCGGCTTGGATGCCAGCACCAGCCCGGCCCGGCTAAGGCCCCGGACGCGAAGGTTGGCGCTGCCGGACGGTGCTCCATCCCAGCGATAGTCGATCCGTCCGCTGGCCATTCCGGCAAGGCCCGCCTTGGGCCAGACGATGTCGAGCAGCTGCAGCGGCATCGATTGAATGTCGGCGCGGAATTCGGGACGATCCCCGGTCCGCCCGGACAGCGTGCCGCGCCCGCCGCCGAAGCGGACCCGGGTCGGCGCAATTTGCCAGCCCCCCGCGATGCGGGTCATGACCAGCGGGGTATCCAGCGTCAGGGCCCGGCGCGCCAGTTCGCCGCGCCCCGAAATGCTGATCCGGTCGGGACTGACCTCAGCGACCGTCACAAGCTGGAAGGCGGAACCCCGCGTTCCCGACACCGCCGCTCTCACTTGCCCTGCTCCGTTGACCAGCCGGGCATTGGCGGTGAGGCGCGCGAAGGAAATGCCTCCTGCACGGAGGCCCCGCGCGACCAGCGTCCCATCGACGGTGGTCTGCCCTTCGGCGAGGACGATCACGCCATCGACCCTGCCCGAACGAAGGCTGAGCGCAGGGTCGGACACGGTCAGATTATTGGCGGCGAGGTGCGTTTCGATCCGTTGTTTGCCATTTTGCGGGGCGAAATCGAGCGTTCCGCTGAGCCCACCGCCCGCGAGCCGGAGCTGGCCGGTGAATCCACCCGGGTCGGCGCGCAGCTGCCCTCGCGCGGTCGAGCCCGCCACCTCCAGCGCGGCGATGTCGATCACGGTCCGTCCGCCCTTGGGAAGCAGTATCTGGCCGTTGGAGGTGAAGGGCCCGAGCCGCGACTGACCGCTGGCGCGATAGAGGAATCCGGCCGCATGGGGATCGAGGCTGAGCCGCATGTCGCGGATCCCCAGCGTTTCGTTCGGCCGCTCCAGGAACAGCTCGACCCTGGGCCGCTCGATCCTTCCGTCGAGACGCACCGTCAGCGGGCCATATTGGGCCTGTTGCCCGCGCGCCTCGATCAGGAAAGTGCCGTCACGACGCCGAATTCCCTGCCCCGACAGCCTGAGCTTGGGCGAATAAAGCTGCAGGTTGCGAAGGTAGAGAATGCCGTCATTGCCGCGCTCGAGATCGGTCGTCAGCCGCGGCAGACCGCCAGTCAGACCCGCGAAGAAGCTGTTGTCGAGCCGCCGGACCCAGACCTGCGCCTTGCCGACGACGCGCGAACCCTTGCCGCCGGAGCCGGGCACCACCTGCAGCTGGGTCTCGACATCGACGATTCCGAGACCGGGAATCAGGTAGCGTTTCATCCCGCCGGAGATGGCGATGTCGAACCGCCCGGTGCGAAGGTCGATCAACAGCGACAAAGTCCCGTCGACCTTGGCGCTGCGCAGCCTGAGCCGCTCGCCGCGAACCATCTGCGGCGTGACCGAGAGGAAGCCTTCCAGGCTCAGGTTGGCGAGGATCCCGCCGGCGACGTCGCCGATCCCTGTGATCGCGCGCGCCTTCAGCAACAGCGGCACACGCATCGGCCAGGGGGTCAGCCTGCCCCGCCCTTCCGCGCGCACGTCGACGAAGCCGGTATTGTCAAACGCCACGCGCGGGCTGGTCAGCCGATAGGCGTAATTGGCGCTGTCGCGCGGCCCGTCGAGGGTCCAGACCATGCGAACGTCCCGTCCGGACATATTGGGGAACAATGCCTGCGGGCGCAGCAGGTCCACGCCCAAGCTGACCTCGTCATAGCGCCCCTGGCCGAGGTCGAACGCGCCGCTGGCGATTGCGCGAAGGGATGGAGAGGTCAGCGCCAGCTGCCCATCGAGCACCCGGTCCCTGAAGGTTGCGTCGCCGCGCACCCGGATCTGCGGCGCAGTCAGCCGCTGCAGCCTGCCCTTGAGGAAGGGCGACGGCGACAGCACGCCGCTCAGCCGATAGCGGCCGCTGTCCGTGGCGAGCACTAGGTTGGCGGCCACCCGCCGCTCGACGATCAAGCGGGCCGAACCTCGCCACCTCGTCCAGCTGCCATCGCCACCAATGGTCAGGTCGATCGGGCGGCGGATCCCGGTGATCGCCGGGATCAACCCGTCGCGCGGGGCGATGGCGCGCACGTCCAGGTCGAAGCGGTCGCGGTCGGGCTCGGCGTCGAGCCGGGCGACTATCCTGTCCCCGTCGAGCATGGCGAGCCGGAGCCCGACCATCGCCCGCCCGGCGCGAATCTCCGCCTCACCGCTCAGGCTCCCGGTTCGCGCAGCGCCGGTCACGCCGCGCGCCAGCTCGAGCCGGTCGATCTTCAGCTGGCCGATATGGATGTCGAATTCCGGCAGGATCGGGCCCTTGCGCCCCGTCTTGCGCAGCTTGGGCAGCCGCTCGAGACGGACCAAGGGCGATTCCAGCCGGTCGATGTGCAAATTGTTGTAGAGCCAGGCGCCGGGCGCCCAGTCGATCGTGATCTCCGGGCTGGTCAGGAACGTTCCTTGCGGATCGGCGACCGCGACCCCCTTCAGTCGAGCCTCGCCGTAGATCGATCCCTCGATGCGCGCGACCCGGATCCTGAGGCCGGTCGCGGTCTCCATCTGGGCCAGGCGGTCGACAATGAAGCGGTGGCCCGGACCCGTGTCGAGTACCACCAGCCCCGCGACGATCAGCGCCAGGAGCACGAGCAGCAAAACCAGAAGCTCGGTGACCAGCCGCTGTCCCCAGTGGCGGCGGTAGGAGGCGACGATCTTTTCGCTGCCGCCCTCGCCGGGGTTGATCGCGGCCTCGGCCATCAGAAGGCCTGTCCCAGCCCGACCACGACCGCAATCCGGCCATCACCCTGCTGGCGGTTGAGCGGGGTTCCGACATCAATCCGGATCGGCCCGAAGCTCGAGTAATAGCGCGCGCCGATGCCAACGCCGATCTGCCAGTCCTTGAAGTCGGGGATCGCCTTGGTCGACAGGGTGCCGCCATCGACGAACGGGACGATTCCGAAATTGCCACCGAACGCGTTCAGCCGGATCCGCGCCTCCAGGCTGAACTCGGCCAGGCTGCGGCCGCCGATTGGGTCATTGTCGACATCGCGCGGCCCGATCCGCTGATAGCCATAGCCGCGAACCGACCCGCCGCCGCCCGAATAGAAGCGCCGCGACGGCGCGATGTCGTCCCGCTCGGCGCCGAGGATCGAGCCGAGCCTGATCCGGCCGGCCGCGACGACGTTGGAAGAAACCGGGCGATAAGCGCTCGCGTCGATCTGCATGCGGGCATAGGGGAAGGTCCCGCCCTGGAAGCTGATCTCCGGGCTGACCCTGCCAAGCAGCCGGAAGCCGGTGGTCGGGTTGAGCAGGTCATTGCTTTCGTCGAGCCCAAGACTGCCCGGCAGCGCGGCGATGAAGAATGTGCGCCGCCGGGACTCGCCGGTCGCCTCGATCGCGTCACGCTCGTCAGTCGCGACCAGCTCGGCGCCCAGGCTCCAGGTCCATTTCTTCTGCCAGATGAAATTGCTCTGCCGCTCGAAGCCCGCCGATAGCGAGATCGTCTTGGCATCATAGGCGTCACGGTCGACATGGCTCGCCAGCGCCTGGGCGTTGAACACCTGGTCCCGCCGAAGCCAGTTGTTGCGGCGGAAAGTGACCGCGCCGAGCTGTTCCTGCGTGCCGATCACGCCGCGCACGGTCAGCGCGCCTTCGGGGTTGAACAGGTTGCGATGCTGCCAGCTTGCCTCGGCGCGGGGCCCCTCGCCGGTACCATAACCCAGCTCTCCGGCGATCGTCCGGTATGGCGCCGGTTCCAGCTTGACCGCCAGGTCGATCACCTGCCCCTCGTCGCGCGGCACTTGGGCTACTTCGACCGAGGAGATGAGCCCGGTCGCGATCAGCGCGCGGCGCAGATCGGTCACCTCGCTTTGCTCATAGCGGTCGCCGGGCCTGAACCGGGCGATGCGCTGCACATGTCGCGAGGAGAATGGCGGCTGGCCGGTGACTGTGATCTGCCCGAAGCGGGCTATCGGACCGGGCGTAACGGGAAGCACCAGTCGCGCCACCTGCGCCTCATGGTCGATGAGGATGTCCTGCTCGCTGACCTTGGCGGTGGCAAAGCCCCGTTCGCCCAGCGCGACCTGGAGCGCGACCCCCGCCTCGATCACCTGCTGCGCGACGACCGGATCGCCTGCCTTCACACCGAAAGCCGAGCGCAGGGGCGCGGCTTCGTTCCCGGCCGCCTGATCGAGACCGGGCAGTTCGACGCTGGCGAAGCGGTAGAGCGGGCCGGGAATTGCCGAAAGCTGGACAATCAATTCCTGCCCGGCGGCGTCGATGCTCGGCTCGACTGCCGCGTCATAATAACCATAGCTCCGCAGCAGCTCGGCTAGCAGCTCAGCGTCGGCGCGGGCGCGCCGGTCGATCTGGGCAGCATTTGCGGACTTTTCCCGGTCGCCTTCCAGCACCGACCGCTCGTCGAACCCCGTTCGAATCTCGACCGCTTCGGCAAGGCCGTCGAGCCCGGTGATCTGCCAGCGGTAGCGACGCGTGGCGGAGGCATCCTCGACCAGTTCGGCCGCCTCTTCGGTTGCCTCTGCAGCGGCTTCGGGAGCGACGCCTTCTATCTCGGGCGGAGCCTCGGGTTCGGGCTGGTTGAGGTCGGGCCAGTCGACGCCGAGGTCGGGCATCGGATCGAGCGGCGCGGTCGGATCGAGCTCGCCCGGGTCGGCAGGCGGTACTGGCGTCTGGGCGCACAGTTGTCCGCAGGCGAGCGCCACCGCGGCACAGCCCGCAAAATACTGAAAAGGGTTGCCCTTTCGGACGCGACCTCTGCCCATCAATGGGCAGCCTAGCATGGGCGGTGTGCGACGCCACCTCCCGCGCTCACCCAAATCACCGCGAATTTAGTGAATTGTGCCGCGAATTTCCGGGTCTGACAGGGTGACGATTACCCGCTCGATCTGCCGCCAATGACAGAAGCGCAGCACATTGCCCTGGTCGCGGCTGCGCTCGGCGCGCGCCGCGGCCTCGAAGCCTGCGTCGTCGCCATAGGTTTCCAGCAGCAGCGCGGCATCGGCCAGCGAAGCGCGTCCGTTGATGAAGGGCGTGTCCATGCCGCCCTGTTAAACCCGCCTGTCTTGCGCTTCCGCGCACAGATAGGGTCAACGAAGCGTTAGCCATGTTGTGGACCGCGGCATTGGCTGGCGCCTGATAGCGCGATCTGGCATTGCAAGCTCATGCAGCAGCGCCGCACTGCCGCCGCCGGCGGTATTTTCCTGTTCCTTGGCCCAGTCGTTGGTGCAATCTACGGGATCAGCCGCGGCGAGCCGATCCTTTGGATGCTTTACGGCTTCGCGGCGGGCGCGATACTGGCCCTTGCCGTCTGGCTCATCGACCGTCGACGACGCTGATGTCGAAGTGAAGCACTTCCTCGCGGGTGCCGAGCTTGTCGTAGAGCGCGACCGCGGGCGCATCCGGCGGATCCGCCTGGACGAAAATCACCCAGGCCCCGCGTTGGTCGGCAATCGGCCTTAGTGCCTCGATTAACGCGGTGGCGACGCCACGACGGCGGAATTCCTCCCGAACGGCCAGGTCGTAGATGTAGATTTCGCTGCGCTCCGCCTCGAATTTCACCAGCTCATAGCCGGCAAGCGCGCCGGCCATCTGCCCGTCGATCCGCGCCGCCAGGATGATAAACTTGTCGTCCGACAGGAGCTTGCGGAGGTGAGCCTCTCCCGGTGGCGGCCCGTGATAACCTTCCTCGCCAAATACCTCGGAAAACAACCGATTGGCTTCCTGCATCGCGATCAGATCGTCGGCGCCCAGCCGATCGATGTCAGGCAATTTTCCGCCCCGTCCAGATCACCCGGCCAATGCAGTCGATCTCGTCCAGGCTGCAGTCCGGCAAATCGCCATAGGCCGGGTTGTCGGATTGCACCGTAACTCTTCGACCAACGGGATGAATTGCCAACCGCTTGACGAGCAGGGCGCCATCAACGCGCAGCACGTAGATGCCGTCGCGCAGCCGCTCGGGACCGTCCGCCAGGTCGACCAATATATCGTCCCCCGCGCTCAGGGTCGGAGCCATGGAATCGCCCTCGACGCGGATTACCGACAGCCTGGACGCCGGCGATGCGGTGATCGATTTCAGCCATTTCGGATCGAACGCGAAATAGGGTCTCGACGATTCCTCATCGGCAAAGCTGCCCGGACCAGCCGAAGCCCGGACCGGAGTGCGCGCGACCGGCACCAAATCTCCGAACTCAGCTTGTGAGTCCTCAGGCAGTCCGCCCAGCATCGATTCGGGAATTTGGAAATAGCGGGCCAGCGTCCGCCGTTCCCGCTCTCGAAGCTGGCGCGGCGTCCCCTTGCGCAGATATTGCTGGATATAGGCGTCATTGCGCCCAATGAGCCGCGACAGCGAAGCGAAATTCTCTCCCCGCTCCGCGCACAGCCTTTCCAGCACCTGCCGAGGGTTCGATGTCATGAGCGCAGATTAACCATAGGAAAATTCCTAGACAAGTAGGAAATGCATTGGAAATGAAGTGATGCCGAGTCGCCTAAGTCATGGGGACAACCGACGTGCACCTTCTTCGAGAAGTGGAGAAATTTCTCCAGGAAAGCGATATGCCCGCTGCCCGGTTCGGGCGGGAAGTATTGAAAGATCCACGCTTCGTTTTCGACCTGCGGCGAGGCCGCGAGCCGCGCCCGCGAACGGTTGAACGGGTGCGTGCATTCCTGGAGGCGCTCCAATGATGAAGCTGGCCCTTTCTCCGGCCGCGGCAGGGCTGCTTCGCGCCCTGATCGCCAGGGCGGGCATCGATCGCGATAGGATTTTGCTTACCGAGTTCCGGTCAACCGATTGGCAATCGCTTACGTTCATAGGCGAAAGGCGTGAAATGCAGCTTCGGCTACCGGGGCCGAGCGCAGACCTGCTGGCCGGTCGGATCACCGAACGGCTGGCCGATGCCGAATTCTCGATCCCGGGCCAGATTGTTGCCGACATCGGTCTTGAACGGCCGCCGATCCGTAACCGCGACGGCTCGGTCACCCTCCACATCGAAGCGCTGACAATCGCCGAGTGAGGGGCATCCAAGGGACGGCCCGACGAAGCGATCCGGATAGGTCGCCGAGTCATTTCGCCTGGCCTTAGGCTAACCCTAGCGAAGCGAGGCGCGCACGTTGGCCAGCGCCGCATGGAGAGCGGCGCTCGCATCGACCGGCGGGCGTTCGATCGGCGCAGCCGGCGGCTCGACCGCGGTGCGTCCTATCTCGCCGAGAAAGCCTTCGATCCGCTCGACCAGCTCGCCCGGCGTCGGTTGATGACGGGCAAACAGCCGGACAACGCGCGAATGCTCGTCCGGCTTGATCAGCGGGTCGTCGAGAATCAGTATCTCGTCCTTGGCTTCGAGCAGCAGTTCGCCAAGCCCCCCTTCGGCCGCCTCGAACGTGGCCGGTTCGAAGTGATAGCGATCAGCCGTCTTGGCGCCGCCGCCGGCCCTCATCGCAGCAAGGCCGGTGACCAGCATAATTACGCCAAGCGCCCCCGCTTCGACCAGGGACAGACCAAGGCAAGTGCAAGCCCAGACGGTCGCTCCCGCCAGCGGAAGCGGCGCGAGCCATTCGACCAAAGTTTCAACCGGATGCTGCTTTCCGCCCCACTTCATGGGCGGCCATTTACGCCTAATTGCTTGCCAAGCGGTTTAGGCCGGCGAATGCGCCGCGGCGGAAATCGCTTCGATGGCCTTGATCAGCGCCTCGGTGAAGGCGGGCACATCGTCCGGCTTGCGGCTGGTGATAATGTTGCCATCGGTCACTGCCGCCTCATCGACCACCGTCGCGCCGGCATTGCGGAGGTCCGTTCGAATCGAGGCCCAGGCTGTAGCGCTTTTGCCGCGCAGCACGTCCGCCTCCACCAGCAGCCATGGTCCGTGGCAGATCGCCGCGACCGGTTTCCCGGCTTGGGCGAAGTCGCGAATCAGCCGCACCGCGTCATCATTCATGCGCAGCCTGTCCGGATTGCCGACGCCGCCGGGCAGCAGCAGCGCGTCAAAATCGTCCGGCCGGACCTGCTCGATGGTCAGGTCCGGCTTGATCCGGCGCCCCGGCTCGTCATGGACCGTCGCCATGATCTCGTCGCGGCTCGGCGAGGCCAGGCTGACCCTGGCACCCCTCCCCAGCAATATCTCGCGGGGGCCGAACAGCTCGCTTTCCTCGAACCGGTTGGTGGCCATGATCAACACATGGGCGTCGGCAATCGACGGCATCATTCGCTCCTCGGTTGCGGAACCTCCACGCGGCCCCGCCTTTATGCTGCGCAACAATGAACGAACAGACCAAAAGGCTGCGTCACAGCAGCGATTCCGAGCTTGGCTACACCCGGCGGCGGGTTGGCCGCGCCTGGGCCTATTTCGATGAGCAAGGCAAGCGGGTCATCGATCGCGATGAGATCGATCGGCTGAACGCCGTCGCGCTGCCTCCTGCCTACACCGACGCCTGGTTCTGCAAGGATCCGAACGGCCACCTTCAGGCTACCGGCCGTGATGCCCGCGGGCGCAAGCAGTACCGCTATCATCCCGGTTACCGGTCGAAGCGCGACGCATCCAAATACGACGGTTGCCTTGAGTTCGGCCAGGCGCTGCCAAGGTTGCGCGCGCGGGTCGAGCGTGACCTTCGCAAGATCAAGCTCGAGCGCGACACGGTGCTGGCCGCGGTCATCCGCCTGCTCGACCGCGAGCATATCCGCGTCGGCAATGAGGAATATGCCCAGGCCAACAGGAGTTTCGGCGCCACGACGCTGCGCAACCGCCACGTCAAGCGAGCGGGCGGCAAGCTGAAGATGCGCTTTCCGGGAAAGAGCGGCATCGTCCATGAGGTTACCGTGACCGACCGCAACCTGCAGCGCGTGGTCAGAAAAGCACAGGAGTTGCCCGGCCAGATGCTGTTCCAATATGTCAACGGAGACGGCAATCCGCAGGCGATCACATCGGGCGACGTCAACGACTATATCCGCGATGCCACGGGCAGCGATTTCACAGCCAAGCATTTCCGCACCTGGGGCGCGAGCGTGATCTTCTTCAAGCAGATGCTGGCCAAGGCGCAAGAGAAGAAGCTCAGCCTCCAGACCGCGCTGGAACCGGTCGCTGAGGCGCTTGGCAACACCCCCGCGATCAGCCGGAAGAGCTATGTCCACCCAGCGCTGGTCGAGCTGCTTCAGCAGGACCCGCGCGACCCGCTTCACGGCTTCGTTCCGCCCCTGCCGCGGCGTCGCCTGTCATCCGCCGAAACCGCATTCCTATCCTTCCTCAAGAAAATGACGCCGCGGCGCCGGAGAAAGGCGGCCGCTTGAACCTTTTCGCCTCCACCGCCACAAGCGCGGCCATGAAACCGCTAGAGGTCGCCTCAACCGCCCCGCGCGAAATCGGGAACGTCTACGACTGGCTGTCAGACAATCTCGACCGGCTGCTGATCGGCGCCCTGGTGGCCGCCGCGATCGTCGGGGTGATGCTGATCGTGCGCTGGATCGGCCACCGGATCGTCGCCGCCAATCCGGAGAATTTCGGCTGGAAGGGAATCATCGGCCGGGCGCTGGCCAGGACCAGCATCTTCTTCATGGTCGCGGCAGCGATCGATATCGTCGTCAGCTACGCCGCGGTACCGCCCAAGCTGGCTCGCTTGGCCGACATATTATTCATCATCGCCGCGACGATCCAGGCGGCGATCTGGGCGCGCGAGATCATTATCGGCGTAGTTCGCAGCCGGGTCGGTGAAGATCCCGGCGCCTCGACTCTGGGCAATGCGATGGTCATCATCCGCGTGCTGGTCAGCGTCGCGGTGTTCGCCATCGCGTTCATCGTCATCCTCGACAACCTCGGCGTCAACGTCACGGCGCTGGTCGCGGGCCTTGGCATCGGCGGCATCGCCATTGGCCTCGCCGCGCAGGGCATCTTCTCCGACCTGTTCGCGGCCCTGTCGATCGTGTTCGACCGGCCGTTCCGGCGCGGCGATCTTATACGCTACGGGGGTCCCCCCGGGACAATCGGCACCGTAGAGCGGATTGGGCTCAAGACGACCCGAATCCGCTCCATTTCCGGCGAGCAGGTCGTCATGGCCAACACCAAGCTCCTGGAGCAGGAGCTGACCAACGTCGCACTGGCCAGCAGCCGTCGCGTTTGGCTTCCCTTCGCAATTGTCTACCAGACTGCGCCCGAAGTCATTGAAAAGCTTCCCGATCTGGTTGGCTCTGTCGTCCTCTCCGTGCGGGGCTGCAAGCTCGTGCGCTGCTGTGCGATCGCGTTCAGCGCCAGTTCGATCGACTGCGAGCTGGTCTACGACGACCGCGCGACGGAAGCCGACACGCTGGCAAAGCACAAATCAACAATCATCACTGGGATCATGAAGGCCTTCGCCGAACAGGGAGTCGAGTTCGCCTACCCGACGCAGACCACCTTTACCGCTGCGCCGGACGGCAAGATGGTTATGCCCTATGCAACCGTCCAGCCGGTGGTCGAGGTTGAACGGAAGCCGGGGAAGTAGCTTGCCGTAGCGTCGGCTTGGGCGCTCTTGTCAGCTTCCTCTGTAGAGGCCTAGGACGCGGCCCATGCCCATCGCCAGCCTCGATGAAATCCGTGTGAAAGTCGGCCAGCCGGTCGGCGTTTCCGGCTGGATCGAGGTCGGCCAGGACCGGATCAGCCAGTTCGCCGACGCGACCGACGACCATCAATTCATTCATGTCGACCAGGCCATGGCGGCGCAAACGCCGTTCGGCGGCACGATCGCCCATGGCTTCCTCTCGCTGTCGCTGCTGAGCCGCATGGCCGCCGACGTCATGCTGATCCCCGACACCACCAAAATGGCGGTCAACTACGGCCTCGACCGGGTCCGCTTCCTCGCGCCGGTCAAGGCCGGCAAGCGGGTGCGCGGCCATTTCACGCTGGACGGCGTCGAGGAAAAGTCGCCCGGCCAGCTGCTCATCCGCCAGACCGTCTCGGTCGAGATCGAGGGCGAGGAAAAGCCCGCACTCACCGCCCAATGGCTCGGCCTGATTTTCACCTAAGGAGCTAACCCATGTCCGTCCGCGACGCCGTCATCGTCTCCACCGCCCGCACGCCGATCGGCCGCGCCTATCGTGGCGCGTTCAACGCGACGCCCTCGCCGACCCTCGCCGCCCATGCGATCCGCGCCGCGGTCGAGCGCTCAGGGGTCGACCCGGCCGAGGTCGACGACTGCATCATGGGCGCGGCGATGCAGCAGGGCGTGCAGGCGACCATAGGCCGCACCGCCGCGCTTCGCGCCGGCCTGCCCGTCACCACTGCCGGCATGTCGATCGACCGCCAGTGCGCCTCGGGGCTGATGGCCATCGCCACCGCCGCCAAGCAGGTGATCGTCGACCGGATGGACGTGATCGTCGCCGGGGGCGTGGAAAGCATCAGCCTGGTCCAGACGCCCGAGATGCGGCTCGGCCCGGACCTCGAGCTGCTGGCGATGCACAAGAATGTCTACATGCAGATGATCGACACCGCCGAGGTGGTCGCCAAGCGCTACGGAATCAGCCGCGAGGCATGCGACGAATATGCGCTCCAGTCGCAGCAGCGCACCGCGGCCGCCCAGGCCGAAGGCCGCCTATCGGCGGAGATCATCCCGGTGTCGGCGACCATGGCCGTCAAGGACAAGGAGACGGGCGAAGTCTCCAGGCGCGAGGTCACGCTCGACAAGGACGAGGGCAACCGGCCCGAAACCACGCTGGAAGGCCTGGCCAAGCTGGAGCCGGTGCGCGGGCCCGGCATGAACGTCACCGCGGGCAACGCCTCGCAGCTTAGCGACGGCGCCTCGGCTTGCGTGGTAATGGACAGCGCCCTCGCCGAGCGTCGCGGCCTGGAGCCGCTCGGCCGCTACATCGGCATGGCCGTTGCCGGCACCGAGCCCGACGAGATGGGCATTGGACCGGTATTCGCCGTCCCCAAGCTGTTGCAGCGCTTCGGCCTCAAAATGGGCGACATCGGCCTGTGGGAACTGAACGAGGCGTTCGCCGTCCAGGTCCTCTACTGCCGCGACAAGCTCGGCATTCCGGGCGACCTGTTGAACGTCAACGGCGGCGCCATCTCGATCGGCCACCCCTATGGCATGTCGGGCGCGCGCCTCACCGGCCACGCGCTGATCGAGGGCAAGCGCCGCGGCGCCAAATATGTCGTCGTCACCATGTGCGTCGGCGGCGGTATGGGCGCAGCGGGGCTGTTCGAAGTACTCTAACCAGTCATGCCCGCGAAAGCGGGGACCCAACAAAGAACGTCCGGGTTCCCGCTTTCGCGGGAATGAGGATAAAGGGGATTTCGATGACCCCTCTCGAACTCATCGCCCTCGCCGCATCGACCAGCCTGCTGGCCGGGTGGCGGCTCTACCTGGTCACGCTAATCACCGGGATCGGCATGAAGTTCGGCTGGATCGCCCTTCCCGACCAGCTGCAGATGCTCGACGTACTGGCCAATAACTGGGTTTTGACCATCGCCGCGCTCGGCACCTTCGCCGAGTTCTTCGCCGACAAGATCGCATGGGTCGACAGCGCGTGGGATGCGATCCACTCGTTCGTCCGGCCGCTGGGCGGCGCGCTGCTCAGCCTCGCCATCGTCGACGCGGCCGATCCGGCATGGCAGGTCGGCAGCTTCTTGCTCGGCGGCGGAGCGGCCTTCATGGCTCATGCCGGCAAGGCCGGCGCGCGAACCCTGGTCAACACCAGCCCAGAGCCCTTTTCCAACGTCATCGTCTCGACCGCCGAGGATGTCGCCACCGGCGGCCTGCTCGCACTCGCCATCGCCAACCCGATCGCCGCCGCCATCATCGCGCTGTTGCTCGTCGGGCTTTCAATCTGGCTGGTGATTGCAGCCCGCCGCGCGCTCAGGCGTTTGATCGACCGCGTGAATCCGAGACAACCCGCCGCGTGAATCGAACGCCCGCCAAAGCCCGGCACGACGCGCGCTGGACGCTGGTCATGTCGGTGGCGGCCTCTTCGCTCAGCTTCATCGACGGATCGATCCTCAACGTCGCCCTGCCCGCGATTCGTGAAGGCACCGGCGCCGGCGCGGCCGAAGTGCAGTGGGTGGTCAACATCTACACCCTTCCGCTTGCCGCTCTGATCCTGATCGGAGGCGCGCTGGGCGATCATCAGGGCCGTCGCCTGTGGCTGGTGATCGGCACTGCCCTGTTCGGGGCGGGTTCGCTGGCTTGTGCGCTGAGCGGCTCGCTTGAGCCACTACTGGCCGGCCGAGCCCTCCAGGGGATCGGCGCGGGCCTGCTGTTGCCCAACAGCCTGGCCCTCTTGAACGGGGTCTATGAAGGCGAGGCGCGCGGCCAGGCGATCGGCACCTGGGCCGCGGCCGGCGCGATCGCCGCCGCCATCGCCCCGCTGATCGGCGGCTGGCTGGTCGAGCATGTCGGGTGGCCCAGCATCTTCTGGATCAACATGCCGCTCGTCGCCGCAGCGATCCTGGTCGCGTTGACCCGGGTCGAGGAGGTGAAGGAGCCGGAAAAGGCACGGCTCGATATTGTCGGCGCGGTGCTGGCAACGCTTGGGCTCGCCGCCGCGACCTACGGCCTGACGCTCTGGTCGCAGCAATTCAGGCTCACGCCGATGGCCACAACGGGTCTGATTGCCGGAGGGGTCTTGCTGCTCGCCTTCCTGCTGTGGGAGCGTCGGCTCAAGGACAAGGCAATGATTCCGCTGCAGCTGTTCGAGAATCGCTGCTTCTCCTCGCTCAATCTGATGACCTTCCTGCTCTACGGAGCCTTCGGCGGGTCATTGCTGCTCATCCCCTATGTGTTGATCGAGGCTGGAGGCTATTCCCCGATCGAGGCCGGACTGTCGCTGATGCCGCTGTCCGTCCTGCTTGGCGCCCTGTCGCCGTTGATGGGCAAGCTCGCTGTCCGGCTCGGCCCCCGCGTCCCACTGACAGTAGGGCCGATCGTCGTCGGCATCGGCCTGCTCCTCGCAACCCGGATTGCCTCGGACCAGGCCTATTGGAGCCACGCCTTCCCGGCGATCCTCACCATGTCGATCGGCATGACCCTGGCGGTCGCTCCGCTGACCAGCACCGTGCTCGCGGCTGTCGACAAGCATCAGACCGGCATGGCCTCGGGCTTCAACAGCGCGGTGGCCAGGATCGGCGGGCTCATCGCCGTCGCGCTGCTCGGCGCCGTGCTCATGGGTCAGGGGCAAGAGCTGCTGCAGCCTTTCGCTGTCGCCCTGGCGGTGATGGGAGTGGTCGCCGCTTTCGGCGGTGTTGCTGCCTTCTTCGGCCTGACCGGAAAATGGCAACGGCATGAACCCGAGCCCGGTCAAGTGAGTTGAGCCTGTCGAACCCCGACAGGAGTCCCGCCATGCCCGAATCCAATCGCCCTCTGGTCGAACGCGTCGCCCGGGTGCTGGCCGGCGCTGCCCACAGCAGCAATGCCGAAGGCAGCGACCCATCCGCGGCCGAGAAGGTCGACCTCGTATGGCCGGAGCATATCAACGAAGCGCTGGCAGTGCTTCACACGATGCGCGAGCCCGACGAGGCCATGGCGGCGGTCGGCGATAGCGATATGTGGCGGGACATGGTCGAGGCGGCCATCGCTCAGCGGGTAGACCCCGCCGAGCCCCAGCTGAGCTAGGAACAACAACCTCCATTCAATTTGTGCTAAGCGCTGCTTCCAGCGACTCAGCGGGAGGCGACTATGGATCGCGTGCAGCGCGTGGCATTGGCCCTGGCGTCGACTTCATTGTTCGGCGTCGCGACCCCAATCGAATTTTCGGCTCAGCAACTGGCCCTGCTCGACCCGACGGCCAGCATCTCCGCCCTGTGCGGTGGCGGCGGCAAGGCCGCAACGATGCGCGACCGGGTGGCGATGGTCGCGGCCATCGTCCAGGCCCAGGCGACTTCCGCCATCCGGCTCTATGATGGTCTCGGCAAGGTCCATTTCCCGATCACCACCTCCAATGCGGAGGTGCAGCGATACTTCGACCAGGGAATAGGCTTCGCCTACGGCTTCAACCATGCGGCGGCGATCGCCTCCTTCCGCGAGGCGCAGCGGCTCGATCCGGAATGCGCCATGTGCTTCTGGGGCGAGGCGCTGGCCTATGGCCCCAACATCAACGCGCCGATCACGCCCGATACCAATGCGCTCGCGCTGAAAGCCTCGGCGCGGGCGGTCGAGCTGGCGGCCAGGGTCACGCCACCCGAGCGGGCGCTGATCATGGCCCTGACCAAGCGCTATTCGGCCGACACCAACGCCAAGCGGGCCGACCTCGACGGCGCTTATGCCGACGCAATGCTGATGGTGGCGCGCTACTATCCGCAGCACGACGACATCGCCCTGCTCGCGGCTGAGGCGGCGATGGACACGCTGCCGTGGGACTATTGGGAGCCGGACAAGCAAAGTGCGAAGCCGCGTCTCGGCGAAGCCATTCGGCTGGTCGAGATGGTATCGGCCCGCAATCCGGACCATCCCCAGGCCCCTCACCTCTACATCCACCTGATGGAGAATGGCCCGGATCCCAGGCGCGCCGAGGCGGCCGCCGACCGCCTGTCGGCGCCGCTTGCCGGCGACGCCGGGCACATGGTCCATATGCCGGCCCATATCTACTACCGGCTCGGCCGCTGGAAGGACTCGATCCGCGTCAACATCGACGCGGCGCGCAAGGACG
The DNA here is from genome assembly GCA_035711585.1 of Sphingomicrobium sp. Lineage (GTDB taxonomy): Bacteria > Pseudomonadota > Alphaproteobacteria > Sphingomonadales > Sphingomonadaceae > Sphingomicrobium. The sequence goes on from DASTCB010000073.1 coordinate 32,112, forward strand.
AGGCCTATATCAAGGAGGCGGACGACAAGGGCTTCGTCCGCTACGGCTATTACCCGCATAACGTCCATTTCATCGTCACGTCGGCGCAAATGGGCGGCGACCTTCCAACCGCGATCCGCGAAGCCAAGCGGCTGGCATCGATCGTCGATGCCAACACCGCGTCGCAGATCGGGTGGATCCAGGCGATCTATGCCGCGCCCTATTTCGCCACGCTGCAGTTCGCGCCGGCTGCCGATGTACTCGAACTTCCGGAGCCCGACCCGCGGCTCGCCTATGTGCAGGGCGTCCGCCATTATGTCCGGGCGGTAGCCTATGCCCAGCAGAAGAATGACATCGGCTTCGACAAGGAGATGCGCGAGCTCGCCCGACTCCGCCAGGCCGAGGCGCTGAAGGCGATGGCCGACCAAGGCATGCCTGCGCCGGACCTGCTGGCCCTAGCCGAGCATGTCGCGCGCGGCAAATATGCCTCGATCCGGGGGCGTCACCTCCAGGCCGCCGATCATTATCGCCAGGCGGTCGCAGTCGAGGACCGAATCTCCTACATGGAGCCGCCCTGGTGGTATTTCCCGGTCAACCAGTCGCTGGGTTCGGCGCTATATCGCGCCGGCCGTTACCAGGAGGCGCAGCAGGCGTTCACTGCGGCGCTCGCCAAATTCCCCAACAATGGCTGGGCGCTATACGGGCTGGCCGCCACCGAGCAGAAACTCGGCCGGCGGGCACAAGCGGCTGCGGCGACCGCGGCGCTCAACCGTGCCTGGATGGGCGATCCGAAATGGCTACGGATGGAGCGAATCTAGGCGTGGGTTGAGATAAATTTCTCGACCACAGGGGCGATCTTCTCGCGCCACTTGCGGCCGTTGAAGATGCCGTAATGGCCGACGTCCCTGGCCAGGTGATACTGCTTCTTTGAGGCTGCGAGCCCGGTCGCCAGGTCGAGCGCCGCCCGGGTCTGGCCGATGCCGCTGATGTCGTCGCGTTCGCCCTCGATCGCCAGCAGCGGCGTGTCCTTGATCGCCTTGGGGTCAACCTTGCGCCCGCGATGCTCGAACTCGCCCCTGGGCAGCAAATGCCGCTGGAACACGACGTCGACCGTCTGCAGGTAGAATTCGGCGGTCATGTCGCATACCGACAGATATTCATCGTAGAAATTGCGGGTGGCGTCGGCGCTCTCGTCATCGCCGACGACGAGATGCTTGAACATTTCCCAATGGCTGATGAGATGCGAGCCGAGGTTCATGGTCATGAACCCGGCCAGCTGCAAAAAGCCCGGATAAACCTTGCGGCCCGATCCGGGGTAAATCATCGGCACGGTGGCGATCACATTCTGCTGAAACCAGCTGTGCGGTCGCTGCGTCGCCAGCGTGTTGACCGCGGTCGGCGCCTTGCGGGTGTCGATTGGCCCGCCCATCATGGTCAGGGACTTCGGCCGCGCGGGATGCTTGTCGGCATTCATGATCGCGGTCGCGGCATAGGCGGGAACCGACGGCTGGCACACCGCCAGTATATGCGGCCGCTTCCCCGTTTCCTTCAGCACCGCCTCGGCGAACTCGATCAGATAGTCGATATAATCGTCGAGGTCGAAGCCGCCCTCATTCGCGGGCACCAGCTTGGCGTCGCGCCAGTCGGTGATGAACACGTCATGCCTGGGCAGCATCCGCTCGACCGTGCCGCGCAGCAGCGTCGCATAATGGCCGGACATGGGCGCAACGATCAGCAACGGCTCACCGGCATCCGAGTCAAGCTTGCGGAAATGCTTGAGCTGCCCGAACGGCTTGCGAAGCGTAATGTCCTCGTCGACCGCGACCAGTTTCTTGCCCAGCTGGACTTGCTCGATGCCGAACTCCGGCTTGCCCCGCGGCGCCGAAGCATGGGCGAAGACTTCGAGGCCCGCCGCGACCAGCGGGCCCATCGAACTGTAGCCGAACGGGTTGCTGGGATTGTTGAGCCATCCGGCGCCAAGTCCGGCCAGCTTGCTCGCGCTGGTCAGCAGCGAGCGCTGTACCTCATAGGCGTCATAGAGCATCAAATTGTCCCGGGAAATTATGCACGTGACCAGGAATGTGGGACCCCTTTCATCGCACCGCAAGCGAAATGCTGCATCGCACCGCCGCATCGCGGCAATTGAGGCAAGGCGGACACACTGCTAGGCCACCGCAATGGCGATTTCTTCCAGTGCCCCGAAGGGCAAGTCCCTGTCCGATCTCGGCATGGTGTGGAGCATCGCGCGCCGCTATCCCGCCCACATTCTCTGCGCGGCGATCGCACTGCTGGTGGCGGCAGCGGCGACATCCGGCGTTCCCTATGCCTTCAAGCTGATCATCGACCGAGGATTCTCCGGCGGGGGCGATATTGCGCGCTGGTTCCAGTATTTGCTGTTCCTCGTGGTGGTGATGGCCGTGGCAACCGCGGTCCGCTTCTATTTCGTCAGCTGGCTTGGCGAGAGGGTCGTGGCCGACATCCGCCTGGCGGTTCACCGCAACCTGCTGCGCCTGTCGCCCGGATATTTCGAGGAAAACCGGCCAGCCGAAATTACCAGTCGGATCACCGTCGACACCACCATCATCGAGCAGGTGGTCGGCACGACCATCTCGGTCGCCCTGCGCAACCTGGTGATGGGCATCGCCTGCGCGATCATCCTGTTCATCCTCGCGCCCAAGCTGGCGGGGATGATCCTGCTCGGCATTCCGCTCATCATTGTCCCGATCACCATCCTCGGTCGCCGGGTCCGCACCATCTCGAAGCACAGCCAGGATCGCATCGCCGACGTGGGTACCGCCACCGGCGAAGTGCTGGGCGCGATGAAGATCGTCCAGGCCTTCAACCAGCAGGGCCGCGAAGCGCAGCGCTTCACCGACGCGACGGAGAGCGTCTTTTCGACCGCCAAGAAGCGCATCATGCTCCGGGCGCTGATGACCTTCATCGTCATCTCGCTTATGTTCTCGGCAATCACCCTGGTCATCTGGCAGGGCGCGGTGGACGTTACAGCGGGGCGAATGACCGGCGGGACGATCGCCGCCTTCGTGCTGTACGGGGCGCTGCTGGCCGGCGCTTTCGGGGCCCTGTCGGAGGTTTATGGAGACCTGCTACGCGCCGCAGGTGCTTCGGAACGCCTCAATCAGCTGCTTCGCGCCGAGCCGGAGATCAAGGCGCCGGCCAACCCCATGGCCTTGCCCGTACCGGCCGAGGGAAGGCTGTCGTTCGAGGACGTCACCTTCCATTACCCGACCCGCAAGGACACGTCCGCGCTCGAGGGCTTCAGCCTCGAGGTCCGGCCCAACGAGCGACTAGCCGTTGTCGGGCCCTCGGGCGCGGGCAAGACCACCATCTTCCAGCTTGCCCAGCGTTTCTACGATCCGGAGGCCGGCCGGGTGCTGCTCGACGGAGTCGACCTCAAGGCCGCCGATCCTGCCGATGTCCGCCAACGCATCGCCATGGTCCCGCAGGAGGTGGTGATCTTCGCAGCCTCGGCCCGCGACAATCTGCGCTATGGCAATTGGGACGCCAGCGAGGACGAGATCTGGCAGGCGGCGCGCGACGCCAATGCGGAGACCTTCCTCCGCGCTCTCCCGGAAGGACTCGACACCTATATGGGAGAAGGCGGAGCCCGGCTGTCGGGCGGCCAGCGGCAGCGGATCGCCATCGCCCGCGCTCTCCTGCGCCGAGACGCGCCGCTGTTGTTGCTCGACGAAGCCACCTCCGCGCTCGATGCGGAAAGCGAGCGGCTGGTGCAGGAGGCGCTCGACCGGCTGGTGGCGGGCCGCACCACCATCGTCATCGCCCACCGGCTGGCCACCGTTCGCGCCGCCGACCGGATCATCGTCATGGATCATGGCCGGATCGTCGAGGAGGGCGACCATGGCGCGCTGACCGCGCAAGGAGGGCTATACGCCCGCCTCGCGCGGTTGCAGTTCGACGGGCTGGCAGCCTAGCCCGTCGGGCCGGGGCACATTTGGCCGAAAACTTTTCGCCGCCCCGGAACTTGCACACCCCCTGACGGTTCGATCTTAACTCGTTGAACAGAAAGGCAGATTATGCAGCAGCCTCCCTCGCGCGGCGTGGGCGGGACCGGTGACCCGAACGCGTCGCAATCCCCCTCAGCTCCGTCACAGCAAGCCAGCGGTACCGCCGGCGCGACGAACGAACTCAAGGCTGATGCGCAACAGCTTAGCTCCAAAGCGGCGGATCGGCTGCATAGCGAGGTCGACGCGCGCAAAGGCACTGCCGTAAGTCAGGCTCGGACGGTTTCCTCCGCGCTCGAGCAGACCGCAGGACAGCTCGATGATGGTTCCCCGGAGTGGCTGAGAGCGGCCTTCCGCCAGGGCGCGCAGCAGATCCAGGGCTTCGCAGAATCGATCGAGCAAAAGGATAGCCGGCAGCTGATGAACGATGTCCAGGGCTTCGCTCGCGAACGCCCCGGGATGTTCCTCGCCGCCTGCGCCGCCGCGGGTTTCGCAGCGGCACGGATATTCAGGGCTGGCGCGGACCAGTCATCCGGCCAACCGTCATCGTCGTCTCCGCGCGCCCCGTACGTTGAGCCGGGCTATGGCAGTGGCAATGACAGCATCTCCACTCCCAGTTCCAGGGGAGAGTTCGTATGACGCGCCGGGACTCTTCATTCGCCGATCCTCCTGAACCGCATGTGGTAAATCCCTCTCCGAGGGCCGGCTCGTCCGGCGAGGAGAATGTCGTCGACCTGTTGCGGCAGTTGGCAGGCCAGGGTTCTCATTTGGCCGAACAGCAGCTCAACCTGATGAAGGCCGAGATCCGCGAGGCGACGGCAGACATCAAGATGGCCATCGGCGGAATGGCCGGCGCGGCCGTGGTCGGCATTGCCGGCCTCGGAGTGATGCTGATGGGCCTCGCCTATCTTCTCGGCGACGCCATGGACAATCTGGGGTTTGCAACCCTGATCGTCGGCGTCGCTACGCTGGCCTTGGCCTATCTCCTTTATCGGGCCGCGGCCTCGAAAATGAGTGGGGCGCACCTATCACCAGAGCGCTCGCAGCGCACCCTCCAACGGACCCCGGACGCAGTCCGTGGCAACCTTCATCCGGAGCAAGAATGATGACCGACACCAACACCCGTGCTCATGATCCGGCGGAGATTGAGCGCGACATTCGTCAAACTCAGGACCAAATGAGCCGAACCGTCGACCGGATCGGAGATCAGCTGACGTTCCGCAACCTGTTCAACGCGCTGCTGGACAAGGCAGATGAGAATGATGTTGACGCGCGCTACCTCTTCGAAGGTGCCCGCAAGAATCCGATCGCTCTTGGGCTGATCGCCGCCGGCGCGATCTGGTTGGTGAGCGACAAGGATTCTAAGTTCCCGACGATCAAGTCGAACGGGAAAAGTGACGACTGGGATTCGGATCGAACGGATTACGACGTCCATCATCGGGATTATGTCTCGCACATGTCAGCGCTGGAAATCCGCGACGGCGAGGACCAGCTCGCGTATCAGCGCCGCCGGGACGAGGCGCGTGCCGCCTTCCTGATGTGCGAGCGCGATTATGAGGAAGACGACAGCAGCTTCCGTCAGCGGCTCGATGGTCTGACGGAAAAATTCCGCGACAAGCGCCAGGCTTGGGCTGAATCATCCCGCCAGTCCGCGGCCGCTACGCGCCGAACGGCTCAGCAAGCGCTCGAACGGACCCAGGACTTCTACAATGGCAACCCGCTGGTCGCAGGAATCCTTGCTGCGGCGGCCGGCGCTGCCGCGGGTTCGGCCCTTCCCGTAAGCCGGCAGGAGCAGGAGAAACTCGGCGGCATCGGCGAGAAGGCGCGCGAAATGGCGAGCGAGCAAACCAGTCAGCTCGCCTCAACGGTCCGCGAAAAGAAGGACGAACTCATCGAAAAGGCGGACCGTGCGCTTGAGCCGTCGGGTTCGCAGGCACAGGCTGGCGCATCTGCCGGCGAGCGCGGCACAAATAGTCAGGCCGCCAAGCCATTCGTCCTCGGCGATGGCACCCAATAAGGTCAGCAGATGCCCTCCCCGAGTTCACTCGGGGAGGGAGTCAAAGCGAAGTTGTTGAAGGGCCTATTTCTTCTTCCCCGCCAACGGTCGCAGCACTTTCTCCATCACCATCCGCGCCGCCCTGCGCCCGATTTCCTCGCCGGCCTCGTTGGAGAAGCGGTAGTGGACCCCGCCGTACATGCGGCTGTCCGACACCTGCCGCGCCCATTCGTTCCAGTCGGGCAGCACCTGCACCACCGAAGTCGGGTTGAGCAGCGACCCGACCCGCACGCCCTGCCCCGGTTTCCAGCCGCTTTCGGACTGCATGACCTCAGCGATCGAACCCGCCAGGGTGCAATGGCCGCACGGATATTCCTGGAAGTTGGGAGTGGCAATCAGCGGCGCCCAGGCGGGATCGGGCTGGGTCGCCGGATTGTCGTCCTTGTCGCCGTTTCGGATCGCGGTGATCGGACGCCAATATTCATAATGCTGCTTGGCGACCACCATCGCCTGTGTCGCATCGTCATTGGCCATCTGGTAGAGCGCCAGGAAGCGCGCAGTCTGCACCTGGCTCCGCCCTGGCATGTCGGTCGCCCGCCTCACGGAAGGCGCGATGTCGAACGCCTGGCGATAGCGGGCGATCAGCGTCTGATAGGGCGTGCGCTCCTTGCTTTCCTTGCCGCCCAGCCGCCTAACCTCTTCATAGTCGCGCGCGTAGCGCTCGCTGTCGAGCGGCGGCGGCGGCGCAGGGCGCAGCTCATCAGCGCTCGGCATCACCCAGGGCTTCAGCGCCGGCCAATATGGCTCAAGCGAGGGCAGGCCGGTTGCCACCCATTCCCCTGGCACCGTTCTGGGTCGATAGGGCGCCTGCACGATCGCCGGATCAACCCCGTTGGCGTTCATCGCCGCCGCGGCGGCCTTCTCGCCAAGTTGAATTCCGACCTGCTTGGCCGCGCTTTCGGGAATACCGGTCATGCTCAGCGTGTAGCTCTCATCGAGCGCCGCCTTGTTTGAAGGGTAATGCTTGAGAAGCACCTTGTACGCCGCGGTCGCCGCCGCTGCGTCCTGCGAGGCATTGCGGTCGCCCTGGGGGAAGCCGAGATAGCTCTGGTAGCGCCGATCGATGGCATTGATCGCTTCGAACATCGCCAGCGTCGTTCGGGTCGCCGCCCGGGCGGCGTCAGGTCCCAACGGTCCCGGCGCACCCTGACTGGCGAGCCAGTAACGGTTGGCCGTTTCCCACCAGTCTGTAACCGTGTCGGCCGAGGCCGGCGTCGAGATCAGCACTGCTCCTGCCGCACCGTACATTAAAGCCTTCAAACGCATCGCAAATCTCCCTCCTTGCTTGCGTCTATTAGTGTGATGCTGTATTAGATTGGTGCAACACGTGGGAGCATGACCGTGGGCATCAAAGAGATGATCGCACGTTGCATTGAGCGGATGCAGCAGAAGGAGTGCGCCCGTTGCGACAATCGCAAAGTCTGCCCGGCCGGGCGCTGGCAAGCGATGTTCGCCGAGTATGAACGACCAAGGCAGGAGCAGCCCAATCCGCTCATGGCCTTCCTCGGCGAACTGGCCGGCGCGATTGAGCGCGGTGCCCGCAACCAGGCAAGCTTTCGGCGAAAGGTGGAGGGCGTGGTCGAGACGCTGCTAGCCGATGGCCATGCCAATATTGACCAGGTTGCGCGGGAGCTGGGCCTCAGCCGTCAAACTCTCTATCGCCGCCTGAAGGCGGAAGGCGTGACTTTCGAACAATTGCTCGATGAGCTCCGCCATCGGCTGGCGCTGAAACTGCTTCGCGATGAGCAGATGCCGGTGAAGCAGGCGGCCTGGCGGCTCGGCTTTTCCGACCCCGCCGCCTTCTCCCGCGCCTTCAAGCGGTGGACCGGATCAGCGCCGAGCCTCTCCCGCGCCTGACCATAACCGCGGCGCATCGAGGCGATACTGCATCGGCAGGCGGCATTCAGCATCGCATGCTATATGCGACTTGGAATGAAGCCGACCGACTGCAACCGCCGCGATCTCCTGGGCGTGGCTGCGGGCACCGCGCTGGCGGGCGCGGCCATCCTCTACGGCCGTGAAGCGAAGGCGGCGTTCGAAATCCAGCGCACCCCAGCCGAATGGCGCCGCCGGCTGGGCCCGGGGCGCTACCACATCCTCCGCGAAGCCGGCACCGAACGCGCCTTCACCAGCCCCCTGCTCAAGGAAAAGCGCAAGGGCGTCTTCGCCTGCGCCGGCTGCGGCCTGTTGCTGTTCAGCTCGGCTGCCAAATATGACAGCGGAACCGGCTGGCCGAGCTTCTGGAAGCCCCTGCCCAATGCCGTCGCCTACAGGCGCGACCTGTCGCTCGGAATGATCCGCACCGAGGAGCATTGCCGGCGATGCGGCGGCCATCTCGGCCATGTCTTCGACGACGGTCCGCGCCCGACCGGCAAGCGCCACTGCCTCAACGGCCTCAGCCTGACCTTCAGGCCTGACCTGTCCCGAGCTTAGCCGAGGGATGCTGATCTTCCTCCTCGCCTATCTCGGCGGAATCCTCACCATCCTCAGCCCATGCATCCTGCCGGTGCTGCCGTTCGTGTTCGCGCGCGCCGACCGCCCCTTCCTGCGCAACGGGCTTCCGCTGCTCGCCGGAATGGCGGTCACCTTCGCCGGAGTGGCGACCTTGGCCGCGGTCGGTGGCGGCTGGGCGGTCGCGGCCAACAGCGCCGGCCGCTGGATCGCCATCGTCCTGCTCGCCAGCTTCGCGCTGCTGCTGATCTTCCCAAGGCTTGCCGAACGGGCGATGCGGCCGCTGGTCGGCCTCGGCGAGCGGCTGTCCGCGCAAGGCCATGAGGATCGCATCGGCGGATCCCTTCTTCTTGGTGTTGCGACGGGACTGCTCTGGGCTCCCTGCGCCGGGCCGATCCTCGGCATCATCCTGACCGGCGCTGCTTTGTCGGGCGCAAGCGCCGCGACCGCCGGCCTGCTGCTCGCATACGCGCTTGGAGCGGCGACGAGCCTCGCCGGAGCGCTGCTGGTCGGCGGCAGGGTCTTCGCCGCCATGAAGCGCTCGATCGGCGCCGGCGAAGGCCTGCGCAAGGCGCTCGGCGTGCTGATCCTGATCGGCGTCGGCACCATCGCGCTCGGCCTCGACACCCGTCTGCTCGCCCGGCTGTCGACCGCCCAGACCTTCGCCTTCGAGCATGGCCTCGCCCGCCTGCTCGGAATGGAGGATGAGGAGCTGACCACCAGGACCGGGGGAATGCTGCCGGTGGAGGGCGAGCTCAAGCCGCTCGACGGAGCGGTTCTGTGGCTCAATTCGCCGCCGCTCAGCCGCGAGCAGCTGAAGGGCAAGGTCGTCCTGATCGACTTCTGGACCTACAGCTGCATCAACTGCATCCGGACCATCCCGCACGTCCGCGCCTGGGCCGATCGCTATCGCGACCAGGGGCTGGTGGTGATCGGGGTCCATTCCCCGGAATTCGCCTTCGAGAAGGACCCGGCCAATGTCCGCAAGGCCGTCGCCGACTTCGGCATTACCTACCCGGTCGCGCTGGACAACAACCTCGCCATCTGGCGCGCCTTCGACCAGCGCTACTGGCCGGCCCATTATCTCGCCGACGCGCAGGGGCGGATTCGCTACCATCATTTCGGCGAGGGCAATTTCGACACCACCGAGTCCGCCATTCGCGCCTTGCTTGCCGAAGCCGGCAAGCCGGCACTGGGCAACCGCGCCCGGGTCGCGGCTAGCGGCGCCGGCGCCGCGCCTGACATCGCCTCGATCCGCAGCCCGGAAACCTATCTGGGGACGTTGCGCGCCAAGGGCTTCGCCTCGCCCGGAGGATTGCGCGCGGGTACCAATGACTATCGGCTGCCCGGCGCGCTCGGCCTCAACGACTGGGGCCTGGATGGCCGCTGGGAAGTGAACCGCGAACGATCGCTGCTGCGTTCGGCGGCAGGGAAGATCCAGTTCCGCTTCCGTTCCCGCGATCTCCATCTGGTGCTCGGAAGCTCGACCGGGAAGCCGGTCCGTTTCCGCGTCCTGCTGGACGGAAAGGAACCCGGCAGCGACCGCGGCATGGACATTGATTCCGCCGGCATTGGCCAGGTCATGGAGCAACGCCTCTACCAGCTGGTCCGCCAGCAGGACCCCGACCGGGAGCGGACATTCACGATCGAGTTCCTCGATCCCGGCGTCGAGGCCTATGCCTTCACTTTCGGGTGAGGCCGGCCTCTAGGCGGCCAGCTCGAACGCATCCGGCTCGCGGTCGCAGGCCTCGCGCCATTGCTGGCGCCGCCGTTCGGCAAGGTCGCGATGAAGCGCATAGAAATGCTGCGCCGGGTTTGCCTGGAAGCTGGCCGGCAGCGACGGATTGTCGCGCAGCTCGCGCTCGACCCTGGGCCAGCCACGTCTGCGATCCCGCGCGGCCCCTCGTGCAAGCGCTCTGTCGCCAAGCAGGCGGTGGGCCGCACGCCCAAGGCCGGTCGCCTCAATCGCCGCCCATGCCGCAATCAGCCTCTTCGAATCCATCGCCGCCAGGGCGATGGCCTCGCTCCCGACAGCCAGCTGGTCGCGGATCTCGACTGGCAAATCCTCCCGGGCCCGCCGAGCGGCGTGACAATGGTCGAAAGCCACGAGCAGGTCCGGGGGCAGGATCCGCTCGGCCTCGGAACGGAGCGCCGGAGTGGCGCTCAGCCGGTAGGCGCGATAGGCCGCCAGGGTTCGGGCCCGGCTTGCTTCGCCCAGGGCATTGACCAGCCGATCGAGAGCCGTCGCGGCTTCCTCGCGCCGGGCGATCACCCAGCCCCAGCGATCCAGTCGTCGCTGGAGGACGGTTATGCCTCGGGCAATGCGTAACGCCCGGCCCGCCTCGGCGAGCGCCCAAACATGGCCTCCTCGCGAATGGTCATAGAGGTGGTGGAGCACCACGGCGCGTTGGCCATGCTCCCGCGCCCGCCCCGCAAGCGCCGACGCTTCCTCTTGCAGTTGCTCGAGCAGGCCCTGTTGATGCGCGGCGATGACGTCCATGACCCGTGGGGTAACGGAGAGCCGTTGAAAAGCGGTTACCTCCACAGCGATGAAAAAAGGGCGGCCCCTTTCGGAGCCGCCCCATCTCGTTCCAGGCCGGACTGCCTTAGAAGACCGTCATATAGGCTTCGTTACCGACAAAGCCCATCTTGCTGACCTTGGCCTGCTTGGTCACCGCCAGCACCTCGTCGACCAGCACATAGCGTGCTTCCGGTTCGGGCTGCAGGTGGAGCTCCGGGATCGGGTCCATCTGCTGCGTGACGTCCAGATACTGGCGCAGCTGCGTCAGGTTGACCGGCGCGCCGTTCCACAGCACGGCGCCCGCCTGCGTGACCACGATCTTGTTCTTGACCGGGTCGATCGGCGGCGGCGGCTGGTTCGTTTGGTCCTGCGGCAGGTCCAGCTTCACCGCGTGGGTCTGCGGCGGGATGGTAATGATGAACATGATGAGAAGAACCAGCATGACGTCGATAAGCGGCGTCGTGTTGATGTCCATCATCGGCTCGCCTTCGACGTTCGAGCCAGTGGTTTGCATCGCCATAGTGGCTTGCTCCTAACTTACAGCCGCTGGACCGGGCCACCGGCCGCGGGCTGCGAAATGAAGCCGACGCGGGCGAAGCCGGCGCGCTGCATGGTGAACACCGTTCCGCCGATGCACTTGTACGGCGTGTCGACGTCGCCGCGGATGTGCACTTCCGGCATATTTTCTTCGTTGATGTTCTCGACCCCGCCGACCCGCTCGATCTGCCTCTCCAGCGCTTCGACTGCGCGATCGAGCAGCTGCTCATTGTTGACGGGCGTCAGGTTCCAATAAACCTCGCAGGTGCCACCTGCGCCACCGCGGACCGTCAGCGAGACGTTTTCCGGCTTGGTCTCGGTCGGCTCGTTGCGGACTTCCGGCAGGGTGATCGGCACCGACTGGATCACGACCGGGACGGTGATCAGGAAGATGATCAGAAGCACCAGCATCACGTCGACGAGCGGCGTGGTGTTGATGTCCGACATGGGGACGTCTTCGCCCTGGTCGTGCTCGCCTACTTGCATTGCCATGAGGCGCGATTCCTTCTTCGTTCAACTCTCGCCGGACCGGCCGCGATTGCGCCGCCGGCCCAGCGAGATAACGCTTAGCGAGCGGCCGTCGCGGTCGGGGCCGGACGGGCGGCCTGGGCCGGCTTGGCCGGACCGCCGAGGACCGGCTTCACCGCGCCGTTCGACATCAGAAAGCCATGGATGTCGTTGGTGAAGGCCGCGAGATCTTCGGAGATCGCCTTGTTGCGGCGGATCAGCCAGTTGTAGGCGAGCACCGCGGGAACGGCGACGACCAGGCCGAGCGCGGTCATGATCAGCGCTTCGCCGACCGGGCCGGCCACGGTCGAGATCGACGCCTGGCCCGACGCGCCGATCTTGATCAGCGCGCGGTAGATGCCGATGACGGTGCCGAACAGTCCGATAAACGGAGCGGTCGAGCCGACGGTCGCGAGGAACGCCAGGCCTTCACCCAGGCGGTTGCTGATGGCACCCTGCGAGCGAGCCAGCGAGCCCGACATCCAGTCATGCTGGTCGACCGGATCGGTCAGCTTGCTGTGCTGGTCCTGGGCGACCAGCGCGTCCTCGACGATCGAACGATAGGCGCTGCGAGTCTCGAGCTTGTTGGCCGCTTCGCGCAGGTTCGGTGCATTCCAGAAGCTGGCGCGGACCTTGTTCGCCTGGCTCATGATCTTTTGCTGCTGAAGCAGCTTGGTGAACAGGATGTAGAAACTGAACACCGACATGGCGACCAGGATGATGAAGGTCGCCCAGCTGATCAGGCCGCCTTCATTCAACGCCTGCATCAGGCCGTAGGGATTTTCGCCAGCGGGGGCTGCGGCCGCAGCGAGCAAAAGAGTGGGAGCTGCCATATGTTTAACTTTCCTATGTAAATTCTGAGGTTTTGGTTCGCTTGTTTAGAAAATCATTCCTCGGGAAGTTCCCAGCGGATCCGCTGGCTGTACGTGTCCGTGATCGGATTGCCCGCCTGATCCTTTGCCGGGGTGAAACGCGCCCGGCGACGCAGGATGCTGCAGGTGGCGCTGTCCAGTGAAGACGAACCGGAGGAACTGGTGATGTCGCAACCGGTGACCCGGCCATCGGTGCCGATCGTCAAGCGCACGGAGGTCGTGCCCTGCTCTTCGTTGCGGATCGCCGACTGCGGATAATCGTCAGTCGAGAAAAGGGCGACCAGGTTACCCCTGGCGCGAGCGGCCTGCGATACCCTCGGGGGCGGCGGCGCCGGCGGTGCCGGGGGTGCCGGCGTAGCGCGCGGGGTGATCACGGGCGGAGGCGCGACCGGGGTCGAGACGACCGGCGGCGCGACGATATTGGTGCGCACGATCGGCGGCGGCGCGACCACCTGCGGCGGCGGCGGCACCTCCGTCTTCTCCGGCGGGGGCGGCGGCTCTTCGGGCGGGGGTGGCGGTTCGTCCTCGACGTCGAAGGTCTTCATCTTCTCGGCCGTCGCTTTGATGACGTTGTAGGCCAGGCCCGTCACCAGTGCGTAGCCGAGGCCAATGTGGATGAGCGCCACGATGATGATCGCCGCGGTGCGGTTGGAGCTCATCTGCTTGCGATTGGCGTAGGACATTAAGCCGCAAATCTCCTCGATGGTCGATTCCACGACTTCCCGGAAGCTGCGAAATGACGCCGACCCGAGCTGTCGTGGAACCGCCGATGTATTAACATATCATCGGCAGATACGCGCCACCCTTAATGAAGCGAAAATGGCTGCGCAATGAAATTTGTTCCGTTTGCGGCAAAGGCGGCACGGAATCATGGCAGCGTCATGACCTTTCCCTTACGGATCGGGCGCGTTTGCGGCGAACGAGGAAATCTCCACTCCCACCCCCTTGGCGTCTGGGTAGATGTCCGGCTTGACGCTCCTGACTCTTAACGCACGCACTCCGCGGTACGCCGCAACTCGTTGAAAAATCCCGTGAACCAGCGTCTCCTGCAGGTTGTAGCGGCGAGCCTGGGCGATGCGCACCACTTCGCTGCGAAGATAATCATAGTTCCAGGCCTGGTCTTGATCGTCGTCGGCGGGCGGATCGAGATCCTCCAGCCAGATCTCCACGGTAATGTGGAGCCTCTGCGGGTGGCCGACCTCGAACTCATGGAAGCCGATGTCGGTCATGACCTCCAGCGAATCGAGCAGGATTCGGCTCTGCCGGACCTTCAGATGAGCCGGAACCATGCCCTCCAGCCTGACCGCTTCTTCCGTCACTCAATCCTCCAGGAACTGAACATCGCGATTCAACGCCATGAATCGCTGCCCGCCGTCCAACGTCAGCGTCTGGCCCGTTATCCCGGTCGAATCGACCAGGTAGCGGACGGCGGCAATAACATCCTCCACATCGATCCCGCGGCGCAGCGGGTTGAGGTCGTGGACCGCTGCGAAATTGGCTTCACCCTGATCGCCCGAAGGGAGCATCAGCGCCGGCGAAATCGCATTCACCCTGATCCCCCTTCCTGCCAGCGCCCGCGCCGCCAGTTCCCCCATGCCCGCCAGCGCAAATTTGGAGATGGTGTAGCTGACGAAATCGGGATTGGGCGCGGAGAGCTTGGCGTCGAGCAAATTCACCACCAGTGCCTCGCCCTCCTCGTGACGGCGAGCGAGCTCGTCGATGAGCAGCAGGGGCGCCCGCGCATTGACGTTGAGATGGGCCTGGAATTCCGCCGGATCCGCCGCGCCGAACTCGTCGAAGACAAACCGCGCCGCATTATTGACCAGCAGGCGTACCGGGGGAAGGCCCTCGGCGGCCGCGAAGATCCGTCGGGCGCACTCGGGGTCAGCCAGGTCGGAGACCGCCTTGACCGCCCCGTAGGGGACCGAGTCCCCATCATGATGGATATGGGCCACCACCGACCATCCATCGTCAATCAGGGCGCGGACGATTGCCTCGCCGACGCGCTTGCCCCCTCCCGTGACGATTGCTGTGCGAGGTTCGATAGCCACAAGCCGTCATTGCGAGGAGTGTAACTGCGAAGCAATCCATTAATGCGGCGTCCGTGGATTGCTTCGTCACTCCGTTCCTCGCAATGACGAAGGAATGCCGGAAAAACACGAACCGATTGAGGCCGCCGGAAAGAGCCTGGCCGAAGTTGCTGCGGCGATCGAC
>DASTCB010000074.1:0-16519 GCA_035711585.1 Sphingomicrobium sp.
CTTCGATCCGCGGATAAAGCTCGACCGGCGCGACAAGGGCGCGGAAGGCGAAGAAACGCTGGGCGGTTTCCTGCTCAAGCTTGCAAAGAAGAAGCCGCACATCGAGATCGCGATCCTCAAGTGGAATTTCGGCGCGCTCAAGACCTTGTTTCGGGGCAGCGCCATCGCCTGGGTAGCTCGGCTGGCGGCTACCCGAGCAATCAAGTTCAAGCTCGACAGCGCCCACCCGCCCGGTTGCAGCCACCACCAGAAGATCGTGGTGATCGACGATTGCTTCGCGGTATGCGGCGGCATCGACATGACAGGGGACCGCTGGGACCGCCCGGCCCATGCCGACCATGATCCCAATCGTATCCGGCCCAATGGCGATCCCTATGGCCCTTGGCATGACGCGACCATGGCCGTCGACGGTCCGCTTGCCGCCGCGCTCGGTGAGTTGGCCTGCGACCGATGGCAGCGCGCGACTGGCGAGAAGCTGGACCCGATTTCGGGCGCGGACCCGATATGGCCGGATGACTTGAAGCCGATGTTTCGCGACCGCCAATTCGCCATCGCCCGAACCGCAGCGAAATATGACGGTCATGACGAGGTGAAGGAGATCGAGGCGCTGTTCCTCGACATGATCCACGTCGCGAGACGCTTCATCTACGCCGAGAACCAATATTTCACGTCGCCCCGAATTGCCCAGGCGATCCTCGAGCGGATGCGCGAGCCCAACCCGCCCGAGATCGTCTTCGTCAACCCGGTCACGGCCGAGGGATGGCTGGAACAGGTGGCGATGGACGCGGCTCGGGTGCGGCTGGCGCAGATCATCGGCAGCGAGGACCCCGGCAACCGATTCCGCATCTACACGCCCGTGACCGACGGCGGCGCGGACATTTACGTCCACGCCAAGATCATGATCGTCGACGACCGCATCCTCCGCGTCGGTTCGGCCAATATGAACAACCGCTCGCTCGGCCTCGACAGCGAATGCGACCTAGCGCTGCAAGCCGAAGACAGGGAAACCGAAGCGATCATTGCCGGGGTGCGCACCCGATTGCTGGCCGAGCATCTCGGGGTTTCCGAAGAAGAAGTCACGACCCTGTTCGACCGCACTGAATCGCTGGTCGGCACGATCGAGGCGCTGCAGAGCAAAGGCAGGTCGCTCCGTCTGCTCAAGTTCGAGGAGCCGAGCGATGCCAGGGCCTTCATCGCCGATACGGAGCTGCTCGATCCCAAGGATCCCGACGAAATGTTCGAAGGCTTTGCCCGCAGATCCTTGTTGTCGAACGTCGGCGACTGGTGGCGGAGGCGGCGTCGGTAGCGAGCTTGCATCGCTGTCAGCGCTTACCCACATCGCGCCTCGGACGAAGCGGGAGAGCGCGTTGGAACAATATCATGGCACCACCATCCTGGGGGTGAAGAAGGACGGGCGAACCGTCATCGCCGGTGACGGTCAGGTCAGCCTGGGCAACACGGTGATCAAGCCCAATGCCAAGAAGGTTCGGCGGCTGGGCGACGGGTCGGTGATCGGCGGCTTCGCCGGCGCGACCGCGGATGCCTTCACCCTGTTCGAGCGGCTGGAGAAGAAGCTCGAACAGCACCGCGGCCAGCTGCTCCGCGCCGCGGTCGAGCTGGCCAAGGACTGGCGGACCGACAAATACTTACGCAACCTCGAGGCGATGATGATCGTCGCCGACAAGGAGACGCTGCTGATCCTGACCGGCAACGGCGACGTGCTGGAGCCGGAGGGCGGGATCGCCGCGATCGGATCGGGCGGCAACTATGCCCTCGCCGCGGCCAAGGCGCTCAGCGACTATGAGCAGGACCCTGAATTGCTGGCCCGCAGGGCCATGCGGATCGCGTCGGAGGTCTGCGTCTTCACCAACGATCAGCTGACGGTGGAAATCGTGGAAGCCTGACTATTTTCGTTCGTGCTGAGCGAAGTCGAAGCGCGCTGGCACGACGGTCTCACGAACGCCCCTTCGACCACGCTCAGGACGAACGAAAGTTTGCAACTCGCATGAATGACTCTTTGACCCCCAAGGCGATCGTCGCCGCACTGGACGAGCATATCATCGGCCAGAATGACGCCAAGAAGGCGGTCGCGGTCGCGCTGCGCAACCGCTGGCGCCGCCAGCGGCTCAATCCCGAGCTGCGCGACGAGGTGACGCCCAAGAACATATTGATGATCGGGCCGACCGGCTGCGGCAAGACCGAGATCAGCCGGCGCTTGGCGAAACTGGCCGATGCGCCGTTCGTCAAGGTCGAGGCGACCAAGTTCACCGAGGTCGGCTACGTCGGTCGCGACGTCGAGCAGATCGCCCGCGACCTGGTCGAGGAGGCGGTGCGGCTGGAGCGCGAGCGCCGCCGCGAGAAGGTCAAGGAGGCGAGCGAGAGCGCGGCGATGGAGCGGCTGCTTGACGCGCTGACCGGCAAGGGCTCTTCCGAGGCGACCCGCGCCAGCTTCCGCCAGCGCTTCGCCGACGGCAGCCTCGATGGGGCCGAAGTCGAGGTCGATGTGCAGGAAGCGCCCGCCATGCCGTTCGAGATTCCCGGCATGGGCGCCCAGATGATCGACCTGGGCGCGATGATGGGGAAAGCGCTGGGGCGGACGCCTACGAAGAAGCGCAAGCTCAAGGTCCAGGACGCGTTCGGCAAGCTGGTCGAGGAAGAGGCCGACAAGCGTGTCGACCAGGACGATGTGACCCGCATCGCGCTGGCCGACGCCGAAGCCAACGGCATCGTCTTCCTCGACGAGATCGACAAGATCGCGGTCAGCGACGTCCGCGGCGGATCGGTCAGCCGCGAGGGGGTCCAGCGCGACCTGCTGCCGCTGATCGAGGGGACGACGGTGGCGACCAAATATGGGCCGATCAAGACCGACCATATTCTCTTCATCGCCAGCGGCGCCTTCCATGTCGCCAAGCCGGCCGACCTGCTGCCAGAGCTTCAGGGCCGGCTTCCGATCCGGGTCGAGCTGGCGACGCTCACGGAAGAGGATTTCGTCCGAATCCTGTCGGCGACCAGGGCCAGCCTGACCGAGCAATATCGCGCCCTGCTCGAAACCGAGGGCGTGACGATCGAGTTCGCCGACGACGGAATCGCCTCGCTTGCCCGGATCGCCGCCGAGGTGAACGACGCGATCGAGAATATCGGCGCGAGGCGGCTCCAGACGGTGATGGAGAAGCTGGTCGAGGACATCAGCTTCACCGCCGAGGACCGCAAGGGAGAGCGCTTCGTAATCGACGCCGCCTTCGTCGAGGGCCAGTTGGCGGGAATTGCGAAGAATGCCGATTTGAGCCGGTATGTGCTCTAGGTCGTCGCCCCAGCGCAGGCTGGGGCTCATGTGTTCGAGAATATGGATGCCAGCCTCCGCTGGCATGACGGATTAGGGTCGAGCTTGTTGCGGCTCCCGATACCGCCACACCAGCCCTTGCACGAACGGCGACCAGAGCGGCGCCTCGACTCCGGCGACGCGGAGTCGGTCCGCGGTCCACTGGTTGCAGGTGCTGATCGCGTTGGCCTTGCCGATGCCATGGTAGAAGGCGTCGCCGAAGCCATAGCCGGGATGGTCGATCCGGATGGGCCAGCCCTCGGCGCTGAGCTGGAATTCGGAGCGGATCGCGGCCCACAGGCGGCGATATTGTTCCGGGGTCAGGCGGATTTCCTTGGCCGACCAGCTCGGGTCACTCACCCATTGGACATGCATCACCCGCTCGCCGCCGGTGAGCCCGGCCCAAGCGGTGCGCGGCGTCAGGTCCCACCAGGTTGGCGTGTCGAGATAAACCCGCCGCTCTCCGGCGCCGAAGGCGATCCATTGCGAATTGGCGGGCACGTTCCTGGCGTCGGACTCGGGCAGCAGCGGGCGCCAGTCGAGCCCCTGAGCATAAGCGGGAAGCACCAGGTCGGCATGGACGCCATTGTTGGCGACGTAGATGGTGATCCCCTCGTCGGGCTCTTCCCAGCCGGCATTGACCGGGACCAGCGCGCCGACCAGTGCCGCGATCAGGTAAAGGCCCGGGATCGCCAGGATCGCCAAAGCGATACGGGCGGGCCAGCGGAGCTTTCTGGATCGTCGGCGGCGGCGGGGCATGAAGGGATTGATGCCAAGGAATGTCGCATTTGTCTCGGCACGACATCCGTCGGCGACCATTTTCCAAAACGTGCCCCGCACGTTTTGGAAAATGGTCGGGGCGACTGGATTCGAACCAGCGACCCCCACACCCCCAGTGTGATGCGCTACCAGGCTGCGCTACGCCCCGACCTATGGTTGCTTCAGGATGTCCGGGGGACATCCGTCGAAGCGAGCATCCCCATATGGGGATGCGGGAGCGGCGCATCTAAGCTGGCGCGCATCGCTTGGCAAGGCGGGCTCCCTTGGCAAGGCAGGCTGGGGCGTGATAGGCGGCCCGCCACTTCCCGCGGCTTGGACAATCCGGCCGCCCCTTCAATGAAGAGATTTCCGGGGCCATGACCATCACCTCCCTTCTCGCCGCTGCTGCCGAGCCGTCCGGCACCGCGGCTTTCTTTTTCAACATTTTTCCGCTCGTCCTCGTCTTTGTCATCTTCTGGTTCCTGATGATCCGTCCGCAGCAGCGGCGGATGAAGGAGCACCAGGCGCAGATCGCGGCGGTAAAGAAGGGCGACCGGGTGGTCACCGGCGGCGGCCTGATCGGCAAGGTCACCAAGGTCACCGACACCGAGGTCGAACTGGAGCTGGCCCAGGGCGTCCGGGTCATGGCCGTCAAATCGACCCTGACCCAGGTAGTCGATCCCAAGTCCGCCAAGCCGGCTAACGACTAGGACTTCTCGCAGATGCTCGATTTCCCCCGCTGGAAGGTCTGGCTGGTCAGTCTTACCGTCCTCGCCGGCATCCTGCTGGCGGTCCCCAGCCTGCTTCCCGAAAAGCAGGTCGAGAGCTGGCCGGACTGGATTCCAAGCTCCCGCATCAACCTGGGCCTCGACATCGCCGGCGGCAGCCAGCTGCTGCTCGAAGCCGACATCGCCGACGCCGCCAAGCAGCGGCTGCAGGCCAAGGAAGACGAAGTCACGACCGAGCTGCGCCGCGGCGAGCCGCGCATCGATTTCGGCGATGTTTCCACCAGCGGCGGCCGGCTGAGCTTCGTCGTCCGCGATCCGACCCAGCTGGACGCCGCCTTCGAGCGGATGCGCACCCTGACCCAACCGCAAGGGTTGACCGGCGCCCGGGACTGGGAGGTCAGCACGGTCGACGGCAACCGAATCGTCCTGACCCCGACCGAGGTCGGCGCCAGAAACGCGCTGAAGGACAGCCTGACCGTCGCCCGCGACGTTGTGCGCCGCCGAATCGATCCGGGCGGAACCAAGGAAATCACCGTCATCAACCAGGGCGAACGGCGCATCTTCGTCCAGGTCCCCGGAGTCGAGGATCCCGAGGCGCTGAAGCAGCTGATCGGCCAGACCGCCCGACTGGAATTCAAGCTGGTCGACCTGACCGCGGATCCGAACCAGGTCGCGCAGGGCCGCGCGCCTCCGGGCAGCCAGGTGCTGCCGATGGCGGATGGCAGCGGCGCCATTGCCGTGCAGCGGCGGGTGATGGTTTCGGGCGAGCAGCTGGTGAAAGCGACCCAGGGCTTCGACCAGAACGGCCAGCCGGTAGTCGACATCACCTTCAACCCTGCCGGGGCGCGCCGCTTCGGCCGGGTCACCCAGGAGAATGTCAACAAGCCGTTCGCCATCATCCTCGATGACAAGGTGCTTTCGGCGCCGAACATCAATGAGCCGATCCTCGGGGGCCAGGCGCAGATCAGCGGAAGCTTCACCGTCGAATCGGCCAACCAGCTGGCGATCAGCCTGGCCTCGGGCAAGCTGCCGGTGAAACTGAACGTGGTCGAGGAGCGGACGGTCAGCGCCGAGCTGGGCCAGGATTCGATCGAAGCCGGCACCATCGCCTCCATCTTCGCCACGCTGGCGGTGATCGGGCTGATGGTCGTCACCTACGGCCGGTTCGGCGTCTATGCCTCGATCGCGCTGCTGGTGAACGCCTTCATGATCCTCGGCATCATGGCGCTGTTCAACGCCACGCTGACCCTGCCCGGCCTGGCCGGGTTCGTGCTGACCATCGGCGCCGCGGTCGACGCCAATGTGCTGATCAACGAGCGCATCCGCGAGGAACTCAGGCGAGGGCGCAAGATGCTCGACGCCCTGGAGACCGGCTACAAGGAAGCCTCCACCGCCATTTTCGACGCCAACATCACCAACACCATCGCCGCTGCGCTGATGATGTATTTCGGGTCGGGCCCGATCCGTGGGTTCGCCGTCGTGCTGGTGATCGGCATCGTCACCTCGGTGTTCACCGCGGTCAATTTCACGCGGATGATGGTGTCGCTGTGGATCAAGTCCAAGCGCCCCCGCGCGCTCAACATCTGACGGATACGCGACGATGAAACTGCTCAAGCTGATTCCCGACAACACCAACATCGACTTCATGAAGTGGCGCAACGTCGCCCTTGTCCTGTCGATCCTGCTGACCGTCGGAAGCCTGGCGTTGACCGCCTATCGCGGGCTCAATTTGGGCATCGACTTCGTCGGCGGCCAGGTGGTGCGCGCGACCTTCGCCCAGCCCGTCAATATCGAGGACCTGCGTGCCGATGTCGCTCGACTCGAGGTCGGCGAGGCCAGCATCCAGGAGTTCGGAGACGCCCGGACCTATCAGATTCGCCTGCCGAAGCCGGAGGGGCCGGAGGCGGCCGCCAACCAGGTGGTGACCGCAGTGCGCGGCATGATCCAAAGCGAGTACCCCGGCGCGCGGGTGACCGCGGGCGAATCGGTATCGGGCAAGGTCAGCGGCGAGCTGGCCTGGGACGGCGCGCTGGCGATCACCTTTGCCATGCTGGGCATCGCCGTCTACATCTGGTTCCGGTTCGAATGGCATTTCGGCGTCGGGGCATTGCTCACCCTGTTCCACGATGTGTCGATGGTGCTGGGTTTCTTCTCGATCACGCAGCTTCAGGTCGACCTCAACATCGTCGCGGCCTTCCTGGCGCTCGTCGGCTACTCGCTCAACGACACGGTCGTCATCTATGACCGGATTCGCGAGAATCTGCGCAAATATCGCAAGATGGAAATCGTCTCGCTGATCAACTTCTCGCTCAACGAGACCCTGTCGAGGACGATTGTCACCTCGCTGGCCATCATGCTGGCGCTTGCCGTGCTCGTGGTGCTCGGGCCCGAGGTGCTGTTCGGACTGACCATCGCCATCCTGATCGGCACGGTGATCGGCACTTATTCGTCGATCTACATCTCCGCTCCGGCGCTGGTCTGGCTGGGCCTCAAGCCCGACAGCTTCCTGCGCCACGAGGCGGAAGAAGATGTGACCGTCGCGCCGGCAAGGTAGGAATCCTCGTTCAGCGAGACGAAAGGCCGCTTGGCCTTACCAGTTGGGCACGCTAGGAAAGTCCCCATGTTGAACAAGTCCCGTATCGCGGCGCTGTTGCTGCTTCCCGCTATCCTGCTTCCCGTCGCCGGCTGCGCCGGCAACAAGGCGAAGGGCGATACCGCCTACATCGCCCGCGATGTCAGCACGCTCTATACGCTGGCCAAGGAGCGGCTCGACCGCGGCCAGTATGAGATTGCCGCCAAGCTGTTCGATGAGGTGGAGCGGCAGCACCCCTATTCGGTCTGGGCCCGCCGTGCCCAGCTGATGAGCGCCTTCTCCTATTATATGGCGGAAAAATATCCCGACGCGGTCAGCTCGGCGCAGCGCTTCCTGACCATCCACCCGGGCAATAAGGACGCGCCCTACGCCAATTATCTGATCGCGATGAGCTATTATCAGCAGATCGAGGATGTGACCCGCGACCAGAAGATCTCTCAGCAGGCGTCGGACAGCTTCAACGAACTGATTCGCCGCTATCCGCAGAGCCGTTACGCCAACGATGCGCGGCTGAAGCTCGACCTCATCAATGACCATCTCGCGGGCAAGGAGATGGAGGTCGGCCGCTTCTACCAGCGTTCCGGCAATTGGCTGGCCGCCTCGTTCCGCTTCCGCGAAGTGGTCGACAAATATCAGACCAGCAGTCACACGCCGGAGGCGCTGGAACGGCTGGTCGAAACCTATTTGAACCTCGGCCTACCCCAGGAAGCTCACAAGGCGGCGGCGGTGCTCGGCGCCAACTATCCTGAAAGCGAGTGGTACGAGCGCAGCTACAAGCTGATCCAGCGGCACGTCCCGCAAGCCTCGGCGGCTGCTGCACAGCCGACGAGCTAATCCTGAACGGCGGCCGCCCATGCTGAGGCAGCTGTCGATCCGCGATGTGGTGCTGATCGACCGGCTCGAGTTGGAGTTCGAGCCCGGGCTTGGAGTGCTGACCGGCGAGACCGGCGCCGGCAAGTCGATCCTCCTCGACAGTCTCGGCCTGGCGCTCGGCGTCCGGGCCGATACCGGCCTCGTCCGGCAAGGACAGCCGCAGGCGAGCGTCTCCGCCGAATTCGAGCTGCCGTCCGATCATCCGGCCCTTGCGTTGCTGGAAGACCAGGGCATCCAGCCCGAGGCGGGCGAGCCGCTGCTGGTCAGGCGGACCCTGAAGGCGGACGGCGGCAGCCGCGCCTTTGCCGGAGGCGCGGGCGTGCCCGCGTCGCTGCTTCGCGACATCGCCAATGGGCTGGTGGAGATCCACGGGCAACATGACGATCGCGGCCTCTTGAACCCGCGCGGCCATCGGACCTTGCTCGACGCGTTCGGGCGGATCGATACGGGCCCGGTCGCTTCGGCTTGGGCCGAAGTGGAGCGGATCGAAGGCGAGCTGTTCGACGCGCGGGAGGCGGCGGCCGCAGCCGAGCGCGACCGGGAGTGGCTGGAGCATGCCGCGGGAGAAATCGCCGCGCTGGCGCCGGAGCCAGGCGAGGAGACTCGGCTGGCCGATGAGCGAGTGGCGATGCAGGCCGGGGCCAAGGCCGGCGAGACTCTTGCTGGCCTTGATGAATTGCTGGGCGGCTCCGAGGGCGCACTGGCCCAGCTTCGCGCCGCGGCCCGCCGGATCGAGCGTGGCGCGGCCGACCACCCGCTGCTGGCCGAGGCTTTGGCCAGCCTCGACCGCGCGCTCATCGAAGGAAGCGAGGCCGAGGACCGGATCGGCCGCGCGGCCAATGCGCTGGCCTTCTCGCCCGAGCGGCTGGAGTCGGTCGAGGCGCGGCTGTTCGACATCCGAGGGCTGGCTCGCAAGCATCGGGTCGAGCCCGACGCGCTGGCCGGGCTGGGCGAGGAACTGACCGCCAAGCTGGCGCTCATTGAAGCTGGCGGAGAACGGATTCACGCGCTGGAGGGTGAACTGGCCGAGGCCCGGGCAGCCTATGACGTGGCGGCGCGCCAGCTTCGCGAGCAGCGGCAGGCGGCGGCGGCGCGGCTCGATGCGGCCGTTGCCGGCGAGCTCGCCCCGCTCAAGCTGGACGCCGCCCGGTTCCGAACCGCGCTCAGCGAGGCCGAGCCGGGAGCGGCCGGGATCGACCGGGTGGAATTCGAGGTCTCGACCAACCCGGGGGCGCCGTTCGGGCCTCTGACGCGCATCGCCTCGGGCGGCGAGCTGTCGCGCTTCATCCTGGCCCTGAAGGTGGCGCTGGCCGAGGCGGGGACGGCCCAGACGATGATTTTCGACGAGATCGACCGCGGGGTCGGCGGCGCGGTGGCCAGCGCGATCGGCGAGCGGCTGGCGCGGTTGGCCCGGAAGTCGCAGCTGCTGGTCGTCACCCACTCGCCGCAGGTGGCGGCCCGCGCTGCGCATCATTATCGAATCGAGAAGGCGCATGAGGATGGGATGACCCGAACCCTGGTGCGCAAGCTGACGCCTGACGAGCGGCGCGAGGAGATCGCGCGGATGCTGTCAGGCGCGGCGATCACCGATGAGGCCCGCGCCCAGGCGGCTCGGCTATTGGAGGCAGCATGACCGAACAGCGCGGCTTGAAGCAGGATTACAACGGCCAGATCCTTGAGCACGTCATCGTCCATGACGAGACCGGTCGCGTCCTGCCGACGGTCATCATCATCCCGACCGTCATGGGGGTGCAGCCGCTGGAGCTTGGCTTTGCCGAGAAGCTGGTGGCGCTTGGTTATCATGTCGTCGTCGCCGACCTGTTCGGCCGCCGCTTCACGCCGGGCGTTGACAAAGAAGCGGCCTTCGCGGCGATGGGCGAGCTTCGCGCTGATCGCGCGGCGTTGCGCGACCGGCTGCTCGCCGTGCTCGACGAAGTGCGGAAGCGCGAACATGTCGATACCAGCAGGATCGCCGTCATCGGCTACTGCTTCGGCGGGCAGTGCGCTCTGGACGTGGCGCGGTCGGGCGCGGATGTGGCGGCCGTCGCCGCCTTTCACGGCCTGTTCGACCCGTGCGGCCTGCCGCCGCAGCCGATCAAGGCCAAGGTCGCCGCCTATCATGGCTGGGACGACCCGATGGTCCCGCCCGAGGCGGTGGCGGCGCTTGGCAATGAGCTGACGGCGGCCGGCGCGGACTGGCAGATCCACGCCTATGGCCATGTCGGCCATGGCTTCACCAATCCGCGAGCCCACGAGATCGGAATCGATGGCGTCTTCTATCATGAGGCGGCGGAACGCCGCAGCTGGGCCAGCCTGGTCAACTTCCTGGCCGAAGTGCTGGGGTGACCGCCTATGTTGCGCTGGTCCGGGCGGTGAACGTCACCGGCACCGGCGTGCTGCCCAAGGAGGTGCTCAAGGCGATGGGCGAGGCCTGCGGCTTCGATCATTGCCGGACCTTCATCAACAGCGGCAACCTGCTGTTCACCAGCGATCTCGGGGAGGCGGAGGTCAGGGAGCGGATCGAACGGCGCGTGGCCGAACATTTCGGAAAGCCGGTCCCCGTCTATGTCCGGAGCGCCTCGGAGATGGCCGAGGCGTCGGCGAAGAACCCGTTCGGAGACGACAAGCCGAGCCGGGTGATGGCCTACTTCATCGATGAAGAGCCGAGCCAGGCGATGCTCGACGCGGCGCGCGATGTGCAGGGCGAGCGCTTGGCGCTGGGGCCGCGGCTCATCTATGTCAGCTATGGCGGGGGCATCGGCAAATCCAAGCTGAAGCTGCCCGCGATCAAGCAGGGGACGGCGCGGAACATGAACAGCGTAGCGAAGATCGCCGAATTGCTCGCGGGGATGGAATGAAGGAAGCGGACGCCGCCAACCGTTTGATGCGTCTGGCAAGGCTGATCGCGCGTCATGACAAGCTCTATCACGACCAGGACGCGCCCGAGATTTCGGACGCGGAATATGACGCGCTGGTCCGCGAGAACCGCGAACTGGAAGCCGAGTTCCCGCATCTTGTCCGCGCGGACTCTCCCTCGAAGCGGCTCGGCGCCGCGCCGACCTCGGCGCTGGCCAAGGTTACGCACGCTAAGCAAATGTTGTCACTAGACAATGCTTTCAGTGCTGACGAAGTGCGCGAGTTCGAGGGGCGGGTGAGGCGCTTCCTCAATCTGTCGGCGGGCGAGCCGGTAGCGCTGACCGCCGAGCCCAAGATCGACGGCCTTTCCTGCTCGCTTCGGTACGAGAAAAGTCAGTTGGTGCTGGCCGCCACCCGCGGGGACGGGGCGGTCGGCGAGGATGTCACCCCAAATGCGCGGACGATCAGAGACATTCCGCAGACGCTGTCGGGCGCGCCCGACGTCCTAGAAGTGCGCGGCGAGGTCTATATGTCCAAGGCTGACTTTGCCGCTTTGAACGAGCGGCAGGAAGCGGCGGGCGGCAAGATCTTCGCCAACCCGCGCAACGCGGCGGCGGGTTCGCTTCGGCAGAAGGATGCGAGCGTCACCGCGTCGCGGCCCCTGTGTTTCCTGGCCCATGGGTGGGGCGAACTCAGCGAGCCGCTCGGCCATACCCAGGGATCGGCGATGGCCAAGCTGGCCGGGCTCGGCTTTCCCGTCAGCGATCTTCTGAGAGCCGTTGGTACGGTCGATGAGGCGCTGGCTCATTATTCGGCGATCGAGCAGGCCCGCGCCGACCTGCCGTTCGACATCGACGGGGTTGTCTACAAGGTCGACCGGCTCGACTGGCAGGAGCGGCTCGGCCAAGTCGCCCGTTCGCCGCGCTGGGGCCTGGCGCACAAATTTCCCGCCGAGAAGGCCGAGACCACGCTGGAAGCGATCGACATCCAGGTCGGGCGCACCGGCAAGCTGACCCCGGTCGGGCGGCTGAAGCCGGTCGGCGTCGGCGGGGTCATCGTCAGCAACGTCACGCTCCACAACCGCGACGAGATCGCCCGGCTGGGCCTGCGCGTCGGTGACCGGGTGCGGATCCAGCGCGCCGGCGACGTCATCCCGCAGGTGGTCGAGAACCTCACGCGCGACGAACCGCGCGACCCCTACATTTTCCCCGACCATTGCCCCGAGTGTCAGTCGGAGGCCGTCGCGGAGGAAGGCGAGGTCGACGTCCGCTGCACCGGCGGCCTCATTTGCCCGGCGCAGCGCATCGAGCGGCTGCGGCATTTCGTATCGCGCGGGGCGGTGGACATCGACGGGTTGGGCGAGAAGAGCATCGTCGAGTTCGTCGAGCTGGGCTGGCTCAAGGGACCGGCCGACATTTTCCGGCTGAACTCACATCGCGACGAGCTCATCGGGCGCGAAGGCTGGCAGGCGAAATCGGTCGATAATTTGATCGATGCGATCCGGAACCGCATCGGTTTCGATCCCGCGCGCTTCCTGTTCGGGCTAGGCATCCGCCACATCGGCGCGGTCACCGCCAAGGATCTGATGAAATGCTTCGGCACCATCGAGGAGCTGGAGCGGGTCGCCCGGAGCGAAAATGCGGTGGCGGAGCTATCCTCAATCGAAGGCGTCGGCGGAATCGTCGCCGAAGCAATCGTCGATTTCTTCCACGAGCCGCATAACCGCGAGGAGCTGGCCGAGCTATTGGAGCTGGCGCGGCCCGCGGCCTTCGTCTCGACCGCGCGCGAAACCGAATGGACCGGCAAGACGATCGTGTTCACCGGCAGTCTGGAAACGATGAGCCGCGACGAAGCCAAGGCCCAGGCCGAGCGGCTCGGCGCGCGCGCCGCCGGATCGGTCAGCGCCAAGACCGACCTGGTCGTCGCCGGGCCGGGCGCCGGCTCGAAGCTCAAAAAGGCCGAGGAGCTCGGAATCCGGGTGATCGGCGAGGCGGAATGGGCGGAGATTGTGGCGGGCGCTTAGGCCCGTCTTGCATCTTTTCCTGCCCCCTTTACTCCGGCGACATGGCCGACATCCTCCCTATCATCGAGACATTGGAAAACCGGTTCATGCGGGCCTGGGTCGGCGCCGACGCGCGCACGCTGAAGGAGCTGACTGCGCGCAATTTCCGGCTGGTGATGGGCTCGAAGCCCTGCGCCATCCTCGACGCCAAGAGCTGGCTCGACGCCGCGGGGAAGAGCTTCCTGTGCGAGCGCTATCGCTTCGGCGACATCTATGCCCGGGACCTTGGTGGAGTGATCGTCTTCGCCACCCAGCTGGAGATGACCGCCAGCATCGACGGACATGAGCTGGGCGGGCGGATGTGGGTCACCGACGTCTGGAAAAAGGGCGGCGTGCGGCGCCGCTGGCGGATGGTCGAGCGAGTGCTGTCGCGGCCCGAGGAGGACAAGGAGATTCCGGCGGCGATCAAGGCGTTGCAGCTGTGGCAGAGGCCGGCGAAGCGTTAGGTGGCTGCTCCAAGCACGAGCACGCACCACTCTCCCTCGCTCCGCTCGATCACCGTCATTCCTTCTGCCTCATAGGCGGCGATGACGGCGTCGGCCTGCGTGTCGAGCAGGCCGGCGAGGATCAGGGTCGCTCCGTGCGCGACGCTGGCGGCGAAGGCCGGGGCCAGCTCGATTAGCGGACCGGCGAGGATGTTCGCGATCAGCAGGTCGTAGGGCGCGCGGGCCTTGATCAGCGGATGGTCCATCCCGTCCGCGACCGCGAGCAGCAGCTGGCCTGCGCCATGGCCGAGCTTGAGCCCGTTGATCAGCGCATTCTCCTCGCTGACCTGGACCGCGATCTCGTCGATGTCGGTGGCGATGGCCTTGGCCTGAGGCCAGAGCGCCATCGCCGCGAAGGCGAGCAGGCCGGTGCCAGTGCCGATGTCGGCGATATTGGCGAAGCGCTTGCCGCTCACTTCCAGCTGGTCGAGCGCGGCGAGGCAGCCGGCAGTGGTGTCGTGCTGGCCGGTGCCGAAGGCGAGCCCCGCGTCGATCTCGAAATTGACGGTGTTGCCCGGCCGGTCGGCATAATGCATCGGTGTGTGGACGAAGAAGCGGCCGGCGCGGATCGGGCCGAGCCCGGACTGGCTCATCGTCACCCAGTCGGTCGTGTCCTCGAGATGCTCGACCTCGGGCTCGCCGTTGGCGGCGAGGCGACGAAGCAGGACCAGCTCCTGGGTGGTCGGCTGCTCGGCGAAATAGGCGTGGATGCGCCAGTCGTCGGGCTCTGACGGGTCGGGCTCGTCCGCGACGATCACCGGCGGCTCTTCGGCATGGGCGAAGAGGTCTGCGCTTTCGGGCAGCGCCTCGGCCTCGGCGCGGGTGCAGTGGAGGGTGACCCGCCAGCTCATTTGGGCGCGGCTTCCTTCGCCAGCCGCTCCTCAAGGTTCTTGGTGAGCTTGGCCGCGTAGGCCTTGCAGCCTTCCACGTCGAACAGCGGCGCCTCGCCGATCATCCGCTTGCGCATGTCGCTCGCGGACGGGTGGGGCGTGAGGAGGATTTCGCAGCGGACATTGCCGACCTTGGCGATCGAGGCACGATAGGCGGCGAGATATTCCGGGTGGTCGCTGAACCTGTAATCGTCGCGGCTGACCGCCGACAGGCTGTCCGCATAGACCATGGTCCGGCACACTCCGCCGTCGCAGCTTTCCCAGCGCCAGCTGGTCGCGCCGGGCGTGTGGCCGGGGGTGGTCATGGCGAACAGGCGGATGTTGCCGAGCAGGACGTCGCTCCCGTCGCCGACGACCCGGCCGACCGAAGCGGCGCGGAACGGCTTGTGCATCCCCGCCTGCGGATCGTCGGGACTATCGGCCCCGGTATTGAGCACGCGCTCCGCCGCCGCGGACGTCACCAGTGTCGCCCCGGTCAGCTGCTGAAGCCGCGCGATTCCGCCGACATGGTCGAAATGCTCATGGCTGATGAGCAGGTAGCGGATGTCCTTCAGCTCGAAGCCAAGTCGGCGAATGTTGTTGGCGATCAGGTCGGCGCCTTTCTCCGTGCCGGCGTCGATCAGCACATGGCCGTCCTCGCCGGTGATCAGGATGGCGCTGATCCCGCAGGTCCCGACCAGATAGCTGTTTCCGTGCATCCGGACCGGCGGGGCGGGCTTGTCCCACTCGTCCCAGTCCTTGCAGCTTTCCGCCCAGCGTGGACCCCATTCCTCGACCGGATGGATTGGACGCTCGATCTGGCGCGGGGTCTTGCCGAGCGGGATGGTGACCTGCTGCGCCGCGAGCGCAGTGACAGCCAGCAGCGCGAGCTTAACGGACATAGCTGGCCCCGTTGAGGTCGATCACCGACCCTGTGGAGGCCGCGGGCGCTTGCGTCGCCAGCCAGCGGATCGCCTCGGCCACTTCAGCCGTGCTGGTCACCCGGCCGAGCGGGATGTCGGCGACGATTGCGGCTCCGCCTCGGCCCTGCAGATAGTCCTCGGTCATTTCCGACACGGTGAACCCCGGCGCGACGGCGAAAGCGAGGATATTATCGGCGGCGTAGCCGCGGGCGATCGTCTTGGTCATTCCGATCAGTGCCGATTTGGAAGCGGCATAGTGCCAGTGCTGCGGTGAGTCGCCGCGGAATGCGGCGCGGCTGGCGACATTGACGATGCGCCCGCCGCCCTGCTGGCGGAAGTGGGCGACGGCCTGGCGGCAAAGGTCCGCCGCCGCGCGCAGGTTGACCTGCAGCGTGCGATCCCAGGCGGTACGCCATTCTTCATCGGAGGTAGCGTCGGCGACGCCCTCGTAGATGCCGGCATTGTTGACCAGCACGTCGATCCGGCCATCCAGCGCATCGAGCGCCTGGTCCCAGATGGAATTGATCGAAGGGGGATCGGCGAGGTCTCCGGCGATCAACCCGCCTCCGCCTCTTGTGGAATGGCCGGCGACGCGGTGGCCGGTGGAGGTCAGCAATTCGAGGGTCGCGGCGCCAATGCCGCGGCTAGCGCCGGTCAGGAGGATGTTCATGGCATCCGCTCTGTCATTGCGAGCGGAGCGATGCAATCCAGCAAAATGGGGTTTCACGCGAAGGCGCGAAGGCGCGAAGGATACGGGTCCTCTTTCTTCTTCGTGCCTTCGCGCCTTTACGTGAAAAAGTCTGGGTCCCCGCTTGCGCGGGGATGACGATCAGGCCGCCAAATGCGCCACGAATTCCCGGGTCTTGCGGGTGAAGTCGGCGATCTGCTGGCTGAACTTGCCGAAGCCCTGCTCGACGCTGTCGATGTCCTTGGCGACCTGCTCGGTGTCGGAGCGGATGGCGGCGATGGTCGAGGACATGGAGTCGGCGGCGAGCGCGGTCTCGTCGACCGCAGCGGTGATCATCGTCACCGTCTGGGCCTGGATCTCCATC
>DASTCB010000075.1:0-18450 GCA_035711585.1 Sphingomicrobium sp.
TCGGTGACGCCGGTCGCCGCGAAGATGCAGTCGCCCTTGGCCATATCCTCCATCGAATAGACTCGGTCGAGGTCGTCGATTCCCCAGCGGTGGGCCCGCCCCCGCTCGTCGTCGTTGCGGAACAGCAGGCGCCCCTGCATCTGCCCGCCGACGCAGCGTAACGCCGCCGCGGCCAAAACCCCTTCCGGTGCTCCGCCGGTGCCGATGTAGATATCGACGCCCGTGTCGGGATCGGTGGTCGCGATCACGCCGGCGACATCGCCGTCGGGGATCAGCTTGATGCCGCAGCCCAGCGCGCGAAGCTCAGAAATGATTGCCTCATGCCGCGGGCGGTCGAGCACGCAGGCGATGATCTCGCCCGGCAGCACATTTTTCGCCGCAGCCAGGGCTCGGACATTGTCGGTGACCGACCTCGTGAGGCTGATGGTGCCGTCGGGATAGCCCGGGCCGATCGCGATCTTTTCCATATAGACGTCGGGCGCATTCAAAAGGCAGCCCTGCTCGGCGATGGCGAGCACGGCCAGCGCATTGGGACCTGCGTTGGCGGTGATGGTGGTGCCTTCCAGCGGGTCGAGCGCGATGTCGATCGCAGGAGCGCCTTCCTGGCAGCATCCGACTTTTTCGCCGATGTAGAGCATCGGCGCTTCGTCGCGCTCGCCCTCGCCAATGACGACCGTGCCGTCCATCGGCAGTTCGTTGAGCGCGTGGCGCATTGCCTCGACGGCGGCGGCATCGGCGGAGTCATTGTCGCCCCGGCCGATCCATTTCGACGCGGCGATGGCGGCAGCCTCGGTCACCCGGACCATCTCAAGGACTAGGACGCGGTCTAGAACGTGACTGGCTCGGACGTGGCGGGCGCTGATCATGGGGACTCCGAAAGCGAAATTCGAACCGCCGATAGGAGGGCTGGAGGCCTCGCGCAACCGATAGCCAGGCTCGCCAGTCTCCCGAACTGGCTGCGCGTGCCTATTCCTCTGCCCGATGCTCGAGGATGTGGGCGCGGACCTGGATGGCCCTGGTGCCCAGCCGGGATTCGTGCAGGAAGATCGCAAAGCCCAGCCCGGTGCAGATCATCGAGGCGATGAAGAGTAGGGCGATGGCGGTTCCGAATCGGTAGCCGGTCAGGAAGGCGAGGAACAGCAGGATGACCACCGCCGAGATGAGCAATGCCGAGAGCACGGTGGTAAAGATGGCCCGGCTGACGATCCTGCTGCGACGGTCCAGCAGCCGCACTTCGTCCAACAGACGATCATGCTCCTCGCCGCGGCTGTCCAGGATGCGCGGCTCGAGCTTGCGGATGCGGTCGACGATCCGCGCCAGCCGACCGGCACAGACATTGAGGAAGGCGCCCAGCCCGGCGAGCAGGAACACCGGCGCCACCGCCAGCTGGATGATCTGCGCCAGGTAGCGCAGGTCGGGCGTTTGCGGGAGGATCGAACTGGCCGCCATCTTTCACCGTCATCGCGAGCGAAGCGAGGCAATCCAGTAAAGCATGGATTGCCGCGTCGCTACGCTCCTCGCAATGACAGGGGGATGCTAGCCCTCGATCACCACCTTATTGCCCGCTTTGGTCAGCGCGTAGAGCTGCTTGGCGAAAGGCATCGGCAGCCGGATGCAGCCGTGGCTCGCGGGATAGCCTGGCGTCACGCCGCCATGGATCGCGATGCCCTTGTCGTCGATATTCTGCATGAACGGCATCGGCGCATTGTCATATTTGCGGCTGCGGTACATCGGCCGCTTCCAATTGATCGTCCAGAACCCCAGCGGGGTCGGATGGCCCTTCTTGCCAGTCGACACATTGGTCACGCCGATCAGCATGTCGCCCTTGAACACGAAGGCGATCTGGTTGGCGATGTCGATGGTGATGGCGACGTCCCCATCGACCGGGAAATTGGGCGTCCACATATGCTCGCCAGGCTTCAGGTGGACCTTGCCGAAGGCGGCGTGCATGGCTTCATAGCCCTTCGCCGAAAAGCCGTTGGTCCAGCGGTAGTTGGTTGCCGGCGGGACGAATACGGGCTGGACGACGCGCGGTGGCGGCGGCGGAGCGACGGGGGTGGTCGAACAGGCTGCCAGCATAGCAACGGTGCTCAGCGCTACCAGCGTACGGAATTTCATCATGGCCCCTGATTCCCGCTCTGAAAAAACCTTGCCGATCAAGTGCATGAGGTCGGACCTCGGCACAAGCTGGGGCGGTTAACCAACATAGGTGACTGAACGTTCCATCGGCTCGGCTGGTCGATAACAGCCGAAGCTATGAGCCTTCCGCCAACATCTTCTTGATTCCGCGGGCCGCCTGGCGGAGGCGCTGCTCATTTTCGACCAGGGCGATGCGGACGAAGCCTTCGCCCTCCTCGCCGAAGCCGACTCCGGGGGCGACCGCGACATGGGCCTCGGTCAGCAGCTTCTTGGCGAATTCCATGCTGCCGAGATGCCGGAAGGTCTCCGGGATCGGCGCCCAGGCGAACATGCTGGCCATCGGCACGGGGATGTCCCAGCCGGCCCGGCCGAAGCATTCGACCAGCACGTCGCGGCGCTTCTTGTAGAGCATGCGGTTGGCCTCGACGCAGTCCTGCGGCCCGTTGAGAGCGGCGACCGCGGCGGCCTGGACGGGCGTGAAGGCGCCGTAATCGAGGTAGCTCTTCACCCGGGTCAGCGCACCGATCAGCTGCTCGTTGCCGACCGCGAAGCCCATCCGCCAGCCGGCCATCGAGTAAGTCTTGGACATGGAGGTGAATTCGACCGCCACCTTCTTGGCGCCCGGCACCTGCAGAATCGAGGGCGTCGGCTCGTCTCCAAAGTAGATTTCGGCATAGGCAAGGTCGGAGATGACCCACAGCCCTTCGGCCCTAGCGAACTCGACCAGCTGCTTGTAAAAATCCAGGCTGACGGTCTGAGCCGTAGGGTTCGACGGATAACCGATCACCAGCACCTTGGGCCGCGGCACCGTGTAGCGCATTGCCTTTTCCAGCCGGTCGAAGAAGTCGGGGCCTGGCACTGCCGGGATGGAGCGGATCGAGGCGCCGGCGATGATGAAGCCGAAATGATGGATCGGGTAGCTGGGATTGGGGGTCAGCACGACATCGCCGGGCGCGGTGATCGCCTGGGCGAGGTTGGCGAGGCCTTCCTTGCTGCCCAAGGTGACGATCGCCTCGCGGTCGGGATCGAGCTCGACCCCGAAGCGGCGCTGGTAATAGCCGGCCTGTGCCTTGCGCAGCCCGGGAATGCCCTTGGAGGCGGAATAGCGGTGCGCGGTCGGCTTGGCCGCGACCTCGCATAGCTTGTCGATGACATGCTTTGGCGGGGCGCCATCGGGATTGCCCATGCCCAGGTCGACGATGTCCTCGCCCCGCGCCCGCGCCGTCGCCTTCATTGCGTTGACTTCGGCGAAGACATAAGGCGGCAGTCGGCGGATGCGGTAGAATTCGTCGGTCATGACGCCAGCATGGCGGTCATGCTGCGGTGCGGCAAGCCCGCAGCCTTTAGAGGGCGGCCAAGTTCAGCCAGGCGGGAACGATGGCGTTGGCCGGGATCGCGTCGGTTCGGGCATGAACCACGGACAACCCAAGTTCCGGATAGGCGATCCGCACCCGCTCTCCGCCATCGCCTTCAACCACCAGCAGTCGTCGGTTTACCTTCTGCCGCCAATTCATCCGGGCGGTGTTCTCCTGGCCGACGAAGCAGCCCTTTGAAAAGCTGACACCATTCAGCTCAGCGGCATTGCACTCCAGCCACAGCAGGTCGCCGAGCTCGGCGCGCCCCTCGCACACACCGAGACGAAGGCGATGCTCCAGCCAGCCTGCGGCGGGCTCGTTCGCTTCTGCCAACCATCGCCTGCCAAGCTCGGCAAGGCGCGGATCGGCGACCCCCTGGTCGCCTTGCTTTGACCAATGCACCGCCAGGCTTTCATCGCGTGCAATCACAATCGGTCGACGCAGGCGGTAGATCGACAATCGCTTGGCGAGATCTCCCGCCGCCTCGACTTCGCAGTCGATCAGCAGATCATCGCCATCCGCCCAGACGAGGAAATCGAACAGGCATTTCCCCTGCGCGCTCAGCAGTCCTGCCCAGATCGGAAGCTCGCCGGTTACATCCTGCGTCACCAGGCCCTGGAGGAAGCCGCGGACATCCTCGCCGGAAACTCGGATGACGGCACGATCGGCAAGGGTGGTGGCCGTTGGGCTGTTCGGGGGCATATGGCTTAGCTAAGGAGCCGGCGTGACTTTGCAATCATTGACCATCCGCCGGCCCGACGACTGGCACGTCCACTTGCGCGACGGCGACATGCTGGCGAAAGTCGCGCCCTACACGGCGCGGCAATTCGCCCGGGCGATCGTCATGCCCAATCTGGTGCCGCCGGTGACCAGCGTCGAGGCTGCCGCGGCCTATCGCGACCGCATCGTCGCGGCCGCGGGCCCGGACTTCACACCGCTGATGACCTGTTACCTGACCGACGATGTCGACCCCGACGAGCTGGCGCGGGGGTACGCCGAGGGCGTCTGGGTTGCCGCCAAACTCTACCCGGCGGGCGCGACCACCAATAGCGCAAGCGGGGTCACCGACATCCGCAACATCTATCCGGCGCTCGAACGGATGCAGGACATGGGCATGGTCTTTTGCATCCATGGCGAGGTGACCGATCCGGATGTCGATATCTTCGATCGCGAAGCCGTGTTCATCGAACGGCTCCTCTCGCGGCTGGTCGACGATTTCCCGGCGCTCAAGATCGTGCTGGAGCATATCACCACCAGGCAGGCAGCCGAGTTCGTGGCCGATGCCCCCGCCAATGTCGCCGCGACCATCACGCCGCAGCATCTCCACCTGAATCGCAACGCGCTGTTCAACGGTGGGCTAAGGCCGCACGCCTATTGCCTGCCGGTGGCGAAACGCGAAGAGCATCGGCTGGCGGTGCGCAAGGCCGCCGTCAGCGGCTCGCCCAAATTCTTCCTCGGGACAGACACCGCGCCGCACGCGCGAGAAGCCAAGGAATCGGCCTGCGGCTGCGCCGGCATCTTCAACGCGCCTTTTGCGCTGGAAAGCTATGCGCAGGTGTTTGAGGAAGAGGGCGCGCTCGACCGGTTCGAGGCTTTCGCTTCGGAACATGGCGCGCGCTTCTACGGTCTGCCGCTCAACCAGGGGACGGTGGAACTGGAGCGGACCGAACATGTCGCGCCCGAAACCGTCGAAGGGCTGGTCCCCTTCCACGCCGGCGAGACCTTTAGCTGGAGGCTGGTGGCCTAGGCCCGGCCAGTGCCTTTCTCGCCGACAATTTCACCGAAAAAACGCTCGACCCGGTGATAGCATTCGCATGACCGCCGCTCGAGGCCGGCCCGGTCGTGGACTTCGATAATCCCGCGGCGAGTGGTGATCAGCCCTTCGTCCTGCAGTTCGCGCGCGACAGCGTTGACGGTGGTCCGCTGCACCCCGAGCAGGCCGGCGAGCGACTCCTGGGTGAGCTCCAGCCGGTTGCCGCCGCGGTCGTGGGCGGTCAGCAGCCAGCGCGCCGCGCGCGCCTCTATCGGGTGGAAGCTATTGCAGGCGACAGTCTGCATGATCTGCGCGAGGAGATAGTCGGAATAGCGGCAGAACAGATTGCGCAGGTGAGCCGAGCTGCTCTTGGCTTCCTCGATCGCCGCCATCGGCACCTTGGCCGCCGGCCCCGCCACCATCACTTCGGCTCGAGTGAAGGCGGGGATATGGCCGCAACTGATGATTCCGCCCACCGCGCCCTCGCGGCCGATCGAGGTCACCTCGACCGAGCGGGCGTCGTCCAGGTCCACTACCAGTGACACCATCGTGCTCCCGAACGGGAACAGGGAGTGCGCGACATCGACCCCGCGCCGCAGGACGGACGCACCGATGTGCAGATCGACCACCTGCGCCCGTCCTTCCAGAAGTTGGCGGAGCTCGGCCGGAAAGGTCGCCAGCAGCCGGTTGCCAGCGAAGGCGTCGGCGATCGACGGCGGGGCGTATTGGAGATCGGGCATGACAGGGGCGCCTCTTGCCGGCAGGGGATGCCGACCCAATGTTCGGCAACCCAAATCGTTGCGCCGGCAGCGAAATTCGGCCGGTGGCAACAGGGCGGTTGAACGCGGGCCACGGGTTCGCTACAGCCCCGCGAGCCGCCGGGGCCCGGAGACGTGGGTGAGTGGCTGAAACCAACGCTTTGCTAAAGCGTCATACGGGCAACCGTATCGAGGGTTCGAATCCCTCCGTCTCCGCCACCATCAAAATCGCTGAAGTCCGCCAGCGTCCAGATAATTCCGATAGCGTCTGCCGAACCTATATCCTGAGTTGGTCGCGCGATAGCGGAAGTTCCCACACATGTTCCCGCGCAGGATGTTTGTGGCGCCACCGCTCGACGCTTAGTACGCCCACTCCAGCTGCAGCCAAAATTTGCGGGTGTCAGTGGCGAACTCGTCGGCATTGTAGGAAGCAATTTTGGCTGTTGCGGTCCAGCGACCTTTCTTCGCCGACACCATCGCATCCCATTCGTCGCCGTAATGTAGGCCAAGACGGTCGCTGCGGAAGCGGTGGTAGACCAAGCTGGCATTGATCGCATCCAGGCCAGCCGCATTCTTCCAGCCGTGGCCCGCGCTGGCAAAACTGTCGCGAACCCCGTTGGGCGGGGTGGTCAGGAACTTGTCGGCCCAGCCCTGGAACTTGTGCAGCGTCGCCAGCGGGGTCTGGAAGCTTGTATAGGGCAGGCCTTCATCTGCACCGAGCCGCTCATGGCCGACGCCGACACTGGCGGGACCAAGATCTATGCCTAGATCGGCGAGCCAGTAATTGGCTTGATAGTCATCCGGGTTGCGGTGCCAGTCCGATTGGCGAGCATAGCTCAGCGTGTAGTTGACCTTGGCTTTCGTCGAGAGGCTGCGGCTGCCCGCAAGGCGGATCCCATAGGTCTGGCTGGAAAGACGAAAGCCCTGGACGTCAGCTTCATCCTGGTCGACGAGGAAGGCGAAGCCCGATAGCGCGCCAACAGGCGTTGGATGGCTGACGGTGGCGAAGACATTATTCCCTCCTATCGCTTTCTGGCGGGCGTCACGCCCGTCGATCCCCCAGATGGTCCGCACCGACCAGCTGTAAGTGAGGTCGGCTTTCAATCCCTCGGCGTCGCCAAATTCGAGCCGGACCGCATCGAAGGTCTGCTCATTCTGCCGCCAGCCCGACGAGCCGACGAAGCGCTGGTCATCGATATTGATCCGCTGCCGGCCGAGCGTGGCGATGGTTTTTGGCAGTCCGCGATATTGCAGCTGCAGCCGGTTGAGCTCGATATTCTCTGGGTCGGCGACGATCGGAAATTGGCTCTTGCCGTTGACCCCGCTGTCGTATCGTTCGGAAAGGGCAGCCGTGCCCTCGGCCTCGGCCAGCAGCGACCAATGCCTCCACCTCGCTTCCGCGCCTGCACGCAGGCGGAAGGTCAGCGCATTGGCATCCGCGGCCAGCCCGTCCTGGTCGACATGCTCGTAACGCAGACGGGCATCGGCAATCGGCTTCAGCTCCTGCGCCAGGGCAGGTGCCGGAAAGGCCGATACGATCGCAACGAATGCGGCTTGACCTATCCGCATTTGGAATAGCCGCACGACAGGCAGTTGTTGCAGCCTTCGACCTTGATCAGCGAGGGGGAACCGCATTGCGGGCAGGCCGGGTGGATGGCGGGCTCGGTCGACTGGGCCTTGGGTGCGAAGAGTTCGCCCTGCTCGACGCCGAGATGCCGTTCCACGATGCCGCCGATCGCCGCTAGCAGCGACGGCACATATTTGCCCTGGACCCAGGCGCCGCCGCGCGGGTCGAACACGGCCTTCAATTCCTCGGCGACGAAGGACACATCGCCGCCGCGGCGGAACACCGCCGAGATCATTCGGGTCAGGCCCAGCGTCCAGGCATAATGCTCCATGTTCTTGGAGTTGATGAAGATTTCGAACGGCTGCCGCACACCGGTGGCGTCGATGCTGTCGTTGATCGTCACATAGACGGCGTGGGCGCTGTCCGGCCATTTCAGCTTGTAGGTCGTGCCTTGGAGCGCCTCGGATCGATCCGCCAGCACCGGTTCCGGGATCGGGTCATGCTTTGGCTTGCCCGTGCTCAGCACCGATCCGGTCACCGCATTGGGGCGGTAGGTCGTGAGCCCCTTGCAACCGAGGTGATAGCCCTCGACGTAGATGTCGGCGAAGGCGTCGAAGCCGATGTCCTCCGGGCAGTTCACCGTTTTCGAGATGCTGCTGTCGATCAGCGCCTGGGCCGCCGCCTGCATGGTGAGGTGGTCGGATGGCGTGAGCGTCTGCGCGCTGACGAACAGATCGGCCGGCGGCTGCGCATCGCCTTTGAGCCGCTTCCAGGCCTGAAGCGCATGGTCCTCGACCGCTTCCTCGCGGGTCGAGCCGTCCGGATTCCGGATCTTGCGGGTGTAGCTGTAAGCGAACACCGGCTCGACGCCTGACGAGACATTGCCGGCCAAGAGGGAGGTTGTTCCGGTGGGAGCGATTGAGGTCAGGCAGCCGTTGCGTAGTCCGTTCTCGCGGATCAGCTCCCGGACTTCCTCGTCCAGGCCCGTCAGGTTGGGCCGGTCGAGGATGCAGGGATCGTAGGCCGGAAAAGCACCCTTCTCGCCGGCCAGCTCGGCAGAGGCGCGGTAGGCTTCGCGCTTGATGATCTCGAGCCAGCGCCGGGTCAGCTCAACTGCCTCGCCGCTGCCATAGACG
Organism: Sphingomicrobium sp.; assembly: GCA_035711585.1. GTDB lineage: Bacteria > Pseudomonadota > Alphaproteobacteria > Sphingomonadales > Sphingomonadaceae > Sphingomicrobium. The sequence goes on from DASTCB010000075.1 coordinate 8,709, forward strand.
GTCCCGCAGAACAGTAGCGCATCGGCCAAGCCGGTGACGCCGAGCCCGATGCGCCGCTTCGCCTTCGCCTCGGCTTCCTGCTCGGGCAGCGGGTAGCGTGAAATGTCGATGACATTGTCGAGCATCCGCACGGCGGTCTGCGTCAAAGTCGCCAGCTCTGCCTCGTTGATCGAGGCACCGGGTTCGAATGGCCGTTCCACCAGCGCGGCCAGGTTGATCGACCCCAATAGGCACGCGCCATAGGGCGGCAGCATCTGCTCGCCGCAGGGGTTCGAGGCGCTGATCTGTTCGCAATAAGCCAAGTTGTTCTGCGCATTGACCCGGTCGACGAAAATCACGCCCGGCTCTGCCGTGTCGTAGGTCGAGCGCATCAGCTGCTCCCACAGCGCCTTTGCACTGACCGTGCGAAAGACTTCGCCGCCGAACCGAAGCGGCCACTCCGCATCCGCAGACAGCGCCTTCATGAAATCGTCGGTGACCAGCACGGACAGGTTGAAGTTGCGAAAGCGAGCGGGGTCACGCTTGGCGTCGATGAATGCCTCGATGTCGGGGTGGTCGATCCGCAGACACCCCATCATCGCCCCGCGCCGCTGGCCGGCCGAAAGTACCGTTCGGCACATCGCGTCCCAGCAGTCCATGAAGGTCAGCGGGCCGGAGGCGTCGGCGCCGACCCCTTTAACCGGGCTGCCCGAGGGGCGGACGGTCGAGAAATCCATGCCAACTCCGCCGCCCTGCTGCATCGTTATCGCGGCTTCGCGCAGGTGGCTGAAAATGCCTTCCAGGCTGTCGGGAATGGCACCCATCACGAAACAGTTGAACAGGGTGACCGACCGGTCCGTGCCGGCACCGGCAAGAATCCGCCCGGCAGGAATGAATCGGAAGCCGCGAAGGGCATCGGCGAAGCGGTCGCGCCAATAGTCGCGCCGGTCCTCAGGCTCCGCACCCGTTATGGCGTTCGACACCCTCGCGATGGTCGCCTCGAAATCGGAATCGCCGTCGCCGTCCGGCTTCTGAAAGCGATATTTGGCAGTCCAGATTTCCTCGGCCAGCACGTTGGCGAATGCCATGGCTTTCCCTCCCCGTTTCGTGTTGAGGCGGGAAGCTAGCTCAGCGGTACGCGGTCATAATTGACCCAGCGCAATGCAGATCGGTTCAGTCTTGACATGGCAGGGTCGGAACGGATTGTTCCAATTAACCGTTGGCCGGTGATCGGCGGAAAAAGGGGAAAATCATGTCGAGCACGCGCAAGCTGTGGACCCTGTTGACCGGCCTGCTGGTCATATCCTTCGGCGTGCTGCTGCTCGTCGGACGCGACATCACATTCAAGATGCCGCCGATGCCTGAGCGCGTCGTGTCCGAAAGCGGCGACACCATTTACACCCGCGCCGAAATCGAGCGCGGCCGTCAGGTGTGGCAGTCGATGGGCGGCATGCAGCTCGGGTCGATCTGGGGCCATGGCGGCTATGTCGCGCCCGACTGGTCGGCGGACTGGCTCCATCGGGAATCCGTCGCCATCCTCGACGGCTGGAGCATGCCCGCCACTGGTGGACGCCGATATTCTCAGTTGCCGGCGGAAGACCAGGGGCAGCTCCAGGGTCGGCTCCAGCGCTTGATGCGCGCCAATGCCTATAACCCGGCAACCGGGACAATTACGCTGCCTGACGAGCGCGCGGCAGCAATCCGGACCGTCTCCCGCCACTATGAAAGCCTGTTTGGCGACGATCCGGCGACGGCTGCGCTTCGCGAAAATTACGCGATGAAGAATGGGACGGTCCCCGATCCCGAACATCGCCGGCTTCTGTCCGCCTTCTTCTGGTGGACCGCCTGGGCCGCGACGACCGAACGGCCCGACAGCAAGGTCACTTACACCAACAACTGGCCGAGCGAACCGCTGGTCGGCAACAAGCCGCCGGCCTCGATGTTCATCTGGTCCGCGTTCAGCGTCACCTTCCTTCTGGCCGGCATTGCCTTGCTGGGCTGGCACCACGCCGTCAGCCATGGCCGCAAAGAGGCGCCACACGACCTGCCGAAGACCGATCCCCTCCGCAGCATCACGGTCACGCCGTCGATGAAGGCGACCGCGAAATACTTCTGGGTCGTGCTGGCGCTATTCCTGGTCCAGATCCTGTTCGGCGCGATGACCGCCCATTACCAGGTCGAGGGGCAGCTGGTGTACGGCTATGAGGCGGCCGAAATCCTGCCCTATGCGATTACTCGAACTTGGCACACGCAACTGGCGGTGCTGTGGATCGCGACGGCGTGGCTCGGCACCGGCCTTTACATGGCGCCCGCCATTTCGGGCCATGAGCCCAAACATCAGGCTCTCGGGGTCAACATCCTGTGGGTCTGCCTGCTGATTATCGTCGTCGGATCCTTCGCCGGTCAGTGGCTGGCAGTCATGCAGCGGCTCGGCCTGGAGAATAATTTCTGGTGGGGCCACCAAGGCTGGGAATATGCCGACATGGGCCGCTTCTGGCAGTGGTTCCTGTTCCTTGGCCTGCTGATCTGGCTGCTCTTGGTCGGCCGGGCGCTGTGGCCGGCGCTCAGGGAGCGCAACGAGTGGCGCTCGATCGTCGCCCTGTTCTTCCTCTCGACCGTGGCGATTGGCCTGTTCTACGGCGCGGCGCTGCTGTGGAACGAGCATACCCACATCTCGATCGTCGAATATTGGCGCTGGTGGCTCGTGCATCTGTGGGTCGAGGGCTTCTTCGAGGTGTTCGCGACCGCAGTCATCGCCTTCCTGTTCACCCGGCTCGGCTTGATCCCGGTAAAGACCGCGACCGTCGCGGTGCTGTTCGCGACGATCATCTTCATGGCTGGCGGCGTTCTCGGCACGCTCCACCACCTCTACTTTGCCGGAACGTCGACCGCGGTGCTGGCGATCGGAGCGAGCTTCTCGGCGCTCGAGGTGGTGCCGCTCGCCTATATCGGCTTCGAGGCATACGAGCATTGGAAATTAAGCAGCGCGACACCCTGGATGCAACGCTACCGCTGGCCCGTGATGTTTTTCCTGGCTGTGTCCTTCTGGAACCTGGTCGGGGCGGGCCTGTTCGGCTTCCTGATCAACCCGCCCCTGTCGCTCTATTACATGCAGGGCCTCAACCTGACCCCGCTGCACGGACATACGGCCCTGTTCGGCGTCTACGGCATGCTCGGGGTCGGCCTGGTGCTGTTCTGCCTGCGCGGCATGCGGCCCGATCTCAAATGGGATGAGCGGGTCCTACGGCTCAGCTTCTGGTGCTTCAACGTCGGGCTGGCGATGATGGCGGTGTTCACCCTGCTTCCGCTGGGGACGATCCAGCTGCTGGCCGCAATCGACCAGGGCTATTGGTACGCGCGCAGCCACGAGTTCATGCAGCAGCCGATTGTCGACTTGCTGGTGTGGATGCGGGTTCCCGGCGATACCATCTTCAGCATCGGAGCGCTGGTGCTGGCTTATTTCGTCGCGCGGTTGTGGATCTGGCCACGGACCGAGCATGAGTTGGCCGGTGGCGCGCCGCAGCTGGATCGGCCGCCGGCCGAAGCCGAGCCGGAGCCGGCCGAATAATCTGAAATGGAAGAGTTCTACCTCGACATCCGCGGCATCCACATCGGCACCGTCATCCTCAGCGGGACGCTATTCCTGATCCGCGTGGTCGGCCATAATTTGCTCAATGCCAAATGGCCGATGGCGTCTCCGTTGCGCTTCATCGTCTGGTCGGTCGACACCATCCTGCTGACCGCGGCGCTGATGCTGATGACGATCGTCCAGCAATTCCCGTTTGTCGATTCGTGGCTGACGGTGAAGGTGATTCTGCTGGTCGCCTACATCGTCATCGGCTGGTGGGCGTTCCGGGCGGAGCGCAAGCAGGTACGCATCTCCTGCTCCGTGGCCGCGCTCGTCATCTTCGGCTTCATCATCACCGTCGCGCGTACGCATAATCCCTTAGGCCTCTTCTCGACGATTTGATTCACCTCAACGCGCGCCGTCCGCGCCTCTGCCATTGCAAATTCAGATCGGAGCCAATGCTCGGACGGATGCAATGGAGATGAAAATGCGTATCGGACTTCTCGTCGCTGGAGCAGTGATGGCAATGGCCGTGGCGGCACCGGCCGCCGCGAAGGATGTTCAGGTCAAAATGCTCAACAAGGGCGCCAAGGGCGCGATGGTGTTTGAGCCGGCGCTCGTCAAAGTCGCCCCGGGCGACACCGTGACCTTCGTCGCAACCGACAAGGGACATAATGCCGAGATCATCTCCGGCATGATCCCGGCCGGGGCGGCGCCGTTCAAAGGCAAGATGAACCAGAACCTGACCGTCAAATTCACCAAGCCCGGCGTCTATGGCTACAAGTGCCTGCCGCATTACGGAATGGGCATGGTTGGTGCGGTGATCGTCGGCAGTTCGGCTCCAAATTCCGCGGAAGCCAAGGCCAAGAGCCATCCGGGCAAGGCCAAGCAGGTATTCGCCTCGATTATCAAATAACCGCAGCTCGTCACGACCCACCCGCCGCTGCGGTATCGGCGCCGGCTCCTTTTGGAGCCGGCGTTTTTCATGGGGCTAGGGACCATTCCTTAGTTCGAAGCCGGCAGGAGCAGCGCACATTGCCTGCAAATAAGGAGGCCAGAATGCTCCAACCCGCAATCGAAATCCTGAACGACCACCGACAGATGGCCATCTCGACGGTCCGGCCGGACGGATGGCCACAGACGACAGTTGTTGGCTACGCCAATGACGGCTGGATGGTTTACTTCCTGATTTTCAGGGATAGCCAGAAGTTCGCCAACATCAGCGGGGACGATCGCGTGTCGATCGCGGTGAGCGGCGAGAGCAGCTTCCTGGGCGAGATCAAGGCGGTCTTTGCTGGGGCCCATGCGGCCGAAGTGACCGACCAGACCGAGCGCCAGCGAGCGTGGGAGCTGATGATGGATCGCCATCCCAACCTCGCCGACTTCGGCGCCCCCGATGATTCCGAGACCGCGCTGATGCGGGCGCGGTGCAAATATGTGTCGATGCTCGATTACAGCAAGGGAATCGGCCATGGCGAGGCGCTGACGGTCGACGACGCCGGCTAGCCTGCCTGCACCCAGGCGAGAGCCTCCTGGCGGCGGTCGGGTGTGAAGGTACGATAGCTGATGAACGGCAAGAGGGCGCTTTCGAGGCGGGTGCCAAAGCGGATCCAGGCCTGGTCGGCTACGACCGCCACCCGACCGAACCTGCCGAGCTTGCTGAACAGCGGCATCGCGCGCTTCATGTAAGAGGATAGTCCGCTCAGCTCGATTCCCTCAATCGCCCGGGTTTCAACAAACACGTGCACCTTGTCATGAGCTGCCATGATGGCGTCGAGCTGGTCCATGATGGCGTCAAGGTCTTTGCCGGTGATGTTGTTCGCCACCCGGATGGCAATCACGTCCTCGGGAGATTCAATGGTCTCGATCATGGTCGTTCCTTGAGGGATTGGTGGTCGCGAATGTGGAACCCGGCAATCAACTCTGAGTTGCTCAAGTCAGCGCCGGGAACATCGACATGTCAAAGAAACCTCCTTCGCATCTTGTCGTGCTGGGTCATCCCAGCCCAGACAGTTTCAATGCAGCGCTGGCGCACTGCTATATCGAGGCAGCGCAAAGCGTTCATCACGGTGCCATGCTTCGCGATCTCTACGCCTTGGGCTTCGATCCGTTGCTCAAGGAATCCGAGCGTATGCCAGACGGAACGACAAGTGCCTCCAGGGAAATCGAGACCGAGATCGACCTATTGAAGCAATGTGATGTGCTGACTTTCGTCTATCCACTGTGGTTCGGCATGCCACCGGCCATCATCAAGGGGTACATTGACCGCGTCCTTGGCGCTGGTTTTCGAGTTGATGATCTCAAGCAATCGGGCGGAGGGGTGCTACGCGGCAAGCGTTTGGCGGTGATCAGCAGCTCCGGGTCGCGTCGAACCTGGCTGGAAGAGCATGGCATGTGGGTGTCGCTGCGTCAGTCGTTCGATGAATATCTGAAAACCGTGTTCGGCTTCACGCGCTGCGACCATTATCATGCTGACGCCATCGGCGATGACATGAGTGAAGCCGATGCTAATCGAATCATGTTCGAGGTGCGCGAGTTCGCGCGATCAGTGTGCGCGGCCGCCGCCATGCCGGTGAACGCCTGACCCCAAAAGAAAGACGGCGGCGGTTTGCTCCGCCGCCGTCCAGCTGCTCCCCCGACAGGGCTAGTGTCCCGAGGCGGCAACTTTCGCGGGATCCTCCTCCTGATGCGGCCGGAAAATTTCCGCCCGCTGTTCCCCTGACACCTGCAAGATGCCCTTGAGGCCCTTTTCGAGCCGCGACAGCGCGTGATCGACAAGGATGAACTTGCCCGGCACCTCGACCTTGAAGTCGGTGACCGCCGCGCCGCCGGGCGGAACGGTGATGGTCTGTACGTCGGTCATTGCGGCGGAAGTGACCGAAGCCAGCGGATAGGCCTTGTCGAAGATCTCTCCGATGACGTGGAAGCTCGAGGTCTTGTTCGGTCCGCCGACGCCGAAGAAAACACGTACGGTCTCGCCGGTCTTGGCGGTCAGAGGCTTCCTCGACAGGCCGTCTGCAGCGCCGTTGAAGACGAGATATTCAGGGGTCTCAGCGAGCAGCTTGTCGATGCTTTCGGTCAAGAGACCCTTCGTGCCATGCGCCTGCTCGGTGTAGATTTCGCCCTGCATGACATAGAACTCGCGGTCGACCTTGCTGAGGCCGCCCTCGGGCTCGACCAGGATGAGCCCGTACATGCCGTTGGCGATGTGCTGGGCGACCGTCGGGGTCGCGCAGTGATAGACATAGAGGCCCGGGTTCAACGCCTTGAAGGTGAAGCCCTTGGTCTCGCCTGGCGCCGCCATGGTCGCGGCGGCACCGCCGCCCGGCCCGGTGACGGCGTGGAAATCGACATTGTGCATCATCACGCTGTCGTCGGCGTTTTTCAGCGTCACCTCGACCGTATCCCCGACGCGAACTCGAACGAACGGCCCCGGCACCTGGTTATTGAAGGTCCAGTAATGATAGGTGGTGCCGTCATCGAGCTGGCCGGTCACTTCGGTCGTGTCGAAATGAATCTTGATGGTCTGCGGCCCGCGCGCGCCGATCGGCGCCGGCAGATCGGTCGGAGAGCGCACAATGTCGACGATCTTTTCCGCCGACCCGGCGGCCTGATGCGCCGAATGGTCCTGAGCCACGGCCGGCGCCGCGAGCAACAGCGAGGCAGCACCTGCCATAAGAAGTGCAATCCGGTTCATCATTTTTCTCCGTTGAAATCTGGATGCTGGCTACGCCAGTTGTGCGGGTTGGAAATTGCGCCTGATCAAATCTGCATGTTGCAGATCATCCCTCGGCGAGTTGTTCGAGGCGGTCGCGATCGACGATGCAGAACGAATGGCGGCGGGTCAGCTGGATGACGCGTTTTGTCTTGAGCGAAGTGATTTCGCGGCTGACGGTTTCGATTCGAAGTCCGAGATAATCGGCGATGTCGGCTCGCGACATCGGGAAGTCGATTTCGTCGCCCCCGGGCATCGAAGGGCAGCGGCTCGCGAGCATCAGCAGGAAGGAGGCGATCCGTTCGGTCGCCGTCTTGCGGCCGAGCAGGACCAGCTGCTGGCGCGCTGCCGCAAGCTCGTGCGCTGCCACGGCATAGAGCCGCCGCTCCAACGCCGTATGCTTCGCAATAAAGTCGTCGAACTGGCGGCGCGCGAATTTGCACAGAGTCGAAGGCGCCACCGCTTCCGCCGTGAAGGCATGTTCCTCTTCCATGGTGATGCCCAGGAAATCGCCAGGAAAGAGGAAGCCGGCGATCTGCCGACGACCGTCGGGCAAGAGCTTTGACAGGCGCAGCAGCCCTGTGGTCAGGCTGTAGACGTTCGCGGCCCTGTCGGATTCGAACACTACCGTATCGCCGGCTTCGTATCGAACCGTCGGCCCGGCTTCCTTGAACGCTCGCAGCGCCGCCGATTCCAGCACGCCGCAGACGGCGAGCTCGCGCACCGCGCAGTCGAAGCAGGGGTGATCCTGCTCCAGATCTGGTAGAATGGCTGCCCTGGTTGCCATGCTGTTGCTCGTTCCTCGATCAAATTCGCAAGCATGAGGCAGATCAAAGACTTGGTCCCCGCCCCATGGAACAAGGGATAGATGGCAACCCAAGCGTCACATAAGCCGCAATTCTACGTAGTTGAGCTCGGCCTCGAAGATGCGGACGATGCCTATCCGCTGATCCGTTCAATCGCTCCCGAGGTCGCCCCGGACGGCTGGCGGAAATATGTTCGGCGGCGGTGTCGCGACGGCGGGTTCAAGGGCCTGTTCGACGACAGCGGGATGTTGATCGGACTGTTCAGCTATCGGCTCGGCGAGCGACTTCGTGCGGGGCGCGTCCTGGCGCTCGATGACTTCGTCACGTTCGAGCTGAGCCAGGCCGCGCCAGGCAGGCAATTGCTGATGGCGCTCGCCCAAAAGCTTGCCCGTCACAAGGGCTGCACCGGCATCGAGGTTCGAATCGGCGCTCGCGGAATAGCGGATCCCGCGTCCGCGAAGGCGAACGGATGGCTTGCACTTGGGATGGCCCTGGAATCGGCTGTTTTCACCAAGACGCTTTGAAGATGATCCAGTTGCCTATTGGCTCGTTTCCGGGCCGATGACCTGGTGCACCTCACAGATGCTGATGGGCGGCGGCAGGTCCCACTGCTCGATTAAGTCGCGCAAGACCTGCTCGCTTGCCGCCCGGAACACGCAATAGCATTTGTTGTCCGACAGGTAGCTCTGGATCCACTCGACACCCGGTTCGACGCCGTGCAGCACGGAGCATGATCTCCGGACCTCTAGATCCTGTTGAAACTTGCTGAGTTTCCCCAACCCATCGATCTGCTTCTCAATGACGAACTCGGGCATGTCGGTCCTCGCGCAGATGATTGCCCTATCACATGGGCCCGCCAATGTCCGCCGTCAGGGTCTGCCATCGGGCCGCGGCCCGAGCAACTTCGGGCCATAAAGCGCCAGGAACAGCAGGAAGGCAGCGCCCCACAGCGCACCGGCGATCTTGATTGCCAGCAGATAATCCAGAGGCAGCCATGCCGCTGCTACGCGCAGGGCAGCCCCAAGTGTTACAAGCGAATAGATCAGCACCGTCCCGGCGTTGGCGTGCAGCTCGCGGCCCGTATGGCCGAGTGTTGCGCGGGTCATGACGGCGAGAACCATCGAGGCCATCGCGCCGGCGCCCAGGGCATGCAGCCCGGCCGTCCCCGGCACATCCACGTCGACAATGCTGAGGCCAAGCAGCAGCAGGCCGATCGGCAGCCATGCGTACGAGATGTGCAGGATGAGGACGAGCGGCTCCCGCGCTGTCCGCCATCCGCCCCAGCGGGCTAGCCTTGCAAGCTGGAGCAGGCCCGCCGCCAACAGTAACGATGCGGTGAAGCTGGCCGCGACCTGGAAGGCCCAGCAGCCCAGGGCGAGCGCGGTTGCGCCGATCGTGACATGATCGAACGTCGATGCCTGGCCGGGCAGCCGGCTCTGACCCTGCTTGATCAGCCAGTTGGCCGTGAAGGAAGGAATGATCCGCCCGCCGATCAGAGTCACGAGGATCAGGATCAAGGCGAAGCCGGCGCGCCAGCCAAGGCCGTCGGTGGCCAGGACTCTAAGCACTTCCAGATGATCGATCACCGCGGCGATGGCGAACAGCAGCACCACTCCAACCACCGGTACGTTGCGGTTCCTGGCGATCAGCACCTCGCGCGCGCAGACTCCGGCC
>DASTCB010000076.1:0-2268 GCA_035711585.1 Sphingomicrobium sp.
GGCGGTCGCCCGAGCCGGTGCCGAGGGCGCCAGCCTCAAGGCCAATTTCCGCGAGATCGGCACGCGCGAGACCTATCTCGGCTTCAACCGGGCCGAGAGTTTCGTCTCACCAGGGGGGTTCATGCGCGGAAATGCCGCGACTTATGCCGTTCCCGCGCGCCTGGACGTCGGCCAGTGGGCCTATGGCGGGCGCTGGAGGGTCGAACAGCAACGCGGCCGGCTGGACGCCGCAGGAGGCTCGATCAGCATCCGCTTCAAGGCACGCGACCTGCATTTGGTGCTCGGCAGTTCCGGCGGCAGGCCGATCCGCTTCCGAGTGACCCTGGACGGAAAGGCACCGGGCGTGGACCAGGGCTTGGACGTGGATGCCGCCGGCAATGGGCGGGTCACGAATCACCGGCTCTACCAGCTGGTGCGGCACGATGCCGGGGCGAGGGAACGCACGTTCACGATCACGTTCCTCGATCCGGGCGTGGAAGCATACGCCTTCACGTTCGGCTAGCGGCGCTAGCCCTCACCTAAACCTTGCGAGTTGGGTCATGACGAAAATTCGGCCGGGAAGACCATCGGACGTGCATTCAGTCCTCGGCATTTGGCGTCGTGCCGTCGATGCGACTCATGATTTCCTGACACCCGAGGACCGGGCGGCGATCGATCTCGAAGTCCAGGTGCTGCTCCCGTATTTGCCGCTTTGGGTCGCGGTCGATGCGAATGACCGGCCGGTCGGATTCATGAGCCTGTCGGACTTGTCGCTCGATGCGCTGTTCATTGATCCATTGCAGCATGGATCCGGCATCGGCCGATCAATGGTCGAATTTGCGCTTCGCTCGAATTCGTACCTGCTGGCCGACGTCAACGAGCAAAACGAGCAGGCCGTGGCTTTTTACAAGCGGCTAGGCTTTGAAGAGGTGGGCCGGTCTCCAACGGATGGCCAAGGCCGATCCTACCCATTGATCCACATGAAGCTGGAGGTCCTCGTATAACAGCGGCTGTCTCGCCGCATGAGCGCCTCCCGTCCCGCCCTGCAGTCCTGCCAAATAAGCGAACGCCACCTTCTACTTGCCGCCAGCCTCCTGGGCGTGGCGCTTGCGGCGTAGCCAGTTGTCGAAAGCCAGCGGCCCGGGTCCGCCGAGCAGGATCGTCGCCATTCCCGCCAGATAAAGCAGGTCCGCTTCGATGCCGGGCGGCCCGAACTTTGGTCCGCTTGCCGTCACGGCCATCAGCTTGATCGACGTGAATCCAAACTCAAAGTGAACCGTGAACAGGGCGACGAGCAAGACGATCGCCATCGGAACACTGATGAGCGCGACAAACGCGCCAACCATCATGGCCAGCCCGCCCAGCAGCTCCACCCAAATTGCAGCCCAGGCCATCAGGTGGGGCATTGGAACACCCAGCGCATCAACGATCGCGACGAATTTATCCGGTCCCTTCTGAAGCTTGGCAAGCCCGTGGTCGAAGAAGCCGTAACCGATGATCAGACGAACGGGCAAAGGAGCCCAGCGCGCCAAATTGAATTTCGTCATCCACCGATCCCAAGAAGTGGCGGCTGCGGCGGCACTCTGTCTTACAAATTGCACTGATTTACATCCTTATGACTTGCCGCCGGAGCATCGGGTGGGAATGAATTCGGGACCGCCGAACGGATGGTTACGCGGTTCGTCCCACGGCGACGACCAAGCCGTCGCGGAGCCAGGCGGCCAGCATATCCGCAAGCGCTTCGACCGGGACGCGCTCGGCCAATTCGGCGCATATGTCGGCAAAAGCGACGCCTTCCGCGAGTTTCGATAGAGCTTGGGCCTCGTTGGCATCGATCGTTGCGAACCGTGGCGACAAACCGTCGCGCCAAACGCGAATGCGGGCAGGTTCGGGAAGCAATTGCGCGGCGGGCGGGATTTGCCCGGCGGCCATGGCAGACCAGAGAGCCGCGGCATTCGTATGCGCCGTGTGGATGCTGAGCGATGACGCCAACCGTATGGTGGCAAAGCTCCAGTCGATGCCCGCAACCAGATGCACGGGCAGGGATGCTTCATCACGAGCTTCGAAGGCGCGGCGCAGGGCCCAGTCGAGGTCAGCGAGTTCCTTGACTTCAAGATCCCGCGGGTGGAGCCGGCTCAGGGTTGAGGAAAAGCCAGAGCCATAGTCCCCGAGTGTCCAGCTGGTCGGCGGGCTGGCGGCAATGTGCGCGCTGGCTGCCGCTTCAAAGGCAGCCTCGCCGAGCCAGTTCCTTGTCTTTTCGTAAGTGTCCGCAAGAACCGCCGCAAGCTG
>DASTCB010000077.1:0-6078 GCA_035711585.1 Sphingomicrobium sp.
CTCGCCTTGTTGTAGGCATAGAGGCCGTGGACCGCGCCCGAGGTTGAAAATTCCTCGGCATGACGGCCGTTGATCAGGTCGATCGCCACCATGTCCGGGATGAGGGTGATATTGGGACTCGCCGCCGCGGCCTTCTCCAGCGCTTGCTGAATCGCCCAGCCGGTGGCGTCGGCGACATGGGCGATCCGCCGATGGCTGTGGCCTCCTTCGCGGGTCAGGTGCAGCTCGCCATTTTCGGTCGCGAAGGGGACGCCGAGTTCGGCCAGCCGGGCAATCGCCTTTGGCGCCTCGCTCACCACATGCTCGACGGTGGCCAGGTTGTTGAGGCCGGCGCCCGCGATCATCGTATCGCGGACATGCGCCTCGAAGCTGTCACCTTCCTCCAGCACCGCGGCGATGCCGCCTTGGGCCCAGCCGGTCGCGCCTTCGTGCAGTCCGCCCTTTGCGATCACTCCGACGTTCAACTCCGTGGCGAGATTGAGCGCTGCCGTCAGGCCGGCGGCACCCGACCCGACGATGAGAACGTCGAAGGAGCGGGCGCTCAAGCCGTCGCCTCGCGCGTCAGGCTCAGGAAAACATCTTCCAGGTCGGGATCGCGGGTCGACACGTCGACGATCCCGAACCCTTCCTTCTGAAGCGCATCGAGCACCTCGCCCGCATTCACCTTGTCCTTGCGATAGATGATCTCGATCGTTCTCGGCCCGGTGACGTCGATCTTCTCGAAGCATGGCGCGTCGGGAGCGCCGTGCAGATCGCGGTCAACCTCGACCACCACCGCCTTGTCCTGCGCCTTGGCGATCAGTTCGCGAGTCGGCTCATTGGCGATCAACCGGCCGTGGTTGATGATCGCGATCCGGTCGCAGAGCTGCTCGGCCTCCTCCAGGTAATGGGTGGTGAGGACGACGGTCACCCCCTGCCGGTTGAGGCCGCGCACATAGTCCCACAGCTGCCGGCGAAGCTCGATGTCTACCCCCGCGGTCGGCTCGTCGAGCACCAGGATCGGCGGGCTGTGGACCATCGCCTTGGCCACCAGCAACCGTCGCTTCATGCCGCCTGACAGGGTCCGCGAGTAGACATGGGCCTTGTCGGTCAGGTGCACAGCGGCGAGCAGCGCGTCGCTGATCCGCTCGGCCTTGGGAATGCCATATAGTCCCGCCTGGAGCTCCAGCGCTTCGCGCGGGGTGAAGAAGGGGTCGAACAAAATCTCCTGGGGAACGATGCCGATCGAGCGCTTGGCGTTGCGCGGATGCTGGTCGATGTCGAAGCCCCAGATCTCGGCGGTGCCGCCGCTCTTGGTCACCAGCCCGGCGAGGATGTTGATCAGGGTCGATTTGCCCGCCCCGTTCGGCCCCAGCAGGCCGAAGATTTGTCCGCGCGGCACGTCGAAGCTGACTTCGTCCAGCGCGCGCTTCGGCTCGCTTCCCTTGGTCCGATAGGTCTTGCAAAGCCTGTCGATGCGGATGGCCGGCTCGTTCATCGCGATTCGCATAGCGGCGGCTTGGCCCTCGGAAAAGCCGATGCGGCGAATGAAGCATTCACCTTACCGGTCAGCCTCAATTTTCCCTTAACCAAGCGCTGCGTTCTCTCGGACGTCGCGTGGCGAGCCCGATAGATGGTTAAGATAGAACGGTAAATTTCCGGAAACCGGGCGTGTTGAAGGGCTGTTGAGGGGGATACATCCATTTTGGACCTTGCACGATCAACGTGTGGGGAACCAAGAAATGCGCTCGAAACTGACTCTCGCGGCCTTGGCCGCAACCGCCGCCTTCGCGTCTCCCGCGATGGCCCAGACTGTTGACTCGGACCAGGCCACTGCTCGTGGAGTCGTCCTTTTGCCGCTGACGCTGACGCACGATACCAGTCAGCCGCTCAACTTCGGCACCGTGCTTGCCAGCCCGCTGGCCGGCACCGTCGCCATCAATGCCGACGACGGCAGCCGCACCGTGACCGGTGGCGTGAGCGAGATTCTGCTGGATCTCGGTGGCCGCGCCATCTTCAATGGCGTGGGCACGGAAGGCCAGCTGGTTGACCTGACCCTGACTCCTCCGGCGACCCTGACGGGCCCCGGCCCGGCGATCGTGGTGCTTGACATGGACCTCGATAGTGGCGGCGGCTTCACCCAGACCCGCACCATTCCCGCGGGCGGGGCCTTCGTGGTGGGCGTTGGGGGCGAGTTCGCCATCGCTGCGAACCAGACCAACGGAACCTATTCGGCCACTTTCACGGTCGAAGCGGCCTATCAATAAGCTTTGACCGCTCGATAAGACCCCACTCTTATTGAAGCGGCGGGAGGTGATTGCTAGGTGCATGCCTATGCAATCGCCTCCCGAAGTTTTTCGAACCAAGCACAGCCGAGTCTATTGCGACGGCTCCGGCCAGGTCGACCCCGCGCTCGGCCATCCGCGCATTTATCTCCGAATCGATGACGAGACCGGCTTCGTCGAATGCGGCTATTGCGATCGTCGCTTCGTGCTCGAGGGCGGCCCCGCCGACCAGCCGGGCTCGTGAGTCCGCGCGATCTTCTTTACCGAAGCCTCGATCCCGCCGAGGCAGCGGCGCTCGCCGCGAGGCACCTCTCTGCTCATGACGACGGCGAACTTTATCTGCAGCACCGCGTCAGCGAGGCGTTCGGTTTCGACGACGGCCGGCTGAAGACTGCCGACTTCCACACCGCCTCGGGCTTCGGCCTGCGTGGCGTGACCGGCGAGACCACCGCCTTCGCCCATGCCAATGAGATCAGCGCCGAGGCGATCGAGCGCGCTGCCCGCACCCTGAGGCTGCTCGATCCAGCCAAGGGTGTTGCGGCCGCGCCGCCGCCGCGCACCAATCGCGCCATGTACGGCGATGACGATCCGCTGTCGGCGATTCCCTTCGCCCGAAAGGTCGAGTTGTGCCAGGCGATCGATGCGGCGGCGCGCGCGCGCGACCCCAGGGTCGCGCAGGTCAGCGTCGCCTTGTCAGGCAGCTGGTCGGTGGTCGAGATCGTCCGCGCCGACGGCTTCATCGCGACCGACGTCCGGCCGCTGGTGCGCTTGAACGTCTCGATCGTGGCGAAACAGGGCGACCGGCGCGAGACGGGAAGCTTCGGCCTCGGCGGGCGCTACCTCTACGACCATCTCTTCGAGCCGGGAACCTGGAACCGGGCGATCGACGAGGCGCTCGCCCAGGCGCTGATCAACCTCGAAAGCGTTCCGGCGCCGGCCGGCGAGATGCCGGTCGTGCTCGGACCCGGCTGGTGCGGCGTGCTGCTTCACGAGGCGGTCGGCCATGGGCTGGAAGGCGACTTCAATCGCAAGGGCACTTCGGCCTTCTCCGGCCGAATCGGAGAGCGCGTCGCCGCGCCCGGGGTCACGGTGATCGACGAGGGCGCGATCGAGCAGCGCCGCGGCTCGCTCAGCATCGACGATGAAGGCACGCCGACCGGGCGAACCGTTCTGATCGAGGACGGGATCCTGAAAGGCTACCTACAGGACCGGCTGAATGCCCGGCTGATGGGCATGGAGCCGACCGGAAACGGCCGCCGCGAAAGCTTTGCCCATGCGCCGATGCCGCGCATGACCAACACCTTCATGCTCGGCGGGCAGGACGATCCGGCCGAGCTGATCACCCGGGTCAAGGACGGCATTTATGCCAAGAGCTTCGGCGGCGGGCAGGTCGATATCACCAGCGGCAAGTTCGTCTTCTCCTGCACCGAGGCCTACCGGATCGAGGGCGGCAAGCTGGGTGCGCCCATCAAAGGCGCGACCCTGATCGGGGACGGGCCCAGCGTGCTGACCCGGGTCAAGGGCATCGGCAATGACATGGCGCTGGACGAGGGCGTCGGAGTCTGCGGCAAGGGGGGCCAGTCGGTTCCGGCCGGAGTGGGCCAGCCGACCCTGCTGGTCGACGGGCTGACGGTCGGCGGCACTGCTGCGTGAGCCTGGTCGAGCTGGCCCGCTACGGCACGCGCGTCGAAGCTGAATTGGCCCGAATGGCGCTCGAGGCGGAAGGCGTCGACGCGGTGATCTTCGATTCCGAAACCAATAATTTCTTCGGAGGTGGGGGGCTCATCAGCGTCCGGCTGATGGTGCTGGAGGACCAGTTGGATGAAGCCGCGACAATCCTGAAAGCAGACGGGGCGGACTAATCGCGCAACAGGTGGGCCACAGGACCGAGGTCGAACCCCGCCTCGTTGGCCATGCGGTCCAGGTCGGCCCGCGCCACTCCATCCTCGCTCTTGGCCACCGCCCAGGCCAGCGTCGAGCGGTTGCCGGAGCGGCAGAAGGCGAACAGCTTGCCTTCCCCCGCCGAGTGCATCGCCTCGCGCATCGCTTCAATATCCGATGGGCCAAGCCCGCGGGCGATCGGAACATGACGGTACCCGATGCCGGCCGCCCTTGCCGCGGCCTCGATCTCCACGCTTTCGGGCTGCCCGGCGTCCTCGCCATCGGGCCGGTTGTTGACGATCAGGGTCACGCCCAGATCCTTCAGCGCCGGCACGTCCTCGGGCGCGATCTGTCCGGCGACCAGCGTGCTATCGTTCAGCTGCCGGTACATCGTCCCTCTCCCTGCCCCCGAGCTGCGACTCGCTCATTCTCTCTCGCATCGGGCCGATCCGCAAGCGCCCGGGCTAGTGGCAGGCCTTGAGCTCGCGCTTGAGCAGCCAGTAATTGACCGGCCAGGCGGCAAGGAAGCCGGCCGGGACGGCAAACAGGATCCCGCGCCAGAACATCCAGGAGGCGATCGACGGAGCGGTCATCCCGCCCATCTGATAATCGACGAAGTTCATCACCACTTCCATCACGCCGATCGAGATCACCTCGCCGATCCAGATGGTCTTCAGCGCCCGCAACATTCCGACGCCTTGGCTGCGCATTACGGGGATCAGTCCGAGCGTCATCCCGGCCAGATAGGCTAGCGCAGTGGCGAGGATGATGGTCGCCCAAGGCGTAAGTCCAAGCGTCACGCCGATGGCCAGGCCGGTCACTTCGCCGATCACGCATCCGGTGAGGCAGTGGAGCGTCGCCTGGGCCGAGGTTCGAAGGACGTTTCCGCCGCCATGTCCATGGTGGCCATGGGCGGATCCGTGATGGCTATGGTCTGACATGAGGCAACTCCAAGGGGAGCGATGAACTGCGGTTGGGCCGCGCCGGAAGGGCGCGGCCCTTCCAGGTCAGCAGCTGCAGTTCTTGCAGGTGCAAGGGTTGCAGCGGCAGCCACTGGCTTCCGCCTTGGTCTCGATCTGCTTTTCCATCTCATTTCTCCTCTTGCCCGACATTGGGCTCACCCCATATGGCCTCCGTACCATGGTACGGAATCAAGCGAAAAAATCGGACACGATCGGCGGCCTCGCTGCGGTCGCGGGAGTCAATGTCGAAACCGTCCGCTATTATCAGCGGCGCGGCCTGCTGCCCGAGCCGCCGCGGCCGCCCGGCGAAATCCGCCGCTATGGCGAGGAGCATGTGAAGCGGCTGCGCTTCATCCGCTCGGCCCAGGCCGCCGGCTTCACCCTCGCCGAGATCGCGGAGCTGCTGGACCTCGACGCGTCCGACGACCGGGCCCGGGCGCGCGAACTGGCTCTTTCCCGCGTGTCGGCGCTCGACCGCAAGATCGAAGAGCTCAAGGAAGCGCGCGAGGCATTGACCGACCTCGCGACGGCCTGCGCGAGCCGCCGCAAGGGTCCCTGCCCGATCCTGTCGGCCTTCGAAGTCGAATAGCTGGTTTTTTGCGCTAGCGGTCGCCCTTGTCGCCCTCGCCGCGCTTGGCCTCGTTCTCGGCTTCGCGCTTCTGGTCGGTGGCGTGGCTGCGGCCGACATCGTCGCTTTCGCTGAAGCGGCCCTCCTCGTCGCGGCGGACATAGCGCTTGTCGGTTCCGGTATCGATCAGCTCGCGGGGCATATTCACTCTCCTCGCGGTAAGAACGGTCGGGGAAGGGCCGTGTTGCTCGGCTGAACCGGGAGGATCGCCGTTTCGCCCTCTGCGCGCGCGTGGATCGTTCAGCCGGCGCTTTGAGCGCGCAGCCATGCATGATCGAACAAGATCAGTTCATCTTCCTTAATCGAATGAACCGCATCCATGAGCGAGAGATTCGCGGGAACT
>DASTCB010000078.1:0-3782 GCA_035711585.1 Sphingomicrobium sp.
TTCCATGACGTCATAGAGTCCCGCCGCGCGCTCCGCCTTGGCCTGGGCGCGAGGGTCAGGGGCGGGGACATCCATCCCGGCCTTGCCCGCCAGCTCCTTGACCGCATCCATGAACGGCAGGCCGCGGTGGTCGGTCAGGAAGCGGATCGCGTCGCCATGCGCCCCGCAGCCGAAGCAATGGTAGAAGCCCTTTTCGTCATTGATGGTGAAGCTGGGCGTCTTCTCCTGATGGAAGGGGCAGCAGGCTTTGAATTCGCGCCCCGCCTTGATCAGCTTGACGGACGGGCCGATCACCGCGGACAGGGTGGTCCGCGCGCGCAGCTCGTCCAGCCATTGGGGGGAGAGGGTCACCTAGGCCAGCGCGGCCTTGACCAGCGCGCTGGCCCGGGCCGGCTCGATCGAGCTGGCGTGGCGGGATTTCACCTCGGCCATGACTCGGCCCATGTCCTTCATCGAGGAGGCGCCGAGCTCGGCGATGATCGCCTGGATCGCGGCGCTGGCCTCCGCATCGTCCATCTGGGCTGGAAGGAAGCGCTCGATCACCGCGATCTCGGCCTCTTCCCTGGCCGCCAGCTCCTCGCGGCCGCCCTTGCGGTAGAGGTCGACCGATTCGCGGCGCTGCTTGATCATCTTCTGCAGCACCTCGGTGACCAGCTGGTCGTCATCGGGCTGCTGCGAGGCGGTGCGGAGCTCGATGTCGCGGTTCTTGATCGCCGACTGGATCAGGCGGATCGTTGCCGTCCCTTCCTTGTCGCCGCCCTTCATCGCGCCAATCAGCGCAGCCTTGATCTCGTCGCGAATCATCGTGACCCCGTAACGTCCCAGCGGAAAGGACCAATCCTAGCGGGGATTTCCATGGTTTCACAGCGTTGACGTGCGGGACATTCGCGCGTAGCGGCCATGGCTTAGCGACATTGCCGCGACACCGACACGGAAAGGCTCCCACCGCCGATGGCCGAAGCACATCCTGCGCGCATCCAGCAGCCAGAGGGCGCGACAGGAGTCATTGTTTTCGCCGACGGCCGGACGATCTGGGGCAGGGGCTTCGGCGCCGAAGGGCAGGTGGTCGGCGAGCTGTGCTTCCACACGGCCATGACCGGTTACCAGGAAATCATGACCGATCCGTCGTTCGCGCGGCAGATCATCGCCTTCACCTTCCCCCACATCGGCAATGTCGGCGCCAATGAGGAGGATGTGGAGGCGGGTGAGGCCCATGCGCTGGGCTGTGTGGTGCGCGAGGCAGTGACGTCGCCGTCCAACTTCCGCGCACAGCAGGATTTCCCGACTTGGATGGCGGCGACCGGGCGGATCGGCATTTCGGGCGTCGACACGCGGGCACTGACACGATTGGTGCGCCGCGAAGGCCCGCCAACGATCGCGATCGCCCATAATGCGAAGGGCATGTTCGACCTCGACGAGCTGCAGCAGATGGCCACCAAATGGCCGGGCCTCGAGGGAATGGACCTGGCCAAGGAGGTCTCTCGCCAGCAGCTGGAGGAGTGGTCAGGCGGAAAGTGGCGCCTTGGACAGGGGTATGAGGTTGGCCCCTCGACTTCGCTCGGGACGAACGGGGTGGGGGATAGCGCTTCTCAAAAACCGTTCGTGCCGAGCGAAGTCGAGGCACCTGGCGGACGTCCCCATGTCGTCGCCGTAGATTATGGCTCCAAGCGCAACATTTTCCGCAACCTGGTGGAGGCAGGCGCACGAGTGACGATCGTTCCGGCGACGGCCTCCTTCGAAGAAATCATGGAGCACAAGCCGGACGGCTTCTTCCTGTCGAACGGCCCGGGCGACCCGGCGGCGACCGGCGAATATGCCATTCCGGTGATCCGCGGCATGCTGGACAGCGGCAAGCCCTTGTTCGGCATCTGCCTCGGCCATCAGCTGCTGGCCCTCGCGGTCGGTGGACGGACCGCCAAAATGTTCCAGGGCCATCGCGGCGCCAACCATCCGGTCAAGCGGCTGGAGGACGGCGCGGTCGAGATCACCAGCATGAACCACGGGTTCGCGGTGGAGCGGCAAGGCCTGCCCAACAATGTCCGCGAAACCCACATCAGCCTGTTCGACGACAGCAATTGCGGGATCGAACTGACCGACCGGCCGGCGTTCAGCGTGCAATATCACCCGGAGGCGAGCCCCGGCCCGCAGGACAGCTTCTATTTGTTCGAGAAGTTCGTGGGGATGATGCGGTGAGGGTGTTTTTGGCCCTTGCCGCTGCGCTCTTACTCTCCGCCTGCGCGACGGCGCGAATGCACAGCGTGGACGAGCTCAACAGCGCCGGCCAAGCCTGCGGGCTGACCTATGGCGAGCTGATCCAGGACGAGGAGCAGAAGAAGCTGCTGATCCTGTTCCGCCAGGCCCCGAGCCCGGAGCAGCGCAGCTGCGTCTACCAATTCGCCCGCCGCAACCATCTCAAGCTGGTTGTGATCGACGCAATCCAGTTTCCCAGCGAGGACCGGTGAGCACCCAACAGAACATCCTTTTTCTCGGGGCCGCTTTCACCTCCCTCTTGCTGGCGGCGTGCGGCAATGCGCCGGGGCAGCCGCGGCGAATGGAAA
Source organism: Sphingomicrobium sp. (assembly GCA_035711585.1). Classification (GTDB taxonomy): domain Bacteria; phylum Pseudomonadota; class Alphaproteobacteria; order Sphingomonadales; family Sphingomonadaceae; genus Sphingomicrobium. Next base: position 2,559 of record DASTCB010000078.1, read on the forward strand.
GCGACGCCGAACTCCAGGCATGGGACGAAAAGGAGTTTGCAAACTCGCCCGACATGCAGTTGCCGGAGCTTCGCAAGGAGCTTCACCAGCTCGGCATCACTGACGGGGAAATCAGCGAGACGGTCGAGGAAAATGGCGTCCCGATCTTTATGATCACCCTCGACGACGCGAAATTCGACGAGCTCGACAAGGCGGCGCTCGCAAGACTGCAACTCGACAGCCGCTACCGTCTGGAACTGAAAGGACAGGACCAGGTCCGGAAGTTCGCCCATTTTTCGGTCGCAGAAAAGGCCAGGCGCGAGAAGGCCGAGGCGCTTCGGTACCTTGCCAAGAATGGCGAGATGGGTCGCTTCCCCGTTTACCGGCCGGGAACGCCCATGATCGCCTATGCCCGCGCCCTGGAGCATTACTGCGATTACCAGCCGGGCGAGGCGTTGAACGTCATCGAAGGCCGCTGGCTGGAATATCGCCACCTGATGGTCGACAAGGCTGTCGAGGACGAGGACGGGCGCGAGCACGGGATGGCCTCGTTCAAATGCGTCGTCCGCATCGTCTACGCTACCGACCTGCAACCCCATTTCATCGGCAACCGAGGCCGAGCAGGAGCAATTGAAATCTAATGCCCCGCCGTACCGACATCAGCTCCATCCTTATCATCGGCGCCGGCCCGATCGTCATCGGCCAGGCGGCGGAGTTCGACTATTCGGGGAGCCAGGCGGTCAAGGCGCTGAAGGCCGAGGGCTATCGGGTCATCGTCGTGAACTCCAACCCTGCGACGATCATGACCGATCCCGAGCTGGCTGATGCCACCTATATCGAGCCGATCACCGCGGAGATCGTCACTCGGATCATCGAGAAGGAACGGCCCGACGCGCTCCTGCCGACGATGGGCGGGCAGACCGCGCTCAACACCGCGCTGACCCTCAACCGCACCGGCGTGCTCGAGAAGTATGGAGTCAAGCTGATCGGCGCCCAGGCCGAGGCGATCGACAAGGCCGAGGACCGCGAGAAGTTCAAGGCGGCGATGGACAAGATCGGGCTCGACAGCGCACGCTCGGGCATCGCCCATAACCTTGAGGACGCGCTCAAGGTACTTGAAACGACCGGGCTCCCTTCGATCATTCGTCCGAGCTTCACGCTTGGTGGAACCGGCGGTGGCGTTGCCTACAATCGCGAAGAGTTCGTCGAGATCGTGAAGAGCGGCCTCGACGCCAGCCCCACCAA
>DASTCB010000079.1:0-4773 GCA_035711585.1 Sphingomicrobium sp.
TCCCATGAGAAGGCGCTGCGCTCGAAGCGAAGCATGTCACCACCGGCTTCCGGCTTGATTTCGCCGAGACCCTTGATGGTGTCGAATGACTTCACGGTTCCAAAATACTTCATGGTGAGTTCCTTTGTTGGCACGCGCCGAAATTGGCGCCTTGCCGCTAGGAGACGTTAAGGATGGAGGAAGGTGCGACTTAGCGCCCAAGACCGTCGATTTCGACTGGTAGCTATGTAGAAATAGGCGCTATTTTTCATACTAGCAAGCTAAATTAAAAAATATCTTATAGATTTTAACTCGCCTAACCATAGAAATTTCTGAAATGTATTAATTTTTGATACTTCTTGGATACTTTGCATATTTTGGTTCGTTAGATAGTAAAATGCACCATGCCAGCTATATATTCGCCTTGATCGGCTCCTTGTTCCTTCTTGCAGCGGGCGCCCTATGGTCGAACATTGGCCAGCCGGAACTGGAGCCCGCTATCGGGCGCATAGGCCAACACACGCGCCGCGCGAATTGGGCTGCAATCGCGACTGTAGCAGCATTTGGCCTCAGCGTGGCGGCAGCAGTCTTGGCGATAATCGGGTGGATATCCTAGGCGGACTCAGCGGCCGAGGCGCCTTTCATTCCTAATGTCCGCTTTCGGGAAGTTTCGATACCCCAGGTGAACGTCTGCGGCGCAAAGCTGCCGCAGCTCTAACGACCGGAATGGGTCGCAAGCGGACGTTAGCGCCCGGTAATCACTTCTCAAGCTCTGCTAACTAGGATGGCGATCGAGTCTTCGACGATGCGGAGGGCAATGAATGCCGGACGTGCTGTTATATGAGCGGGCGACAGCTAGCTTCGCGGCCGGCCTCGCGCAGCGCGGGCACCACATCGTCTATCGCACCAACGCGGAAAATCACTGCCCCGGCTGCGGCCGCTCGCAATGGTATATCGGGCGGATCAGCGCCGAGTGCGGATTTTGCGGGACTGCCGTGCCGCTCGCCGAGGCGAGGCATGACGAGGTCGGACCCCGCGCCAGCGCCGCCAATTCGCGCGCTCGAAATGCTGCCGGCACCGCCGACCAGCGGCGTCATCCCAGGATGCCGGCCAAGGGACGCAAACTGCAGCTGCTGATCGACGGATCGCCGAGCAGCTTCGCCTTGCACAACATCTCCGAGGGCGGCGCAATGGGTGACGGCGCTTCGAACCTTAGTCCCGGCACCAGCGTCTACGTCCGCTTCGAAGGCGGGATCCTGGTGGCGGCCGTGGTGAAGTGGACCGAAGACGGCCTGGTGGGGCTGGCCTTCGACGCTCCGATCATGCTGGACCGGTCCACCCAGCCGACGAACTGATCGCGACATCCACTAAAGTTCGCGCGGGTACCCACGCCCTCGACCGGTAGGTGTGATCTTCGGTCGGGAAAGGCAGGGCCTGCTTCAACCCGTCGCCTCGATGGTTGGGGTTTGCACGCGCATCCAACTTCCCTAGGTGGCATGGGATGCCGCATCACACTCCCCTGATCGGAACGATTGTTGCGGGACTGGTCGCGGCGTTCCTCCTGGGCGCGGTGGCGCAGCGGCTCAGGGTCTCGCCGATCGCCGGCTATTTGCTAGCCGGGGTGATGGTTGGCCCGTTCACCCCCGGCGTGGTCGCCGATACCGCCCTGGCGGCCGAGCTGGCCGAGATCGGCGTCATCCTGCTGATGTTCGGGGTCGGGCTTCATTTCTCTTTCCGCGACCTCATGGAAGTGCGGAAGATCGCGCTGCCGGGCGCCGTCGCGCAAATCACCGCGGCCACCGCCATGGGCTCCGCGCTGGCGCTGGCCATGGGGTGGGACCTGTTCGCCGGCCTGGTCTTCGGCCTTTCGCTTTCCGTGGCCAGCACGGTGGTCCTGCTCCGCGCGCTCGAGAGCCGGAACCTGGTCGACACCGACCGAGGGCGGATCGCGATCGGCTGGCTGATCGTGGAGGATATCGCCACGGTCGTCGCCCTGGTCATGCTGCCGGCGATCGTCAGCGCGATGCGGGGCGAGGGGGGCGGCTCGCCGATGGTCATCCTCGGCGTCACGGTCCTCAAGATGGCCGGCTTCGTCGCCGTGATGTTGCTGATCGGGCGAAAGGTCATTCCCTGGACGCTGCATTGGGTGGTGCATACCGGCTCCCGCGAGCTGTTCCGCCTGGCGGTGCTGGCGATCGCGCTCGGCGTCGCCTACGGGGCCGCGCTGATCTTCGACGTCTCCTTCGCGCTCGGCGCCTTCTTCGCCGGCATGATCCTCGGCGAAACCCAGCTCAGCCGCCGCGCCGCCGAGGAGTCGCTGCCGCTTCGCGATGCCTTCGCAGTGCTCTTCTTCGTGTCGGTCGGCATGTTGTTCGATCCGGCAATCCTGGTCGAACACCCGCTACCCCTGCTCGCCACGCTGGCGATCATCATCATCGGCAAGTCGCTCGCCGCCTATGGGATCGTTCGAGCCTTCGGCTATGAGAACCGGACGGCCATCGCGGTCTCGGCCAGCCTCGCGCAGATCGGCGAATTCTCGTTCATCCTCGCCGGCCTCGGGACGGGGCTGGGCGTGCTGCCGGCGGAAGGGCGGGACCTGATCCTGGCCAGCGCGATCATCTCGATCCTGCTGCATCCGTTCCTGTTCAGCCTCGCCGCGAAACGTGCGCGCCGCGTGGCGGAGGCGGAAGGGGTGGAGGAAGAGGCGCCGCCCCATCTCATCGTCGTGGGCTATGGCCGGGTCGGGAAACTGATCGCCGAACGCCTCGGCGATGCCGGCCGCAACTTCGTCCTGATCGACGACCAGGCCGAGGTTTTGCGGCTGGCCGTCGAGGCAGGCCACGATACGATCCGGGGCAATGCCGCCAGCGCCGACATTCTTCGCGAAGCCGGGATCGACCGGGCCGGCGCCTTGCTGATCGCCATTCCCGAAGGGTTCGAGGCAGGGGGCGTCGCCGATGTTGCTCGCAAGATCAGGCCCGATCTCAGGATCATCGCCCGCGCCCATTCGCGCGAGGAAGTGGCCCACCTGCTGAGCCATGGCGCGACCAAGGTCATTAGGGGCGAAGAGGAAATCGCCCGGCAGATGATCGTCGCCGCTCCCGCCTAGAGCGCGGTTTCGGCGGGCCGGCAGCGATCCATGCTGAGGCGCCCGCTCCGCACATTGAAGATGCCGGAGAGCTTGCGCACTGCGGGGTTGTCCGGCCAGGCGTGATCGTCGGTGAGCGGAACGATGTTGCGGGCAGGTTCGATCGAGATCGGACCGGTGTGCCGGAACCGGAACTGGATGAGATTGAACTCGGGCTCGAACGCACCGGGCCAAAAGGTCTTGGCCTGATAGCCAAGCCGGTAGTTGCGCTCCCATTCGCCGAGGGATCCAACGCAGGGGTGCCTGGCAAGCAGCGCCTCCAGTCGCGCCACATCCGTTTCGCGCGGCACCAACGGTCCTTCCGGCTCGGCCGTGCAGCCTGACAATGCCACCAGCGCTGCTGCCACCGCCAACTTGTTCATCCGCTTGCTATGGCATGATCCCTGTCGAGGGCAAGCCGGGCTAGGCTTTCGGCCGGTAAGTCTGGTCCTCGGTCGGGAAGGTGCGGGCGCGGACTTCCTCGGCATATTTGCCGACCGCCTCGCCGATTTCGCTGGCCAGGTCGGCGTAGCGCTTGACGAACCGCGGGGTGCGCTCGAACAGGCCGAGCATGTCCTCGGTGACCAGCACCTGGCCGTCGCATTTGGGCGAGGCGCCGATGCCGATGATCGGAACCGGAACCGCTTCGGTCACGCGCTCGGCGATCTCCTCCATCACCCCCTCGACGACGATGCAGAAGGCGCCGGCGTCGGCTACAGCTTTCGCGTCGGACAATATCTTGTCCGCCTCATCGGCGCTCTTGCCCCGGGCGCCATATCCGCCCAGCACATTGACCGCCTGCGGGGTCAGGCCGACGTGACCGATCACCGGGATTCCGCGGTGGGTCAGGAAGTCGATGGTCGGCGCCATCGCCTCGCCGCCCTCCAGCTTGACCGCGGCGCAGCCGGTTTCCTTCAGGATCCGCGCCGCGCTGGCGAAAGCCTGCTCCGGCGAGCCTTCATAGCTGCCGAACGGCATGTCGACCGCGACCAGGCTGTGCCAGCTGCCGCGCACCACGGCGGCGCCATGGGCGCACATCATCTCCAGCGTCACCGGCACGGTCGAAGGCAGGCCGTAGATCACCTGGCCGAGGCTGTCGCCGACCAGCAGCACCTCGCAATGCGGGTCGAGCAGTTGCGCCATGCGCATCGTGTAGGCGGTCAGCATGACGATCGGCTGCTCGGTGCGGCCGTCCTTCTTGCGGGCGCGGATCGCCGGCACGGTCATGCGCTTGCCGGGGACCGGGGAGGGCGTCGCTCGGCTGGTCGCCGTGTCGAGGGTGAAAGTGGACATGGGTGCGGCTTCTAGTCGTTCCTTCCGGGGTCAGCCACCCCAAGCGGTGAACGGCTCGCCGAGCGCGCTCCGCAACGAACGGAACCGCAAGAGAGCAGGCCTTCGTTTCATCGGGCGCAGGCGCTCTCGCAGGCGCGCCTTCTCCAGCCACAGATAGAAGAGAAGAACCATGATGAGGACTATGACAGCCGCTGTTGCACTCACCCTCGGCGCGAGCGTTGCTCTCGCTCAGACCCAGAGCCCGCCCCCCGCGCCCAACGCCAGCCCGTCGGAGGAGTCGGAGGAGTCGCAGGATGCCACCGCGTCCCCGGATGCACAGGCCGCCACGGACGAGCAGGCGACCGCACCGGAGAACGGCTCCGCGGCGGCCACCG
>DASTCB010000080.1:0-19513 GCA_035711585.1 Sphingomicrobium sp.
CTCTTGCGGATGCGACGACTAGTGATGAGCCATGGATCGGGCGGACGTGATCATCCTGGGCGGAGGCCTGGTCGGACTGGCGCTGGCAGCGGCGCTGGACTCCAGTGGCCTTAGCGCAATCGTCATCGATCCCGCCAATCCCGCCGGCCGCATGACCCAGGCATTCGACGGCCGTACCAGCGCGGTCTCGTCCTCGTCGAAGCGCATGTTCGACACGATCGGGATCAGCGACCATTTCCCGGAAGCGGGCTGCCCCATCCGGCGGATCGAAGTAGCCGACGGGCTGGATCCGGGCGGGCTGGCGTTCGATCCAGGCGATGACGATGAGCCGCTGGGCTGGATGCACGAGAACCGGCACCTGAGAACGGCGCTGCTTGCCCGGGCCGAAGCGGGCGCAAACATCTGGCTGATGTGGAAGGCGAGGCCGGCCGAGGTGGTTCGGGGCGAGCATGGCGCGATCGTGCGGCTCGAGGACGGCAGGGTGGTCGGAGCGCCGCTGCTGATTGCGGCTGAGGGGCGCAATTCGCCGATGCGCGAGGCGGCCGGGATCCGCGTCGCCCGCTGGAAATATGACCATAGCGCGATCGTCTCGACGCTTCGGCACGAAGAACCGCATGACAATATCGCCTATGAGATCTTCTATCCGTCGGGGCCGTTCGCGCTGTTGCCGATGACGGACGACAGCGGCGGCCACCGCTCGGCGATCGTTTGGTCGGTCAGGGCGGAGGATGCCGCCGGCTTCCTGTCGCTCGGTGATTCCGACTTTGCCGCCGAGGCCGAGGCGGCGATGGGAGGGTTCCTCGGCAAGATCGGGCTGCTGGCGCCGCGTTCGACCTATCCGCTCGGCTTCCATCACGCGGCCCGGATCACCGACAACCGATTGGCGCTGGTCGGAGACGCCGCCCACGGCATCCATCCCATTGCCGGCCAGGGAGTGAACCTCGGTTACCGCGATGCCGCTGCGCTGGCTCAGGTGCTGGTGGAGGGAGCGCGGCTTGGCCTCGACCTTGGCGACCACCATCTCCTGACCCGCTACCAGCGCTGGCGCGGACTCGATACCTTCATGGTCAGCCTGGCGACGGACAGCCTGACACGCATTTACGGAGTCCCCGGACGGACTGCGTCCAAAGTCCGCCGTTTCGGCATGAGCCTCATCAACCGCATCGGCCCGGTCAAGGACCGGCTGATGGCTGAGGCGCGCGGCACCAGCGGAGACTTGCCCCTGCTGCTTCGCGGCCTTCCCATCTAGATGACCGGTTTCGCCATCGGCTTGCTCGCCAGTCTGGGCGACTGGCTGAGCGAGCCAATCGCGGACAGGCTTCAGACGGTCATTGCAGCGTCTGCTCCACGTCAGCGCCGCCGGGGGCGAGCCGCTGGAACTGCATCAGCTGGACGACAAGGTCAGCACGCCCGGCCAGCGTAGGCTCTTCGAGCAACGCCTGCTTGGCGCCGACGTCGAATGGGGCGACCTGGGCGATGGCATTGACCAGCATCTCATCATCCAGTTGCCCCACCGCTTCCCAGTCCACCGCGAGCCCAAGCGCGTCACCGAAGCGGCGCGCCTCCCGCTCGACCTCGGCGCGCTGGACCAGGGCGAGCGGGTCCGGCTCCGAATCGTCGAAGGCGGCGAGATCGACATCGGCTTGGCGATAGGCGGTGCCAAGGTCGCGCTCCGCGATCAAACGGAACCGGCTGGAGCCGTGCAGGACGATGTTGAATCGGCCGTCGTCCAGCTCTTCTGCGGCGACAATCTCGCCCAGGCAGCCACTGTGGAACAGCGGCGGGGGGTCGCCCTCTCCCGAAGGCTGGATCATGCCGATTCGCCCCGGCCCTGCCAGCGCGTCGCGCACCATCTCGCGATAGCGTTGTTCGAAAATATGAAGCGGCAGTTGGGCGCGCGGGAAAAGGATGGCGCCCGCCAGCGGGAAAATCGGAATCCGCGCCGGCTTGCTGCCCATCATGTGAATAACAAGGCCGACAGCCGGCGGCGCTGTGACCGTGCCCAAGGGTCTTCCAGCCCCGCCGCCTCGAGCATCTGCAGGAAGCGGGCGCGGGCGGCTCCGTCATTCCAATCCTTGTCGCGCCTGATGATTTCCAGCAGGGCGTCGGCTGCCGCGTCCCGGTCGCCGGCGCCCATGCGCGCCTGAGCAATGGCGAAGCGGGCTTCATGGTCGTCCGGATCGGCGGCGAGCCGCGCTTCCTCCGCGGAAACATCAATGGCCGGAGCCGCCGCGACCTCAAGCGATGCTCGCGCCCGGCTGACGGCAGGGTCCCTCGCCTGCTCCGCGGACAGGGAATCGAGCAGCGCCCTGGCCTCCTCGACCTTGCCGCCGGCAATCTGGGCCCGGGCCAGGCCGCCGAGCACCGCCGGATTGTCGGGATCCATCTCGCGGATCTGGCCGAAGATATTCTCGGCGCGATCGGCGTCGCCGCCGTCCAGCACTTCTTCAGCCATGGCGATCAGCGGCTCGACCTGGGCGGCGAGGTCCTGGGCCGCACCCTTGACCGGCAGCTGCGTAAGCAGCTGATCGAGAATGCGCTTCAATTGCCCTTCGGTCCGGTAGTTGGTGAGGTCGGCAACCGGCTGGCCCTGGAATAGCGCGTAGACGGTCGGGATCGACTGGATCCGAAACTGGCCGGCGATCAGCTTGTCGTGGTCGACATCGATCTTGGCCAGCTTGACGCCCTTGTCGGCATAGTCCGCCGCGACCTTGTCCAGCACCGGCGCCAGCTGTTTGCAAGGTCCGCACCAGTCGGCCCAGAAGTCGAGGATGACGAGGCTGGTCATCGACGGTTCGATGACCTCGCGCTGGAAGCGCTGGATTGCCTCGCGCTCCGCTTCGGTCATCCCTGCGCCCAGTGTCGCCACGCCTTGCTCCTGTGAACCAGGCCCCGCATATGGGCCGGCGGGCACCATGCGGCAAGCCGGCCAGTTTGGGGTTGCACGCCTTAAGCGGAGTTGCTAGCTGCGCGCTCCACCCGACCGGACATGCTTCCGGTCCGCCGACGAGCGGGCGTAGCTCAGGGGTAGAGCACAACCTTGCCAAGGTTGGGGTCGAGGGTTCGAATCCCTTCGCCCGCTCCAGACTTTTAAACTCCCGAATTGAATCTTCCCGCTGGTCGTTTTTCGACCCGCCATGCGATTCACCATGTTCATTGCAGTTGCAAAACTAACGGAAATTAAATTCTATGCGGCGGCGGCCAGCAAGCCGCGGCCTGATCTGGGGGGAAAAGCGTGCCGAACAAGATCGTCAAACGCAAAAGGTGGATCAAGCCGGAGCTCAAGCGGTTGGGGGAGCTGAAGGATGTGGCTGGTCCGGACGGGGTTGGAACCCAAGGCGGCAACAACCGGAGCTAGGGTTAACGGCGCCGGCGCTTCGCCGGCTCCATCCTCACTCATCGAATTGACGCTGGCCGTCGCCCTCGGCAAGCCCTTGCAACGATGGCCAAGAGCGATGCCCAACTGCTGATGGAACGCGAAACGCGAGTCCGTTACGGTCCGGTCGACCATGACCAGTTCGGCTACGCTTTGAAGCCCGGGAACAGCCATCTCGAACGGGATTGCTATCTGCTTCGAACGACCGACGGCCTCAGCTATTGCTATCGCAAGGGCGAAGGGATCACCATTTGCCGGGCGGATGACGCCGACTTGTCTGAAGAACGGCTGTGGTTGCACGGAAGCGTCTATTCGGCGGTCGCCTGCATCAATGGCCTGCTTCCGGTCCACGCCTCCGCGGTCGCTCACGACGGCAAGATATTCGCCTTCACCGGGCCGAGCGGGGCGGGCAAGTCAACGTTGATTGCGGCGCTGGGCAGGCTGGGGCTGCCGATGTTCTGCGACGACACGCTGGTGCTGGACCTGACCGACCCCGGCCGGATCATCGGCCTCCCCGGCCATAAGCGGTTGAAGCTCACGCCACAGGCGGTGGAGATGACCGGTGCGGAGCCTCAGGAAAAGGTCGGCGAGGACATCGACAAATATTATGCCGTGGCGCCCGCGGGTGATATCGCGACCCCGCTGCCGTTGACGGAACTTATTTTCCTTGAGGAGGATTCGACGATGGCGATGGAGCCGATTTCCGGCGCCGAGCGGTTCATTCGAATCCAGGATGATCACTACACCAGCCATTTGTTCGCCGCCGCACGGCAATTTGACCGCGCCGGCCAGTTCGCTCACCGGGCACGGCTGGCAAGCCAGATCGCCATGTATCGTTTCTCTCGGCCTATGGATGTCCGTCGATTCGAGGATGGCGTTGAACTGGCCGCCAGCCATGTCACCCGCATCGGCCGGGACTAGGCGGCCCTCATGACCTCAGCCATTCGAAAGCTGGTCGACAACTTCACCGAGGCCGATATCGATGACGAGATCATCATCATGCGGCTGGACACTGGCGAACTGCTTGGCCTCGACGGGACTTCGGCCGAAATCTGGCGGCTGATCGACGGCGCCCGCGACCGCGAGGAGCTGATCGGCGCATTGGCCTCAAACTATGAGATGGGCAGGCGGCAGCTCGCGCATGATGTCGGCGAATTCCTGGGCCAGCTGAAGGATGCGGGACTCATTGCCGTCGAGTGACTTCTGGCAGCCGAAGGCTCGAACCCTGTCTGCAATGGCGCATCTCTGTTGGGCGCAGTTGCTGGTTTGGTGGATCCCCTTCAACCGATGGCGCAACACGCTCGGTTTCGCCGCGCCCAGGCAACCGCAATGTGACGATCTGCCAAGCCAATTGGCAGCCGACGTCGAATGGGCCGCGAAGAGGCTTCCCTTTGACATCAAATGCCTGCCCCGGGCGATGGCGCTCAGCTGGATGCTGCGCCGCCGCGGCCTCAAACACGCGGTGGTGATCGCGGTGCGGCCGAGCCAATTGCGCCACTCGATCGATGCCTTGCATGCCTGGGTTGAACTGGACGGGGAGAAGATTCTGGGCGACCTGCCCGGACCCTGGATCGAGACAGTGCGGCTGGAGGGCTAAGGCAACGGGTCGGCCAGTTGCCGGCGTCATTAGCCGCAATTCGGATTGCAAATGCATCCAAATTCAACAACATCAGTTTTGACGATGAGCGACGCGTGCCTTCAACCCAATCTCGGAGGAGTGAGGCGTGACCAGGAAAGCACCCAGGAAGCAATGGACGAAGCCGGAATTCAAACGCCTCGGTGAGATCAGGGATGTCGCCGGACCCGATAATGTGGGGACCCAAGGGGGCAAGAGCTAGGCATCCTGTTTGGGGCGCCGAGGACGAGTCGTCCGAATTTCAAAGCTGCTAGTGGCCTAAGCCGCGATGCTGGCCCTCGCCTGGTCATCGAGCGTTGGCGCCAGCAACCGTTCCAATGGGCTATCAGCGCGCCTCGGCGCGTCCCTGTGCGCAGGAATCGGCGGCCACGCCGGAACCTCTGTACGTAACGGCCTCCACCTGGCCTACCGGCCCCTGCATTCAAGCAGTTCATTTGGCAGGGCGTGGCAGCCAGCCGAGCTGCCCAGCGGGCGGATCGCGCTCTTCCACGGCTATTTCGACAATGCCGGCGACATCGCGGCCGAGCTTGCGACGGATGAGCATGACTTGCCTCGGCTCTACGGTCTGGCCGTCGAACGATGGCACGATGACGCGGAGCGGCGGATCATCGGCGAATATTGCGCAGTCATCGCCGACCCGTCCGCGTCGCATCTGCGCCTTTCCAGGAGTCCCTTGCGCGCGCCGCCGCTCTATTATTCGCACGATGAGCGTCTGACCGCGGTCGCGTCCGTCCCGCGAGCCTTGTTCGCTGCAGGCGTTGAGCAGCGCCTCAACGAAGCTCGCATTGCCGATCTGCTGATGCGGAATAGTAGCGATGACGAGGCAAGCTCGTTCGATGAAGTTTTCCAGCTTCCGCTTGGTTCGATCGTCGAGCTGGAAGCCGGCCGGCCTCGGGTTTTGCGAAAATGGTATGACATCCTCGATGTTCCGCCCGTCCCGGTCTCGGACGACGCGGAGGTCATCGCAAGGGCGAGCGACCTCCTCGACCAAGGTGTCGGCGCCTGCCTCCGCGGGTTTCGCCGTCCCGGTTCGACGCTTTCGGCCGGCCTCGATTCCCCGCAGGTAGCAGTCCGCGCGCTATCCATGCTTCCCGCCGGTCAGCGCCTGCCGACCTTCACCTTTCACCCGGAGGCCGGTTTCGATGGCCACGTGCCCCGCTGGAAGATCGGGAATGAGCGGCCAGTCGTCGAAGCCTTTGCCGCCATGCATCCGGGCCTCGACCCGCACTTCACCGACAATGCCGGCTATGAGCATGACTATCGCTGGAACGAGCTGTTCCACCTCATGGGCGACACCGCCGGCATCCCCTGCACCTACGTCTTGCATGGCTTGATGGCTGGCGCGGTGCGCGAACAGTGTGACGTCCTGCTGCTCGCGGAAATGGGAAATGCAACCTTCAGCGACAGGGGAGATAGCGGGTTCGTCGAATATTTTCTGACGGGTCGCTGGCGGCAGCTGTGGCTCGCATTGACCCGCCCATCCATCCATCGCGGATCGATTGCGCGCAGGTTTGTCTCGCGTAGCCTGTCCGCGCTTTTGCCCGACCGGATCTGGGGCTCACTGCGGCAAATGGTGCTGGGAAAGACGCTGCTGTCCGAAATCGCGCAGCCGTTATCGGAAGATTATCGTCGGGCTTCAGGTGCCGACGAGCGCTTCCAGCGATTGTGTTCAATCCCCGATCGGTATCAGCCCTGGAGCCGCCGCCACTCCCGCATGTTGCGCAAGGAAAGCGGGGACCCGGCTGCCTTCTACCAGGGTCTGGAGCAGATGTACGGAGTCGCTTTGCGCGACCCCACCGCCTATCGCCCCTTTGTCGAATATTGCCTGGGGCTTCCGACCAGGATGTTCATGCGCGACGGGGAAATGCGCTGGCTTGCCAAGCAAATGGCCAGGGGGATCATGCCTGAAGGGCAGCGCCAGAATGCGCTCAATGGCTGGTGGGACGCGGATTGGCATTTGCGGATCGGCCGCCGGCGCCAGGCTTTCCTGGCTGAACTCGACCGGATTGGGCGGGACGACAGGCTCGGCCGGATGTTCGATGTGCCGCGACTCCGGGCTGCGCTGGAGGATTGGCCGGAGCAAACCGAGACCGATCCTCAGAAGGCATTCGCGGTGCAGCTCGCCGTGCCGTCAGCGCTACTGGCGGCCCGATTCATCAACTGGGTCGAGGGTCGCAACCAGCCTTAGAAAAACATCGGGGCCGCCCGTTTCCGGACAGCCCCGAATGAGTAGCCTGGATCCCGGATCAAATCCGGGATCACGACCTAAGGGTCGTCACTTGATCTTGGCTTCCTTGAACTCGACGTGCTTGCGCGCGACCGGGTCGTACTTGCGGAACGACATCTTCTCGGTCTGGTTGCGCGGGTTCTTCTTGGTCACATAGAAGAAGCCGGTGTCAGCGGTGCTGACCAGCTTGATCTTGACGGTTGCCGGCTTGGCCATCGCGAGAATCCTGTAAGCGCTGAAAAAATTGAAGGCGGGCCACAAGGCGCCGCCCGAACCGCGGCTCCATGACGAGTGAGGCCGATATTGTCAAGTAAACCCATCTCGAGGCAATCAGGTCATTTCCAGCTTTTCGAGGGATTGCCTGGCGCTCCGCGCAACTCGCAGCCACTGGGCGAAACGGGCGATTTTCACGTCAAGGTCACCGATATGCCGGGTCAGCTCCTGCTCGAGGTCCTCGCTTTCGGCGAGATCGGTTGCCGCCCGGGAAATTACGGCCGGCGCCAGTTGCAGGCCGCATCGCTCGGGAAGGCGGATCCGCTCGAGCCCGTCCTGGGATAAAACAATGACGTCGCTGCACCGTTCGCGAATGCGCTGCTGGATGGCATAGGCCATCACCCGCCGGATCCGCTCGCGATAGCCGGTGCTGAAGATCGACCCGGCTTCGAGCCGGCCCGTACCTGCGTAGTAGGAAGATAGTTGGCGGCGCACGGCAGGAGTGCCGAAGCTCTTCGCCGTGCCTCCGGCTATCATTTCGTCATAGGCGGACCGTTCCATTCGAATCGGAGAAACCTGGCTGGCTTGATAGAAATCGACCAGAAATGCCTCACCGCGCGGTCCCGGATTGTGGAGGGCCTCCATGGCCGCCAGCGCATGGGCGCGAACCTTGCGGTAGTAGTGAATGCGCTCAACCAGCTCCTGCTCGTTAGCCGCCAAATCATCGATGATCTGCGTTCGATAGGCACGCACCTCATCCCGCTCGATTCGGGCAGCATTCCAGTTGCTGGCCTGGATGCCGAGGAAGACGCCGACCACCACGATGGCGAGATCGATGCCCACTGCGAACCAGTTGTGGGTCGCGACATGCTCCCGGATGCGGCGAATAACCATCGGACTGCCCCAGCCGAATTTGACACCCTATTAACCATTTTCGGCGAGCCTTGGCCAGTGAACGGAGAATCACTGATGGCTGGCCTCGATTCGCTCAATATCGTCCGCGCCCGGATCGGCGAGCGCATTAGCGAGATTGAGGATCGCGTCGCTCGTCTGAAGCCGGTCGATATCTGCGCCAAGATGGAAGCGATCCGGTCGATGGCCGCCGAGCATGGCATGGCCGCGCTCGAGGGTCTGGCCGACTATGGCGCCCATCATGCATTGATGCCCGGCCATGTCGCGGCGACGCGCGCCTGCCTCGAGCATATGGACGAAGCGCTGACCAGCGTGGACGCCGCCCACGACCGCGAATCGATCCTCGCCGCGCTGGCGATCCGCCTCCACTAGGCACCCAAGGCCGCGCTCGCGCATTGTCGCGGGCGATGCGCGCCTTTTCCCAGCTGCTCGACGACCTGGTCTACACCAGGTCGCGCAATTCGAAGCTAAGGCTGATTGGCGACTACCTCAGGGAAACGCCCGACCCCGACCGCGGCTTCGCGCTTGCAGCCCTGACGGGAACGCTCGACATCCCGGCGGTCAAGCCGGCCCAGGTCAGGGCGATGGCCGAGGAACGGGTCGATCCTATCCTGCTCACCATGAGCCGCGACTATGTGGGCGACATGGCCGAGACGATCTCGCTGCTCTGGCCGACGCCCGAAGGACAGGTGTGCGAACTTGATGATGGCAGCCTGCGCATTGCGGAGGTAGTCGAGCGGCTGCGGCGGATCAGCCGGTCAGACGCCCCGGCCGTCCTCGGGGAAATGCTCGACCATCTGGATGCCTCCGGCCGGTTCGCGCTTCTGAAGCTGGCGACTGGCGCGCTACGGGTCGGCATTTCGGCCCGCTTGGCCAAACAGGCGCTGGCCGACGCCTTCGGACTCGACGTCGAGCAGGTCGAGGAAGTCTGGCACGGGCTGCGGCCGCCCTATCATGAGCTGTTCGCCTGGGGCGAAGGACGCGGTTCGCAGCCGACGGTCCGCGATTTGCCCATCTTTCGTCCATTCATGCTGGCTCATCCGCTCGAGGAGGCCCGAGTCTCGCTCGACGATTATGCGGCCGAGTGGAAATGGGACGGGATCCGGGTCCAGCTGGTCCACGCGGGCGGCCAGACCAGGCTCTACAGCCGGACAGGGGACGATATCAGCGGCAGCTTTCCCGACATTGCCGGGGCCTTCGCAGTTCCCGCAGTGCTCGACGGGGAACTGCTGGTGCGCGGAAATGTGCAGGGCGGTGCCGCCGCCAGCTTCAACGCGCTGCAGCAGCGGCTCGGGCGCAGGGTCGTTTCCGCCAAAATGCAGAGCCAATATCCGGCCTTCGTGCGGCTCTACGACATATTGTTCGATGGGGATGAGGATTTGCGTCCGCGGCCTTGGACCGAGCGCCGGGCCCGATTGGAAGCATTCGTTCCGAGCCTCGACGCCGACCGCTTTGATCTTTCTCAATTGATTCTAGCGGACAGCTTCGAGGCGCTGGAGGAAATGCGGCTGGGCGTTCGAAGCGAGGGCGTCGAGGGAATGATGCTCAAGCGGCGCGATTCGTCCTATGTTGCCGGGCGCCGCACCGGCCTTTGGTACAAGTGGAAGCGCGATCCGCTCACCGCCGACTGCGTGCTGATGTATGCGCAGCGCGGCTCGGGCAAGCGCTCCAGCTATTACAGCGATTATACATTCGGTTGTTGGACCGCCGAGGGCGATCTGCTGCCGGTCGGCAAGGCCTATTTCGGCTTCACCGACGAGGAGTTGCGCTGGCTCGACAGCCATGTGCGCAATCACACCGTCAACCGGTTCGGGCCGGTGAGGGAGCTGGATCGCAGCCTGGTGCTGGAGGTCGCATTCGATTCGATCCACAAATCGACCCGTCACAAGTCGGGCCTGGCCATGCGCTTCCCGCGCATCAGCCGGATTCGCACCGACAAGCCGGCGCATGAAGCCGACCGGATCGAGACATTGCTGGCGATGGTGACATGAAAAGGGCGCCCGGATCGCTCCGGGCACCCCTTCTGTCCCCGCTCTAGGGGAAGCCGATTAGCTCAACGGCTGGAGGTTCACCGCCGCATATTTGCCGCGGCGGTCGACCTCGATGTCGAATTCGAACCGGTCGCCCTCGTTGATCGTGGGCAGGCCGGCGCGTTCCACCGCCGAGATGTGGACGAAGGCATCGGGCTGCCCGTCATCGCGGCTGATGAATCCGAAACCCTTCATCGCGTTGAAGAACTTGACGGTGCCCTGGGCCTTTTCCCCGGTCAGTTGGCGCTGCGGTCCACCGCCGCCGCCGAAGCCGCCGCCTTCGCGGCCACCTTCACGGGGCGTCCGGACCACCTCCATCGGCTCACCCTCAATCTTGAGGTTGGTCGCCGAAATGCGCCCGCCGCGATCGACGAGTGTGAATTCGAGCGGCTGCCCGTCGGCCAGGTCGGTCAGGCCAGCCTGTTCGACGGCCGAGATGTGGACGAACACGTCTTCCCCGCCATCGTCGCGGACGATGAAGCCGAAGCCCTTCTGCGGGTTGAAGAATTTGACGGTGCCCTTGCCTTCGCCGACGACCTGCGCGGGCATGCCACCGCCGCCCCCGCCGCCGCCGCGGAATCCACCACCGCCGCCGCCGCTGCGGAATCCACCACCGCCGCCGCCGAAGCCACCGCCGCCGCCGCGATAGCCACCGCCACCGCCGCCGCCGCCGAAGCCGCCACGGTCGCCGAAACCACCGCGGTCACCGAAGCCGCCGCGATCGCCATAGCTTGCGCCTGCGAACTCTTCACCACCACCGAAACTGTCGCGCTTATCACGGCCGCGACCACCGCGGTCACCCTTACGCCCTCGATCGAAACCCATGGAAATTCAAACTCTCTTGTGCCCCATCATCATAAAACCAACGCGCTGGGCCCCTGGCGCAACCGGCCGAACGCACAGAATCATCTGCACGCACGGTGCGGTCTGTACAGGAAAAATGGCGCGTCTCCTAGTGATTCCATGGTTAAGGCTGGCAACTGGCCCATGGATGCGACTAGAGGAGAGCTAATCGAGGCGCTCACTGCCCATTCAGGCGGGGTCGACGAATAGCAATCGGGACTGTCATGGCGATCCATTTTCACGAAGAAGACCTGCCGTCGGCCGACATGTTCGAACCAGGCGTGCCGATAGCCGTCGATACGGAGGCAATGGGGCTGCTGCCCGGCCGCGACCGGCTGTGCCTGGTTCAATTGAGCGATGGCTCGCCCGACGAACATCTGGTCCGTTTCGGCCCCGACAGCGACTATGGAGCGCCGAACCTCAAGGCGCTGTTGGCCGATCCGGACCGGCTGAAGCTGTTTCACTTCGCCCGGTTCGACGTGGCGATCATGCGCGCCTATCTCGGGATTACGGTTGCGCCGCTTTATTGCACGCGCACGGCGTCCCGGCTCGTACGCACCTACACCGACCGTCATGGCCTCAAGGATCTGGTCAAGGAGCTGATCGGCACCGACCTTTCGAAGCAGCAGCAGACCAGCGACTGGGGAGCGCCGGAGATCAACGACGCGCAGCGCGAATATGCCGCGAGCGATGTCCGCTACTTGCACCGGCTGAAGGAACAGCTGGATGTGAGATTGGCGCGGGAGAACCGCATCGAGCTGGCCGAGGCCTGTTTCGAGTTCATCCCCGCCCGGGCGCTGCTCGATCTCGCCGGATGGGCCGAGGCGGATATTTTCGCCCATGATGGATGATGCTGTGAGTTCCGATGTCTGAAGCAGCCGACCGAAAGCATGAGATCAAGCGCCACTGGGCTGAGCCGGGGGGCCGTCACGACACGGTGATCCGGGCGGTCAAGCTCGGCCTGCCTGCCCTGATCGTCGGCCTGCTCTTCCTGCTGGCGATCGCTCCGTTCGACCGGCGCGGCGACGTGAGCTTCATCCTCGACAAGAATGAGGTCGAACAGGCGCGCGAGCGGATGCGGGTCGAGCGGGCAAGCTATACCGGCGAGGACAATAAGGGACAGAAGTTCCTGATCGTCGCCGACCGCGCGGTGCAGCAGACGAGCAATATTCCGGTCGTGGCGATCGAGGGGATGCGCGCCCGGCTCGACCTGGCGCGGGGACCGCTGGCCATATCCGCGCTCAAGGGCCGCTACGACCTGCAAAAGGAGATGGTTCAGGTCGAGGGACCGATCCGCGTGGCAGGTCCGGACGGTTATCAACTGCTGACCCGTGACGTCGAGGTCGACCTTGACCAGAGGACGCTGCGGTCGAGCGGTCCGGTCAGCGGCCGGATGCCGCTCGGGCAATTCCAGGCGGGCAGCCTAAGCGCCGACCTCGGCGAGCGGACCGTCCGGCTAAATGGGGGAGTGCGCTTGAAAATTGAGCAGGGGGCGGTCAGATGAACCCAATGAGATTCAAGCCGATAATCGCGATCGCGGCCGTCGCCGCGGCCACGCTCGGAGCCGGGCTGGCTGCCGCGCAGGACAGCATTTCGGCATTGAAGGGCCATGACAGCAAGGCGCCGATCGATCTCAGCGCCGACCGGGCCGAGGCGCAGGACCGCTCGGACCGCGCGATCTTCGCCGGCAATGTCATCGTCCGCCAGGGCAATCTGACCCTTCGCACCGCGCGTCTGACGCTGGCCTATGCCAGCCAGGGCGGCATCGACATCAACCGGATCGATGCCAGCGGCGGCGTGACCGTCACCAGCCCGAGCGAGACGGCGCGCGGCGATTTCGCCGTCTATGATCTCGAGGACGGGTTGATCACCATGGTCGGCGATGTCCGGCTGGAGCGCGGGGGATCGTTCCTGAGTGGCGGGCGGCTGGTGATCGATCTCGATACCGGCCGGGCGGTGATGGACGGCGGGCTGCGCGGCGTCAGCCAGCCTGGCGGTGGACGGGTCACCGGACGCTTCACGGTGCCAAGGCGCAACGAACAGCGCCGATGAACGAGGCAGCGCTCTTCGACAGCCAGTTGGGCGCCGGCGCCGCGATGCGCGGGCTGCAGGTGCATTCGATTGCCAAGAGCTATGACAAGAGAGCGGTGCTGCACGACGTCTCGCTGCACGTCGAACGTGGTGAGGTCGTTGGCTTGCTCGGCCCCAACGGCGCGGGTAAGACTACCAGCTTCTATTCGGTGATGGGGCTGGTTCGCCCTGACGCCGGGCGGATCTTCCTCGATGGGCGCGACATCACTCATCTGCCGATGTATCGCCGCGCCATCCTGGGTCTCGGCTACCTGCCGCAGGAAACCTCCATCTTTCGCGGTCTCACCGTCGAGCAGAACATCATGGCCGTGCTGGAGGTAGACGAACCCGACCAGAATGAGCGGCTGGAAAAGCTCGAGCGGCTGCTGCGCGAGTTCGGGCTTACTCATTTGCGCGATTCCCCGGCCATGGCCCTGTCGGGCGGCGAGCGCAGGCGCTGCGAGATTGCGAGGTCGCTGGCGGCGGAGCCGTCGATCATGCTTCTCGACGAGCCGTTCGCGGGCATCGATCCCATCTCGATTGCCGACATCCGCGAGCTGGTGAAGGAACTGAAGCAGCGCGATATCGGCGTGCTGATCACCGATCACAATGTCCGCGAAACGCTCGACATCGTCGATCGCGCCTGCATCATCTATGACGGCCAGGTGCTGTTCGAGGGAACGCCCCAGGCGCTGGTCGCCGACGAAAATGTGCGGCGGCTCTATCTGGGCGAGAGTTTTGCGCTCTAGCGCGGGGATGTGACGGCCATGGGGCTCGGCCCGCGTATCGACCTTCGCGTTTCGCAGCAGCTGGTGATGACCCAGCAACTGCAGCAGGCGATCAAGTTGCTGGCGCTGAGCAACCTCGAAATCGAAGCAGTGATCGCCGAGGAGCTGGCCAAGAACCCGCTGCTGGAGGCGCGGCCCGGCGAGGGGGCGTCAGGCGAAACCGTCATTGTCCGCGAAGACCGGGAATTTGGCGATGACGCCGCGGATCCGACCGGTTCCGACGAGCTGATCGGAAGCAGGCTGGGAACGGAGGATTCTCCCGTCGACATGGACTGGCGCGAAGCGGCGCTCGAAGTCGACAGCTTCGCCGATGTCGCCGGCGGTTCAGGGGCCGATGAATCATTCGATTTCGACCGGCTGGAGGGCGGTGAAGCCGGCCTTGCCGAGCATCTGCTTGCCCAGCTTCACGGTTCCGGCGGTACGATCGGCCGGCTGGCCGAGGCGATCGTCCATGAGCTGGAGGAGACCGGATATCTGGAAACGCCGCTCCGGATCATTGCCGAGGAATGCGACGCCACCGTCAGGGAGGCGGAGCAAGCGCTGGAGCTGGTCCAGTCGCTCGATCCGCCGGGCGTCGGTGCGCGCAGCCTGGAAGAATGCATCGCGCTTCAGGCCAGGGCCGCCGACCGCTTCGACCCGGCGATGGCGCGGCTGATCGCCAACCTCGACCTGCTGGCCAAGGGCCGGATGGCCGATCTCCGCCGAATCTGCGGGGTCGATGAGGAAGACCTCGCCGACATGGTCCGCGAGCTTCGCTCCTATGATCCCAAGCCGGGCTGCCGGTTCGTCTCCAAGGAGCCGGAGGCCATCTCGCCCGACGTGTTCGTCCGGCGGTCCAGGGGCGGCTGGATCATCGAGCTCAACAACGCCGCACTGCCGAAGGTGCTGGTTAACCGGCGCTATCATGCCGAGCTCAAGCGTGGGCCGCAGGACAAAAAGTCCAAGGCCTGGCTGAGCGAATGCCTGGCCGAGGCCAACTGGCTGGTGAAGGCGCTCGACCAGCGCGCGCGGACGATCGTCAAGGTCGCCACCGAGATCGTCAGGCAGCAGCAGGGGTTCTTCGAGCAGGGCGTTTCCCAGCTGCGCCCGCTGACCCTCGCCAAGGTGGCCGAGGCGATCGAGATGCATGAATCGACCGTCAGCCGGGTGACCTCGAACAAATATCTGGCCTGCGATCGCGGCATGTTCGAATTGAAATATTTCTTCGGTTCGGGAGTCGCATCGGAAGGCGGCGAAGGAGCGGCGGCGGAGGCGGTCAAGGCCGCGATCAAGGAGCTGATCGACGGCGAGACCGAGATTTTGAGCGACGACGCCATAGCCGCGCTGTTGAAGCAGCGGGGAATGGATGTCGCCCGCCGCACCGTCGTCAAATATCGCGAGGCGATGGGGATCGGCTCCTCGATCCAGCGCCGCCGGCAACGGAAGATGATCGCCGGTTAGAGCGCCACCCGCGCCCAGATCGGCAAATGATCGCTGGCCTTGCGGGCCTCGGGGCTGGCGTGGACGCCCGCCGCCTCGATCGCCAGGCGGTGGTCGACGATAATCCGGTCGAGCGCGGCGATCGGCCGGCGCGAATGGAAGCTCGGCCCGGTCGGCGCCACCCGATAGCTGCCGTTCAGTTCCTTCAGGCAGGCGCCCGCGTCGCGCCATTCGTTGGTGTCGCCCATCAAGATCGTCGGCATCTTCTGGGCGCGCCGATGGACGGTATCGAGGATGGCGCGCATCTGCCGGCGGCGCCACAGGCCGGAGAGGTCAAGGTGCATGCCGATCACCCGGACCGGCCGGTCGCCAATCAGCAGCTCGGCCATCACCGCGCCGCGCGGTTCCAGCATCGGCAGGTCGAGCGCGGCGACGTCCATCACCTCGACATGCTTCTTCACCAGCAGGGCATTGCCATGCCAGCCGAGATTGCGGGTATTGACCTTGAAGATCCGCTCGGCGTGATGGCCGCCCGGAAGCCTTTCCAGCGTGCGCCGGTGGCGGACCCGAAAGGCCACCGCCTTGTACAGCCCATGCTCGTCGATCAGTTCGTGCGGGACCGCCGCGCCGCGTCCGCCGATGCGCCTGTCCGCCTCCTGCAGCGCGACCACGTCGGCGTCGATTTCCTGCAGCACGTGGAGCACGCGGTCGGGCCGCCGCCGCCGGTCGGTCCCGATCGCCTTGCGCATATTGTAGCTGGCGACGGTGATGGTCGGGGCAGAGGTCATCGCGCTGCCAACCTCCGCCGGGAGGACCGGTTCCTCACACGTCCAGGTTGGCTACCGAGAGGGCATTCTCCTGGATGAACTCGCGGCGCGGTTCAACCACGTCGCCCATCAGCCGGGTGAAGATCTCGTCGGCGACGTCGGCCTGGTCGGCCTCGACCCGAAGGAGCGAGCGGTTGGACGGATCGAGCGTGGTCTCCCACAATTGCTCCGCGTTCATTTCGCCCAACCCTTTGTAGCGCTGGAACTTCAGTCCCCTGCGCCCCGCGGCGAGGACGGCGTCGAGCAGCTCGGACGGGCGAGTGACCTGCACCGTCTTGCCCTTGGTCTCCTGCTCCTCGGCGGGCTCCTCTCCCTCCTCGGCCGCGGCCTCCTGGGCGCCCGACTGCTTCAGCGTCTTGAGCTGCGTCGGCACTACATAAGTGGTCGCCTGTTCGGCAGCGAGCGCGTGCAGCTTGCGGGCTTCCGTAGAAGCTATGAAGGAAGGCTCGATGATGAAGGCGTCGGTCACCCCGCGCCACAGGCGCTTGAGCAAATATCCACCTTCCGCGGACAATTCGCCGCTCCACTGACCTTCGGGGTCGCCTCGGCCGAGCCATTCGGCGACCCAGGCGATGGCCTGGGCGCGTTTGGCCTGGTCGAGCGTCGGATCGAGCGCGCCGTTGATGGCCAGCGCTTCCAGCATCGCCGGGTCATAACGCTTGGGGGCGTAGCGCATCAGCGTGCGGATGCGGCGGGCGTGGTCGACCAATGCCTTCAGGTCGCGGCCGGACCTGGGGCCCTCGGAGGTTTCGAGGACCATCCCTTCAAGCCCTGCTTCCTCAAGGTAATCGTCCAGCGCCGCATCGTCCTTCAGATAGACTTCCGAGCGGCCGCGGCTGACTTTGTAGAGCGGCGGCTGGGCGATGTAGAGGTGCCCCTTCTCGATCAGCTCCGGCATCTGCCGGTAGAAGAAGGTCAAGAGCAGCGTGCGGATATGGGCGCCATCGACGTCGGCGTCGGTCATGATCACGATCTTGTGATAGCGCAGCTTCTCGAGGTTGAACTCCTCGCGGCCGATGCCGGTGCCGAGCGCCTGGATGATCGTGCCGATCTCCTTCGAGCTCAGCATGCGATCAAAGCGTGCCCGCTCGACGTTGAGGATCTTGCCGCGCAGCGGGAGGATTGCCTGATACTTGCTGTCGCGGCCCTGCTTGGCCGAGCCGCCGGCGGAATCGCCCTCGACCAGGAACAGCTCGCTCAACGCCGGGTCCTTTTCGGCGCAGTCGTGCAGCTTGCCGGGAAGCGAGGCGACGCCCATCACCGACTTCCGGCTGGCCTCGCGCGCCTTGCGGGCAGCCTCTCGCGCCGCGGCGGCGTCGATGATTTTCTGGACAATCGCCCGGGCGTGGGCCGGATTCTCTTCCAGCCATTCCGCCAGCTTGTCGGCCATCAGGCTTTCCAGTGGCTGGCGCACCTCGGAGCTGACCAGCTTGTCCTTGGTCTGGCTGCTGAACTTGGGGTCGGGCAGCTTGACCGAGACGATCGCGGTCAGGCCCTCGCGCATGTCCTCGCCGGTCAGGTTGATCTTCTCACGCTTCAGGATGCCTGACTTTTCAGAATAGTTGTTGAGCGTCCGGGTCAGCGCGGCGCGGAAGGCTGCCAAGTGAGTGCCGCCGTCGCGCTGCGGGATGTTGTTGGTGAACGTCAGGACGTTTTCGTAATAGCTGTCGTTCCACTCCAGCGCGACGTCGATGCCGATTTCGTCGCGCTGCCCGTGGATCGCGATCGGATCCGGAAACAGCGGAGCCTTGGCGCGATCGAGATATTTGACGAACGCCGCGATCCCACCCTCGTAGAACAGCTCATGCTCGACCCGGTCGGCATGACGCGCGTCGACCAGGACCAGCCGAACCCCCGAGTTGAGGAAGGCCAGCTCGCGATAGCGGTGCTCCAAGCGCTCGAAGTCGAACTCGGTGATCTTGAAGGTTTCGGGGCTGGGCAGGAAGGTCACTCGCGTTCCCTTCTTGCCCTCCGGCGCCTTGCCGACGACCTTCAGCGGCGCCTCGGCGTCCCCGTGGCGGAAGCGCATGAAATGCTCCTCGCCGTCGCGCCAGATGGTGAGATCGAGCCATTCGCTGAGCGCATTGACCACCGACACGCCGACGCCATGGAGGCCGCCCGACACCTTGTAGGCATTGTCGTCCGACGTGTTCTCGAACTTTCCGCCGGCGTGGAGCTGGGTCATGATGACCTCGGCGGCCGAGACTCCCTCCTCGGGGTGGATCCCGGTGGGGATTCCGCGGCCATTGTCCTCGACGCTGCACGAACCGTCCGGGTTCAGCGTAATGACGATCCGGTCGCAGTGGCCGGCCAGCGCCTCGTCGATCGCATTGTCGCTGACCTCGAACACCATGTGGTGGAGGCCCGAGCCGTCGTCGGTGTCGCCGATGTACATGCCGGGGCGCTTGCGCACCGCGTCGAGGCCCTTGAGGACCTTGATGCTCTCGGCGCCATATTCGCTCTTGTTGGGATCGCTTGCCATGGGTCTTTCGATAGGGGGAAAGTTCGCAAAAGTCTCACTCAAACGCGCGCGTGTGCACGCGCGCGCGAGCCACATCAGGAGGCCGTCCGCCGGAATGGCAGACAGCCTCCTGCATTGGAAGGTGCCGCGATCAGCCCTGCGCGCGCTGGGATCGGCCGCCCTGGCCGCCGCCGCCGCGCCGACCCCTGAAGGGACGCTTGCCGGCGCCGCCCTCGGGCCGATGGCCGGGATGGCCGCCGGCGCGCTGCGGATGACGCTGGCCATCGTGGCGCGGCGCACCGTCGCGGCGCTGGCCGTTGCGCTCGCCATAGGCCGAGCGCTGCCCGTCATCCCGGCGAGGTTGGCCTTGGGCAGGACGCTGATCGTCGCGGCGGCGCTCGGCGCCATTGGCACCGGCCGGCTGGATCGAGACGCGCGGGCCCGAGGGCCGTTCGTGACGATGACCCCGATCGCGCCGTTCCCCGCCGAAGCCGCCTCGACCACGCCCGCGCGCCTCGCGCTGGGGTGTCGGCAGCTTCAGCGCCTTAAGCGCCTGCGCCGCGGCAACGAAGCCTTCCGGAAGCGGAGTCTCCGCCAGCTTCTGGCGGGTTAGCCGCTCAATGTCGCGCAGGTTGATGCGCTCGTCGGGCGCGCAGAATGCGATCGCGGCCCCATCCGCTCCGGCGCGCGCCGTGCGGCCGATGCGGTGGA
>DASTCB010000081.1:0-3581 GCA_035711585.1 Sphingomicrobium sp.
GGGTCATGTCTATCGGCGATACATCAAGGGGTCGATGGATTCGGTCGAGGATGGGGCGACGAGAATCCGCCTGCGGGTGATGCGGGCGGCTTATGTGCTGCTGTTCCTGGCCGGCATTTTCGTCATCGGGCGGATTTTCCTGAATCCGATGCCGATGGAACGCGGCGTCTTCGCCAGCATGCTGATCGCGCTCTTCCTGCTGAACGTCCTGATCATCCGCAACCCGCTGAAGATGCTGCCAGTGCTGCTGCTCGAGTGTGTTTGGAAGCTGGTCTGGCTGGCAGCCTTCGGCCTGCCGCAGCTGATTTCCGGGGTCGGTTCGCCGCGTCTTGGCGAGGATATTTACGCGGTCGGACTGGGCCCGGTCTTGTTCGCGCTCTTGATCCCCTGGGGCTACGTCTGGCGCCACTACGTCAAGCAACCCGCCGAGCGTTGGCGCTGAGCGCCGCCCGCCTCGCCAGACTCAGGGCATTCCTGTATAGTGCCGGCACAGGGAACGGAGCATGATTGCTTCTCCAAGAGGGAGCCTGTGAATGCGCGCATTTCCCTTGATGGCTGCGGTGTTCCTGACCGCCTGCCAAACGGCGAACGTCCAGACGGACTTCGATCCGGCCGCCCCTTTTACGAGCTATCGAACCTACAGCTGGCTGCCGAGTGAGGCGCCCCGAGGCATGAACCCCATCATGTTCCGCAGGGTCAAGGAATCGATCGACCGGTCCTTGAGCGCCCGGGGATATACGCAAGCCGAGCCGGGTGACTTCGCCATCAGCTTTACGATTGGCGAGAAGGACCGGCTGCGCGCCGACGATTATGGCTACGGCTGGGGCGGTTACGGCTGGGGCGGCTACGGTTGGGGCGGCTGGGGCTGGGGAGGCTGGGGCTGTTGCGGCTGGGGCTGGGGCGGCGGGGGCTATCCCTATGTCGACATCTACACCGTAACCGAGCGAAGCATCATCATCGACATTTATGACACCAAGACGCGCCAGCCCGCCTGGCACGGCGTCGTGAAGCGCGAATCCTATAGTGACCGGGTCAATTATTCGAGGCTCGATCAGGCCGTGGACCGCGTACTGGCGCAATTCCCGCCGCAGGCAGCCGCCAGCCGCTACTGAGGGTTAAGCCGCCGCCCGCCGCCCAGCCGCTGCAATATAGTCGCTCACGTTCCTGGCGAGCACGTCCATCGGCACATTGCCGCCCTTGACCACTGCATCGTTGAAGTCGCGCAGGTCATAGCGGTTGCCGAGCTCCGACTGGGCGCGGCTGCGCTGCCGAACAATTTCCGTATGACCGATCTTGTAGCCGCAGGCCTGGCCCGGCCAGCTGCAATAGCGGTCGACTTCGCTCGCCACTTCCTCCGGGTTGGAGCCGTTGCGCTCGACGAAGAAGGCCACGCCCTGATCGCGGGTCCAGCGCTTGGCGTGGAGGCCGGTATCGACCACGAGGCGTACGGCGCGAAAGGCGAGCGACTGCAGGTAGCCGAGGCGCCCGACCTCAAAATCGTCATAGGCGCCAAGCTCGTCCATCAGCTGCTCGGCGTAGAGCGCCCAGCCTTCGGAATAAGCATTGAACGACAGCAGGGTGCGGATCAGCGGCAGCTGGTTGGCATATTCGCCCTGCCAGACGTGGCCGGGGATCGCCTCATGCGCGGCAAGGTCCGGCAGGCTGTATTTCGAATGCAGGTCAGTCGTCCTGAGGTTGATCCAGAACTTGCCGGGGATTGTACCGTCGATCGAGCCGGCGCCGCCGTAGGCGCCGGGCGCCCCGGGCTCTTCCTCAGGCGGCAGCCGCTTCACCTCGAGATTGCCGCGGACGAGCGTGCGGAAGGCCTGCGGCAGGCGCGTGCGGAACTTGCCGATCCACTCCTGGATATAGGCCATGATCTCGGCGCGGCCCTTGTCGCCGTCGCTGAACTGGTAGCGCGGGTCCTTACCGAGCGCCTGCATGCGGGCGCCGACCGATCCTTCGGTGTAGCCGAGCTTCCTTAGGATCGGATCCATGCGGCCGTGCAGCTCATTCAATTGGTCGAGGCCCATCTGGTGCACCTCGTCCGGAGTCATGGCGGTGGTCGTCGAAGCCTTGAGCGCCCAGGCGTAAAAGGCGTCGCCGCCCGGGCGCGCCCACATGCCGGCGTCATTGGTCGCCGACTGACGCTGGATCTTGAGCTCCGCGATTTGCCGCTCGAGCGCCGGCGCGACTTTTTGCCGGGCGATCGTGCGGGCCCGGCCGGTCCAGTCGCCGGCGATATTGGCGTCGCGCGCCCTCCGCTCGATGGATTCAACCAGCCCGCCGCCCTCGCGGGCACCCTTGAGGCTAGCTTCCATTTGCGTGATCGCCTTGTCGATGAGGAATGCCGGAGGGACGAGGCCCTTGCCGCGGGCATCCTGGATGCGGGCGAGCTCGCCATCCAGCTGCATGGGATAGGTGTCGAGACGCGCGATATAGGCCTCGGCATCGGCAGCGGTGCGGACCTGATGGTCGCTGTCCAGGAAGCGCGGCACGTCGAGATAAGCGCCGACGTTCTGGATGACGACATAGGGCGTGTTTCGCCAGCCGCCGACCGCGGCATCGCCGTAGGGCAAGGCGAACCCTTCGAGCGCGGTGCGATAAGCGCTGCGCACGACTTCGACGCTGGTCCGGGTCGAATGAGACAAAGTGGAGATGTCGATCGCCTCGGCGCGGGCGAGATCCGCACGGAGCGTCACCTCGATCCTGTCCTGGCCGGCCTGGCTGCGGTCAGCCAGGCGCGAACGCAGCGGCGCCCGAGCGTCCTTGTCGATGCCGAGCGAGGTCGCGCTTTCCGGCGATAGCCAGAGGAGGTTCTCGGCAATCGAATCGAGCAGGGCGCTGGCCTCGGCCTCGGTGGCGGGGCCGGCGCTGGCGGCGATCGTCCGGACGCAGCCGGGAAGGGCGGCAAGCGCGCCGCTGGCGCCGAGCGCGGTGAAAGCTTCGCGGCGTGAGATGATGATGTCGGTCACGGGGATACTCTCAATACTCAGGAGGCCGGCAGACTAGTCGCCCTTTCAACGATCAGGCAATTGCCCTCGACCGATGCAACGCGGACCCGATCGCCGGGCGAGGCTGGGCCGCCGCGAGCGCTCCACTCGCTGTCGCCGACCCGTACCCGGCCGCCGTGGTCGTCGACCGCTGACACGACCTCGACCGTGCGGCCGACGAGGCGGGTGGCGGGTTCGTTGATCATCCCCGCCGCCGGGCCATCGGGCTGGGCATACCAGCGCTTGAAGATCATCAGGAAGACCGCCGAATAGAGGACGAACAGCCCGAGCTGCGGGGCGAGGCCGAGGTCGAACAGGACCGTGAACAGGCCGGTGGCGATGGCGGCAGCCCCGATGAAGACCAGGAAGAAGCCGGGCGCGATGACCTCGGCGATAAGCAGGACGACGCCGGCGATCGCCCACAGCCAGCCGGGTTCGAGGTCGCCGAACATTATTGGCCCGTTCCCGGGACGCCCGGTTCGGCTTTCGGCTTGCGCGCCGGAATGGTCGACTTGGCGCCGGCACCGCCCAGCAGTTCCTTCGCCAGCTCGCCAATGCCCCCCAACGTGCCGATCAGCTGGGTCGTTT
>DASTCB010000082.1:0-13491 GCA_035711585.1 Sphingomicrobium sp.
AGCCGCGAGTCGTCGCCGAACCTCTCCTTCACCAACTGCCCGATGTTGAGCTCGCCCCTTGTCCGTCCCATGCCCGTCGCGCGCGCGTCGCCGATGTGGCTGTTGTGGGCCCAGACGATCGCCTTCGAATCCGGCCCGCGCGCGTCAAGGATGGCGCACAGCGTCTCGAACATGTGCGTGTCGCGCAGGTTCCAGCTCTCTTCCGAGCCTTCGTACATCACGCGGTAATAGGCCTCGGCATTCTTCACGAGCCGGGCGTTGGCGGCCGCATCGAGCCATTCCTCGCCATCCTTCGATGCCAGCTCCAGCCGCTTGCCGAGGAGATCCTTCAGCATCGCAACCGCATCGTCCCGGCAGAAGGCATAGCCGGCCGACATCACCAGCCGCCCATAGGCGGCGGGGTTGCGGGCATATGGGGCCAGGCATTCGTAGCGCTCGCGCGCCTCGGCGGCGAGCTTGGAATCCTTGCTTTCCAGATAGTCGATCACCGCCCGCATCGACCCGCTCAAATTATAGAGGTCGAGGCCGAACAGACCGGCCATCTCGTCGCCTTCTTTCCCCTCGTTGAATCCGTGCAGCCAGCGGACGAACGTGTCGAACTCGCGGTTGCGCCACATCCAGGTCGGAAAGCGGGCAAAGGCCTTTTCCTCCCCCTCCCTCGGCTCGCGATGCCGGACGATTCGGTCGAGCGTCGCCGCGTCGGGCCAGTCAGCCTCCAGCGCGACGATTGTGAAGCCGTGCCGTTCAATGAACCGTCGAGTGATGGCGGCGCGGGCGCGGTAATATTCGCTCGTCCCGTGGCTTGCCTCGCCAAGCAGCACCACCCTTGCTTCGGCATAGCGGTCGAACAGGGCAGCGAACGCCGGGGCCTCGATATCGGGCAGCGGTTCGGCGGCGTCCGCGATCATCTGCGGCAGCGAGCGGACCAGGGCCTCGCTGCCGCTATCTCGGAAACCCTCCTGGCCGATCAGGGGCACGAAGCGCACCCCGCCCAGATCCTCGCGGTGGAGGGTCCCGTCTTCCGCCTTGGTCACCTTGACCAACGACTGGACCGCGTGCGGGTCACCGATCGGCATGACGATCCGGCCGCCGGGCTTCAACTGGGCGATCCAGCTTTGCGGCACATGGCTGCCGCTGGCCGCTGCAACGATCGCGTCGAATGGCGCTTCCTCGGGCCAGCCGAGCGTCCCGTCCCCCTCGACAACATTCACATTATGGTAGCCGAGCTGCCGCATGCGCTTGCTTGCCAGCTCGACCAATTCATGGTGGCGCTCGATGGCGACCACCTCGTCGGCGATCTGGCCGATCACCGCCGCCGCATAGCCCGAGCCGGCGCCGACCTCGAGCACCTTGTCGCCCGGCTTGATTCCGGCCGCGTCGATGGTCAGCGCGACGATATAGGGCTGGCTGATGGTCTGGCCGCTTTCGATCGGCAGCGGCGAATCCTGATAGGCATAGTCGGCATAGTCGCCGCTGATGAAATCCTCGCGCGGCACGGCTCGGAACGCTTCAAGCAGCCTGGCGTCGTCGAGGCCGCGGGCGGAGATCTGCCGGTCGATCATGCGATCGCGCAATTCGGTGAAGGTGGCCATGATGAACCTCCTCCCATTGAAACGGATGGCGGCGGTGGCGCGTTCCGACCCGGGAGGCGCATCCATGACCAGCTCCGACACCGTTTTCGCAGGCTCGATCCCGGCAATCTACGACCGGCTGATGGTGCCGATGCTGTTCGAGTCCTACGCCGCCGACGTGGCGGAGCGGGCGAAATCCTACAGCCCGCGGGACATCTTGGAGACCGCTGCTGGGACCGGTGTCGTCACCCAGGCGCTTCACCGCGCCCTGCCCGACGCCCGGATCGTCGCCACCGACCTCAACCCGGCGATGCTGGAGGTCGCCTCGGAACGCCTCAAGTCGGACCAGGTGCGCTTCCAGGCCGCCGACGCTCAGGACCCGCCGTTCGACGACCAGTGCTTCGACCTCATGGTCTGCCAGTTCGGGGTGATGTTCTTCCCCGACAAGCTGGCCGCCAACCGCGAGGCCTTCCGGATCCTGCGCCCCGGCGGCCGCTACCTGCTGGCGATCTGGGACGCGCTCGACAAGAACCCGGCGTCCAAGGCCATCCACGAGGCGGTAACGGCGGAATTCCCCTCGGACCCTCCCGCCTTCCTCGCCCGCGTGCCCTTCGGCTATGCCGATCTGGAGATCGTCACCGCGGACCTGATGGCCGCCGGCTTCGACGACCTGGAGTTCGAGACCATCGCCCACCGAAGCCGCGCGCCCTCGGCGCTCGATGCTGCCACCGGCATGTGCCAGGGCAGTCCGCTCCGCTCCGAGATTGAGGCCCGCGACCATTCGGCCTTGGAAAGGGTGACTGAGGCTGCGACGAAGGCGCTGAAGCAGTTCGAGCAGCCGGGTGGATTCGACGCGCCGATGTCCGCACACTTGGTGACGGCGACTAAATGAGCCCCGCCAGGGGGCTCGACGGGTCCGCGTATTTCCGCTTGGCCATGCGACCCGACAGATAGGCAAGCCGCCCGCTCTCGACCGCCAGCTTCATCGCCCGCGCCATCATCACCGGGTCCTTGGCCTCGGCGATCGCCGTGTTCATCAGCACACCGTCGCAGCCCAGCTCCATCGCCACCGCCGCGTCGCTCGCCGTGCCGACGCCGGCATCGACCAGCACCGGTACCTTGGCGCCTTCGACGATCAGCCGGATGGTGACCAGGTTCTGGATGCCGAGGCCGGAGCCGATCGGTGCACCGAGCGGCATGATCGCCACCGCCCCGGCCTCTTCCAGCTGCTTCGCGGCGATCGGGTCGTCGACGCAATAGACCATCGGCTTGAAGCCCTCGTTCGCGAGGGTCTCGGTCGCGCGCAGCGTCTCGCGCATGTCGGGGTAGAGCGTCTTCGCTTCGCCCAGAACCTCCAGCTTGACCAGGTCCCAGCCGCCTGCCTCGCGCGCCAGCCGAAGCGTTCGGATCGCCTCCTCGGCGGTGAAGCAGCCGGCGGTGTTGGGGAGGTAGGTGATCTTCTTCGGGTCGATATAGTCGACTAGCATCGGCTGCTTTGGGTCGCTGACATTGACCCGCCGCACCGCGACGGTGACGATCTGAGCGCCCGAGGCTTCGACCGCCGCCGCGTTCTGCTCGAAGTCCTTGTACTTGCCGGTGCCGACGATCAGCCGCGAGGTGAAGCTGCGGCCGGCGACACTCCATGTGTCTGCTCCGACTGGGCTTTGCACGTTCACTCAACCGCCTCCGACAAAATGGACAATCTCATAGGCGTCGCCGTCCTCGACCATCACCTGGCCGAAGGTCGAGCGCGGCACGATTTCCAGGTTGCGTTCGACCGCGACCCGCTGCGGATCCAGCCCGACTTCGGCAATCAACTGGGCCAATGACGTGCCCGGCGGCACTCGGCGGTGCTCACCGTTGATCATTACTCCTGCGCTTCCGTCCAAGGACATCGACCGACTTTCGCTTCACGAACGAACTTGTCGCCCATATAGGGGCTCGCCATGGCGACGCCACCGCTGATCTTCGTGCTCAATGGCCCGAACCTCAATTTGCTCGGATCGCGCGAACCGGAAATCTACGGAAGGGACACGCTCGACGACGTTGCCGCGCGGCTGAGCGAGCAGGCGGAGCAGCTCGGCGTGGCGCTCGACATCCGCCAGTCGAACCATGAGGGCCATCTGATCGACTGGCTGCATGAGGCGCAGGCGAAAGGCGCCAGGGCAGTGATCCTCAATCCCGGCGGCTACGGTCACACGTCGGTCGCCTTGCATGACGCGGTGAAGGCGATCGCGACTCCGGTGATCGAGGTTCACCTGAGCGACCCTGAAAGGCGGGAACCCTTCCGTCACATCGATCTTGTTGCGCTTGCTGCCACCAGGCTGATCAAGGGCGAAGGAGCCCGCGGATATTCACTGGCACTGGACGCGGCGGCCCGGCTCTGACAGGAGCGCCGCTACGGAAAACAAGGGGTTCATAATGGCCGATCCAAAGGAACAGCAGGCGATGCGCGTCGATACCGCGCTGATAAAAGAGCTCGCCGAGCTGCTCACTGCCAATGAACTGACCGAGATCGAGGTCGAGGACGGCGACCGCAAGATCAAGGTCAAGCGCGAGACCGCGCCGGTAATGGCCTACTCACCTGCTCCGGCCATGGCTCCGGCTCCCGCCGCTGCCCCTGCTACGGCGGAACCAACCGCCGCTGCCGCGGCTGCCCCTGCCGACGCGGTCAAGTCGCCGATGGTCGGAACCGCCTATCTTTCGCCGGAGCCTGGCGCCAAGCCGTTCATCGCGGTCGGGTCGCCGG
The DNA here is from genome assembly GCA_035711585.1 of Sphingomicrobium sp. Taxonomy (GTDB): domain Bacteria; phylum Pseudomonadota; class Alphaproteobacteria; order Sphingomonadales; family Sphingomonadaceae; genus Sphingomicrobium. Next base: position 4,321 of record DASTCB010000082.1, read on the forward strand.
TCAAGCAGGGCGACACGCTGCTGATCATCGAGGCGATGAAGGTGATGAACCCGATCACCGCGCCCAAGGCGGGCAAGGTGGCGCAGATTCTCATCGGTGATTCCCAGCCGGTCGAGTTCGACCAGCCGCTGGTCGTCATCGAGTAGTCCGCCGTGCCTATTCAAAAGCTGCTGATCGCCAACCGCGGCGAGATTGCCCTGCGTATCCACCGCGCCTGCCATGAGATGGGCATCAAGACGGTGGCGGTCCATTCGACCGCCGACGCCGACGCCATGCATGTCCGGCTCGCCGACGAAGCGGTGTGCATCGGTCCGCCGCCGGCCAAGGACAGCTATCTCAACGTCGCCAACATCATTTCGGCGGCAGAGATCACCCATGCCGACGCGATCCATCCCGGCTACGGCTTCCTCAGCGAAAACGCCCAGTTCGCCGAGATCGTCGAGAGCCACAATCTGATCTGGGTCGGACCGAAGCCCGAGCACATCCGAATCATGGGCGACAAGATCGAGGCCAAGAACACCGCCCACAAGCTCGGCCTGCCGCTGGTGCCGGGTTCGCCCGGCCCGCTGCACAGCGTCGATGAGGCGAAGAAGATCGCCCGCGAAATCGGTTATCCGGTGCTGGTCAAGGCCGCCTCGGGCGGGGGCGGCCGCGGCATGAAGGTGGTGCCCTCGGAAGACCAGCTGGAAAGCCTGATGGGCCAGGCCAGCTCCGAGGCCAACGCCGCGTTCGGTGACCCGACCGTCTACATGGAGAAATATCTCGGCGACCCGCGCCACATCGAATTCCAGGTGTTTGGCGACGGCAATGGCAAGGCGATTCACCTCGGCGAACGCGACTGCTCGATCCAGCGCCGCCACCAGAAGGTGATCGAGGAGGCCCCCTCGCCGGTCATTTCCGCCGAGCAGCGGTCTGAAATGGGCGCGCTGGTCGCCCAGGCCATGGCGGAAATGGGCTATCGCGGCGCCGGGACGATCGAGTTCCTCTACGAGGACGGCAAATTCTACTTCATCGAGATGAACACCCGCCTTCAGGTCGAGCATCCGGTGACCGAGCTGATCAGCGACATCGACCTCGTCGCCGAGCAAATCCGTGTTGCCCAAGGCGACGGCCTGTCGGTGACGCAGAGCCAGATTGACCTCCACGGCCATGCGATCGAATGCCGGATCAATGCCGAGGACCCGCAGACCTTCGCCCCATCGCCCGGCCTGGTGAAGAATTATGTCGCGCCCGGCGGGATGCACGTCCGCGTCGATAGCGGGCTCTACGCCGGCTACAGGGTGCCGCCCTATTACGACAGCATGATCGGCAAGCTGATCGTCTATGGCACCGATCGCGAAAGCTGCATCCGCCGGTTGAAGCGCGCCCTGGAGGAGTTCGTCGTCGAGGGGATGAAGACCACCGTTCCGCTTCACCAGCGGATCATCCAGGACGAGGCTTTCCTGAGCGGCGACTACACCATCAAATGGCTCGAGCGCTGGCTCGAGGAATCCCCCGGACAGGAAGCGGCGGAATAAGCCGCATCCTTCGTTTCTGGAGGGCGTTTCTCGCTCGTCATGCCGTATCGCGCTGAACCTACCCGGCCCGACAAGGCGAAGGCGATCGCCGGCATCATAATTGTCTATGCAGCGATCGGTGCGGCAGTGCTGCTGATGCCGTCGGACTCGCCGCTCAGAATTGGCGAGCAGGAGCCGACCGACCTGATCGACATCCAGGAATTGCCCGAGCCGCCCCCGCCTGAAGAGCCGGGCAAGGCAGAGGAGGAAGAAGGCGCCGCGGGCAAGAAGGCGGAACCGACTCCCATCGTCGCGCCCAAGCCCAGGATCGAAGTGCCGGCCAAGCCGCCGGTGGCCGCGGCTCCGATCGCCGGCACCGGCAGCGCATCGACCGCCGGCGCCGCCACGGCCGGGACGGGGCCGGGAGCGGGCGGATCGGGCACCGGCCGGGGTGGCGGCGGAAGCGGCGGGGGCGGCGCGATCGGCTCACAGGCTCGCCTGCTTGGCGGCAATTCATCCCGGCTGCCGTCAAGCTTGCTGAGAGGGTTCGCTGCAAACGAGGGCTACGGCCACCTGTGGCTGACCGTTGCCGAAAGCGGCCGAGTGACCGATTGCAGCGTCCTGCAGACGACCGGCGATTCGCGGGTGGACGCGGCGCTGTGCAGCCTGATGATCCGCCAAAGCCGCTGGGCCCCAGCCCGGGACCGGCAGGGCCGTCCGATCACCGTGAGGGTGCGTTATACTGCGACCTGGCGGAAGAGCTAGCGCGCGGCGACCTCATTGGAGCGCGAACCCGCCAGCATCGACCGGTCCTTGCCGTAAATGTCCTGGTAAAAGACCACGTCTTTCCCGTTCGGGATCGCCGTCTGGTAGATCAGATAGACCGGCATCGGCTCGGCCATTTCGACCGGCTCTTCGGTCCCTGCGCCTCTCCATTCGAGCGGCCTGCCATAGATCCATTGGGCCAGCCGCGGTGCATCCTCCAGCCGCACGCAGCCGCCGCTGAACAGCCTCGCCTCCTCGTTGAGCAGCTCCTTGTTGGGCGTATCGTGGAGGTAGATGCCCTGGGGGTTGGGGAACATGAATTTCATCCGCCCCATCGCATTGTTGGCCCCGGGGTTCTGGCGAAGACGGATGAGGATCTTGCCCGACGCGACCGCCTCCCAATCGACCGTCGATGGATCGACCGGCCGGGCCCCGTCGCCCCAATCGGAGAGGAGCACATAACCATGCCGTTCGAGGTAATCGAGGCCCTCCTCGATCACATGGGGCGCGACCCTCTCCGCAGCCAGGTCGGCCGGTACCTGCCAATAGGGGTTGAGCGCGGTGAACTTGATCGTCGCCGCCATCATCGGCGTTGGCTGATGCGCCTTGCCCACCACCACGCGCATTTCGTCGACGACCCTGCCGTCCTCATACATGTAAAGGCGCTGCGCGGCGGTGTTGACCATCACATAGCGGCCGTCGGGAGGAAGCAGGCGGACGCGTTGCAGGTTGATCCGCAGCAGGCCGGCTGAATCGCTGTCGCCAAACGCCTCGGCGCGCGTCAATGCGCGCCGAAGCTCGGCATAGCTGTGGTGCATGAACGGCATGGCCTTCAGCCACATTTCCAATGATGGAGACCGCCGAGCCTGGGTCAGCAGCTCGTTTGGCGGCGGCGGCGCAGGAATTGCATCGCGATCATTGATGATCCAGTCGCGGGTCGGAGCTTCCCTCAACGCTGTCACATAGGCAACCAGCGCCGCGTCCAGCATGGCGTTTGCCTTGGCTGCGCTGGCGGGATCGCCATCCTCGGCCGCCAACACCGCTCGCTTCAGGGCATTGACGTTGAATTTCCCGGGATCGAGCCCGTCGAGATCGGAGCTTTGCAGCAATCCGATGAGATGTTGGGCGGCCCGATCATCGCCACTTCGCACCCACTGCGGCCCCGCCATTTCCCGGTCGTACTGGGCAGAACTTGCCGACGCGAACGCCGGCTGGACGGGCACCGTTGCGACTAGCGCGCCGGCCGCCAAGATTGCGAAACCCGCCGAACGCCTGACGCGTCCGGCGGGCTTCGGCAAAGATCGTGGACCGATCTTTGCTGCCATTTAGCCCCTCTCGCCCGCCATCGGGGGAGGAGGCGCCGTCGTCGGCGCATAGCCGGACGGCTGACCCTGGTAATATTGGCCGTTGTAGACATAGCCATCGGCCTGTCCGTCACGGTCATTATCAGCCCAGATCGCGCCGGCGAGGCCGCCGACCGCCGCGCCGATCACGGCGCCTTCGATCGGGCTCAGGCCGCCGATCACCGCACCGGCCGCGGCGCCAAGAGCAGCGCCGCCAAGGGCGCCGGTGGCGACCCGGCGAAGCGTCGGGTCATATCCTGAAGGCGTTCCCTGGTAATAGGTGCCGTTCTGGACATAGCCGTCGGCATAGCCGTCATTGTTGTTGTCGGCCCAGACCGCGCCGGCCAAACCGCCGACCGCCGCGCCGATTGCCGCGCCCTCGATAACATTGACGCCCGGCACCACTGCGCCAATCGCAGCGCCGCCGGCTCCGCCGATTGCCGCGCCCTGCGCGATATCGCCGGCGGTCTGACTGTCGGTCGCGCAAGCGCCTAACGACATCGTACCGGCGAGCAGGATTGCGATCATTGATTTCCGCATCATCTGACTCCCTTTTTCAAACTGCAAAATTGGACCGTGCTCCAGGACCCCAGCCCCCGGCAGCGGCGCACAAGCCACGTCCGCCAAACGACGCATGATGAAGGAGGTTCCGCTTGTTCAACGATTCCGGAAGCCTGCTTGGCGATACCGCTGTTATGGCCCGCCTCTCTGTGGCACCATTGCCAACGGCAAATGAACGGATCGACGATGAAGGCGACCATCTACCATAATCCGATGTGCGGGACGTCCCGCAAGACGCTGGAAATCCTGGATAATGAAGGCGTCGATGTGAATGTGATCGAGTATCTGAAGGCCCCGCCCACAAGGGAGGAGCTGAAGCGGCTCTACGACCGGGCGGGGATTACCCCGCGGGAAGGGCTGCGCGCCAAGGAGGCGCTCGCCGAAGAGCTTGGCCTGACCCGGCCCGACGTCAGCGACGACGAGATTCTTGATGCGATGATGGAACATCCGATCCTGATCCAGCGTCCTCTGGTCGAAACCGACAAGGGCGTGCGCCTTTGCCGTCCGCAAGAGGAAGTGCGTCAGATTCTGTGAGCGCCAAAGGGTGAGCGAGGGTCTGGACCCCAGGATGCTGCTGCGCGGTTACGCCGCCGGCATCTTCCCGATGGCCGACAGCCGCGACGCCGGCGACATCTTCTGGGTCGAGCCGCGAAGCCGGGCAATCATCCCGCTGGACCGCTTCCATTTGTCGCGTTCGCTTGCCCGGCGCATCCGTTCGGGCCGATTCACGGTGACATGCGATACGGCCTTCCACCAGGTGCTGCTGGCCTGCGCCGACCGCGAGGAGACCTGGATCAACAGCGCGATCGAGCGGGCGACGCTCGGGCTTCACGCGGTCGGACATGCCCATTCGATCGAATGCTGGCACGAGGACCGGCTGGTCGGCGGGCTCTACGGCGTCAAGCTGGGCCGCGCCTTCTTCGGCGAATCCATGTTCAGCCGAGCGACGGATGCGTCGAAGGTTGCGCTGGCCTGGCTGGTCGCGCGGCTTCGCGTTGGCCATTTCACCCTGCTCGACTGCCAGTTCATGACGCCGCACCTGGCTTCGCTGGGCGCCACGACGGTCAGTCGCGACCGCTATGTCGGGATATTGTCGGGAGCCCTTTCCTCGGCGGGCGGTTCGGGAGCCGGAGCAGTCTCGGGTGGCAGCCTTGGCTCGACGGCCTCCACAGCATTGCCGGATTCCGCGCTGCCGCCGCCCGAGTTCGAAGCGCTCGACCGGCTGCTCGAAGGCGCTGGTGCCGCCGGTGCGGCCGGGCCCGCCGGCCAGCTCATTGCGCAGCTCTTGGGCCAGACGTCATACACCGGGTCCTCGACCACGTTCAGCGAGGGGCTTTCCCGGTAAAGCCAGCCGGAGAAGCGGCGCACCCATTGGCCATTGGGTTGCAGCCGGTCGACCTGGACGAAGGCGCCGGTGAGATTCTCGGCCTCCCATGGAGCGGTGGTCTCGCAGGCGCGGAGGCGCACCACCACGTCCTTGACCCGCATCGCCTGGCCCGGCCTCATCCGGAGGTCGCGGACGATGCCGTTGCGCTTGTTCAAGAGCCCGATCACCGCGACCCGCTCGGCCATGGGGGTCACGCCTGGCTGCTCCGCGGCGGCGCGGGGAACGTCGATCGTGACGGGCTGGTTGCCCTCCCTGACCTGCTCCGCGCGATCGCAGCCCGCTGCCATCAGCAGCGCGATGGGCAGGAAGGTGGTAAGCTGCTTCACGCCTGGTCGGGCTTCCAAGCCTCATAATCGCCGGTCGAGGCCGGCCTCATGCCTTTTGATGCAAGCGATCCGCCCGGGCGGAAGGCGGCCATGGTGCCCGTCAGATTGGGTTGAGGCGCCTGCTCGAATTTGCGCCTGGCCGGGAGATCCTTCTCCGGCAGATCGTCGATCGTCCCGCGCAACCAGGCATTCCATCCCGGAGGGACGCGGCTGCTGTCGTTGGAGCCTTCATAGATCACCCAGCGCCGCTTCGGATCCTTGCGGTGGCGGAAATAAACGTTGCCGGCCTCGTCGCGGCCGACTTCCTCGCCATTGCGGCGGCTGGTGAACAGCGTTCCCCAGGAAGCGCCGTTCCACCAGGTGAATGCATTTGCGAACAATCCCATGGCCGGGCCTTTGCCGCGTTATCCGGACCTAGGCAAGCTAGTTCGGGTTGCTCCATTCGACCTTGTCGCCCGGCTTGATCCCAAGCTCGGCCGAACGGCCGCCGGGGATTTCCAGCACCGCCACCACCGGCTCGAAGGACATCACCGGCTCCTCCGACAGCGGGACGGTATTCGCCTCGATATTGGTGATGCTGCCATCCGCCCGGATGAAGATCATGTCGAGCGGGATGAGCGTGTTCCGCATCCAGAAGCTGGCGACCCGTTCCGTTTCGAACGGAAAGATCATGCCCTGGTCCGGAGCGAGCTGCTGCCGGTTCATCAGCCCCGTCGCCTGCTCTTCGCGGGTCCGGGCCACTTCCACCGTGAAGCGGTGGGTGCGGCCACCCGACATGATCGTCAGCGGCACCTGCTCAAGCCCTGCGGCGGACTTGCCGAGCTCGACGGCGTTGGATGCTGAGGGCTGGCATGCGGCGAGGCCGGCGGCCAGGCCCAGGGCCACGGCCCGGACGATCAGGGCTCGCGCAGCTCGACCGCGGTGAGGCCCTTGCGTCCTTCCGCGATCCGCGCCTGCAGCTGCTGGCCCGGCTGCAGGTCGACGATCTGCGATTGGCGAACCGTTTCCATGTGGACGAAGATATCCTCGCCGTCCTCGACTTCCCCCGCGCGGTTGAGGAAACCGTATCCCTTCACCCGATTGAACCATTTGACCTCCACCGGCTCATACTCGCCCGCGGAATCGGCCAGGGCCTTGCGGTCCGCGCGCTCGCCCGATGAATTGACCGGCCGGGCCGGCATCGGCAAGGCCGTTGATAGGTCGATCGACAATATCTTGCGCGCCTGGAGGCCGCGATCCTGGTTGGACGCGATGCATTCCACCGTCGCGCCTTCGGGCAGGGAGCGGCGCCCATGCTCCTTGAGCACGCTGAAGTGGATCAAAATGTCGCCATCGCAGTCGTCGGAAACGAGGAATCCAAAGCCGCGGGTCGCGTCGAACCATTTGACCCGACCCGTACATTGCATCCCCTCCGGAAGAGATTCGGCCGCCGTGGACATCAATTCCTGCGGCACTCCCTCCCGAGTCGTTTCGTAACTCAAACGCTGCACAGTTTCTCCCCTTAGCACCTTCTACTATGTCGTGAAACCGACATGTCATAGTTAACGAAGGTTACTGAGCTGTTCGAGGTCGGGATTATCTCCCGGGTCCAAATCGACGATCGCGCGGGCCAGGGCGAAGCGATGGCCGGCCCGCACCATCGCCGCCAGCCCGCGCTCGCGTTTCAGCGGATCGAGCTGATGCTCGGCATAGGGCCCGAGCGACCGCCGCTGGGCGAAGCGGATGGCGGCGGCGACCGCCTCCTCCTCGGCGAGATCGCGAGCGTCGGCGCCCAGCGCCTCGTCGATCCCGGCGAAGGCGAGCGCCTGGCGGACCCGCCGCTCCCCATAGCCCCGGCCGGTGAGCGATCGCGCCTTGGACAGGGCATAGGCGCGGTCATCGATATAGCCGAGCCGAACCAGCCGGTCCGCGAGCTGCTCCAGCGGCGGCTCGCCCGCCCCGTCCCAGCCGCGCTCGCGCAATTTTCGGCGGAGATAGGAGAGCAGTTTGGACCGGCTGGTGGCGAAACGGCCGACGTAGTTCAGGGCCATTTCATCGAGCTTGGCCGCATTGAGCGGAGGCCGGACCCTGCGCCTTTGTTGCATCGCCATGGCCATGTTTGTGCCACACTCCCCCACCATCAGGCAAAAAGGTTCGCGGGAGGCGGGCCCGCCGGCGGCTGCGCGCCGGGAACAACAGGCCAAGAACAGGATTTTGCCGCGTGCTCGACCGTCAGGACAGGATCGACGCAACCCTTGCAGCGGACGGCTATACGCCGACCCTCGACCGGCACCCGCGGCGCATCGCTGACTTCGTGACGTTGGGCGATGCGCTCGACTATGCCGCCAAGGGTCATCGCGGAATGAACTTCCACGACGCCCGCGGGACTCTTGTCCGCGCCTATCCCTATGCCGAGCTGCGTGAAGACGCGCTGGCGCATGCCGGCCGCTTCATGTCGCTCGGCCTCGAGAAGGGCGACCGGCTGGCGCTGATCGCCGAAACCGGCCCTGAGTTCGCCGCCTGTTTCTTCGGCGCCATCTATGCGGGCTTGTGGCCGGTGCCCCTCCCCTTGCCGACCAGCTTCGGCGGGCGTGAGGCCTATGTCGACCAGCTGGTCGTGATGCTGAGCAGCAGCGATCCGCAGCTGTTCCTCTATCCTCAGGAACTGGCCGATTTCACCGAGGCTGCGGCACGGCAGCGCGGGGTCGCCGCGCGGTCGTGGGAAAGCCTCGGCGAAGTGGAGCCGGCCGGCGCAATGGCCCTGCCGGGCGCCGATCCGGACGAGATTGCCTATCTGCAATATTCGAGCGGCTCGACCCGCTTCCCGCATGGCGTCGCGGTCACCCACCGCGCCTTGCTCGACAATCTCCGCGCCCATGGCCTCGGCGTCGAGGTGCAGGAAACCGATCGCGTCGTGTCCTGGCTGCCCTGGTATCATGACATGGGCTTGGTCGGCTGCATGCTCTCACCGCTCGCCAACCAGATCAGCGTCGACTATCTGAAGACCGAGGATTTCGCTCGCCGCCCGCTGGCCTGGCTCGATCTGGTCGGCCGAAATCCGGGGACGACCCTCTCCTATTCGCCGACCTTCGGCTACGACATCTGCGCCCGCCGCATGTCGAGCCAGATCAAGGCGTCCGACCGCTTCGACCTCTCCCGCTGGCGGATCGCCGGCAATGGCGCGGACATGATCCGCCCCGACGTCATGCAGGCCTTCGTCGACACCTTCGCTCCGGCGGGCTTCCAGGCTTCCAGCTTCCTGCCCAGCTACGGCCTCGCCGAAGCCACGCTCGCGGTGTCGGTGATGCCGCCCG
>DASTCB010000083.1:0-13439 GCA_035711585.1 Sphingomicrobium sp.
CCGGCAAGACGACCACCATCGGCAAGCTCGGCCATTTGCTGCAGGAGCAGGACTATGGCGTGCTGCTTGCCGCCGGAGACACGTTCCGAGCAGCCGCAATCGAGCAGCTCCAGATCTGGGGCGACCGCATCGGCGCGCCCGTGATCTCCGGAAAGGAAGGCGGCGACGCTGCCGGCATCGTGTTCGACGGCGTCAAGCAGGCGACCGCGACCGGCATCGACGCGCTGATCGTCGACACTGCCGGGCGGCTGCAGAACAAGGCGCATCTGATGGACGAGCTGGCCAAGGTCCGCCGCGTGCTCGGCCGCCTCAACCCCGAGGCGCCGCATGACGTGATCCTCGTCCTCGACGCGACGACCGGGCAGAATGCCCTGAACCAGATCGAGGTGTTCGCCCGTGATGCCGGCGTCACCGGGCTGGTGATGACCAAGCTCGACGGCACGGCGCGCGGCGGCGTGCTGGTCGCGGCGGCGGAGAAGTTCGGAATGCCGATCCATGCGATCGGCGTCGGCGAAGGAGTGGATGATTTGCGACCGTTCGACCCACGCGCGGTTGCCCGCGCCATCGCCGGACTGCCGGCATGAAGATCGAGGCGAACCGCGAACCGACCGGTACCGCCCGGCTGGCGATCGACATCGGCCCGCTGCTGGTCTTCTTCCTCGTCAATTTCCTGGCGCCCGTGCCCAGCGCAATCAAGATTTTCGTCGCCACCGGCGCGTTCATGGCGGCGATGGTCGCGGCCCTCGTGTTCGCGGCAATCCGCTATCGCTACATCTCGCCGCTGCTGCTTTTCTCGGGAGTGATGGTGGTGGTGCTGGGCGGGCTCACCATCTGGCTGCACAATGAGACCTTCATCAAGGTCAAGCCGACCATTTACTACGCGCTGGTCGCGGCATTGCTGACGTTCGGGCTGGCGACCGGTCGGTCTTTGCTCAAGCTGGTGCTGGGCAGCGCCTATCCCGGCCTCGACGAGGAGGGCTGGCGCAAGCTGACCCGCAACTGGGCGATCTTCTTCGCGGCGATGGCGGTGGTGAACGAGGCGGTGTGGCGCAATTCGACCACCGATTTCTGGATCGGCTTCAAGCTGTGGGGCGCGATCCCCGCAACCTTGTTGTTCGCCATCGCCAATGTGCCCATGCTGCTGCGCCACGGCCTGACCACCGAGGAACAGCCCAAGCCAGTCGAACCCGGACCCGTCGAATGAGCGAAGCCGTCATCCGCATCGAGCAGTTGAGGAAGGCCTATGCCAATGGCGTCGAGGCGCTGAAGGGCGTCGACCTGGACATCCGCCGCGGCGAGATATTGGCGCTGCTTGGCCCCAATGGCGCCGGCAAGACCACCCTGATCAACATCGTTTGCGGGATCGTCACGGCAACCGGCGGCCAGGTGCTGGTCGACGGCAAGAACTGGCTTGAGCATTTCCGCGATGCCCGCACCCGCATCGGCCTGGTGCCGCAGGAATTGACCACGGACGCGTTCGAAAGCGTCTGGTCGACCGTCAGCTTTTCGCGCGGCCTGTTCGGCAAGCCCCGCAACGACCAGAAGATCGAGGAGATCCTCAAGCGGCTGACCTTGTGGGACAAGCGCAAGTCGGAGATGCGCGAGCTCAGCGGCGGGATGAAGCGGCGGGTGATGATCGCCAAGGCGCTCTCCCATGAACCCGACATATTGTTCCTCGACGAACCTACCGCCGGGGTGGACGTCGAGCTGCGCCGCGACATGTGGGATCTGGTGCGCAAGCTCCGCGCCGACGGCACCACCATCATTCTCACCACCCATTACATCGAAGAGGCCGAGGAGATGGCCGACCGCGTCGGAGTGATCCGCAAGGGCGAGTTGGTGGCGCTGGGGGATAAGAAGGCACTGATGGCTCAGATGGGTCAGCGCACGCTGAAGGTCACGTTGGATGAGCCTGTTGGAGAAGTGCCGACCGGTCTGTCCGAGTGGAATCTGGAGCTTGACGAGGAGGGGCATACGCTCTGCTATCGGTTCGACAGCCACGCCGAGCACAATGGCATTCCGCAATTGATGCGAAAGCTCGACGAGCTGCAGATCGGCTATCGGGATCTCGCCACGCACCAATCGAGCCTGGAGGATATCTTCGTCAGCCTGGTCCATGAGGAGCGCGCGGCATGAACGTCCATGGCGTGAAGGCCATCTACCGGTTCGAGATGGCGCGCTGGGGCCGCACGCTGTGGCAGAGCCTGGTCACCCCGGTGATCACTACCTCGCTCTACTTCCTGGTATTCGGCTCCGCGATCGGTAGCCGGATGAGCGACATGGCCGGAATTCCGTTCGGCAGCTTCATCGTGCCCGGTCTGATCCTCCTGTCGGTCCTGACCCAAGCATTGATGAACGCCAGCTTCGGCATCTTCTTTCCGAAGTTCACCGGCACGATTTACGAAATCCTCTCGGCGCCGCTATCGCCGATTGAAACGGTGACTGCTTATGTCGGGGCGGCGGCTTCCAAGGCCGTGATCCTCGCGCTGGTCACCCTCGCCACCGCCACCTTGTTCGTCGACGTATGGGTCGCCCATCCCCTGCTGATGCTGCTGTTCCTGATCGCCATCTCGGTCGGCTTCTGCCTGCTTGGCTTCGCGATTGGAATCTGGGCCAGGAATTTCGAGCAGTTGCAGGTCATCCCGCTCCTGGTGGTGACGCCCCTCACCTTCCTCGGCGGGGTTTTCTATTCGGTCAATGCAATCGGCGAGCCGTGGCGCACGGTGACGCTTTTGAATCCAATCCTGTACCTCGTCGCTGGTTACCGCTGGACCTTCTTTGGGGTCAGCGACGTGCCCTTATGGGCCAGCGTCGCGGTGATGGCGGCGGCGATCCTGTTGCCGCTCGCCGCCATCGTCTGGGTCTTCAGGACAGGCTATCGGCTGAAATCCTGACGCCTTCCTGGTCGGCCCGCGCCGTGCCGTTGCCATCGAGGTTCTGGGCAACGAAGTCCCAGTTGACGATGTTCTCCAGCACCGATTTCACATAGCGCGGCCGCTCGTTGCGATAGTCGATGTAGTAGGCGTGCTCCCACACGTCGATCGTCAGCAGCGGCGTAAGCCCGTGGGCCGCCGGCGTGTCGGCGTCGTGCAGCGAAGTCACCTCCAGCTTGCCGTTGTTGAGCACCAGCCAGCCCCAGCCACTGGCGAAATGGCCGACGCTCTCCTTGGCCAGCTTGTCGAGCAGCTGCTGCTCACCGCCGAAGTCGCTGCTGATCATTTCGCGCAGCTTGCCTGACGGCTTGGTCGAACCTTCCGGCGCGAGGCACTGCCAGAAGAAGCTGTGATTCCAGACCTGGGCGGCGTTGTTGAACAGCAGCTTGTCCTTGCGGTCGTGCGCTGCCCGGATCACCTCGACCAGCGACGCCCCTTCGAGGTCGGTGTCGCCGAGCAAATCATTGGCCTTGTCGACATAGGCCTTGTGATGCTTGCCATGATGAAACTCGAGGGTCTCGGCGGACATATGCGGACCGAGCGCATCCCGCTCGAACGGCAGGTTAGGAAGCGTGAATGCCATTTGATCGTCTCCGGTGGTTGAACAGGGTGCCCCATCTCCAAACGCAGCGATGGCCATCCGGCTCCGCGTCTCGTCGCCAGCGTCTTGCCCCCGCCCCCCTTGCGGTCGTAACACCTCCGCACCGAAGCGGGCTTGAGCCCGTCGGCCCAAGAGGGGGAAAGCATGGGAAAGATTTTCGAGAACTTGTACCTCGTCGTGCTGATCGGCGTGGTGCTCGCCGTCGGCCTGATGATGGCGCCCTATTATTCGCCGTCCACTATCGCGATTGGCCTGCTGCAATGGCTGCACGTGTTCTTCGGGGTGCTGTGGATCGGCCTGCTCTACTATTTCAACTTCGTGCAGATCCCGACCATGCCGGAAATCCCGGCCGAGCTGAAACCCGGCGTGTCGAAGCATATTGCGCCCAAGGCGCTCTTCTACTTCCGCTGGGGCGCGGCCTTCACCGTGCTGACCGGCCTGATTCTCGCCTATCTCTACGGTGAGGAAAAGTCGCTGATGCTCAACGACCCCTCCAACCGGCTGATCGGTGTCGGCATGTGGCTGGCGCTGATCATGGCGTTCAACGTCTGGTTCATCATCTGGCCCAATCAGAAGAAGGTGCTGGGCCTGGTCGAGGCCGACGATGCTGCCAAGGCCAAGGCAGCGCGCACGGCAATGATCGCCAGTCGCACCAATGTCGTCCTGTCGATCCCGATGCTTCTGGCGATGACCAACTTCCGGTAGCGATGGCATGGGCCGCGCCTGAACGGCGCGGCCTCGCAATTCTAGCCGCCGCGGACCTGATAGCGCGCCAGTTCGATCGCCGGCTGCTTCCATCGAGGCTCCAGCGATTGAGCGCGGCGAAAATCATCATAGGCCGCGCGGATATTGCCGCGCTCTTCCTCGATGATTCCGCGCACATAATAGGCGAGCGCCGGCCGGCGCGTGTTGAGCAGCAGCGCCCTCTCGATCAGCGGCAGCGCCTCGACATTCTTGTCATATTGGACCAGCACGACAGCCTTGTTGAGCCAGGCGTCCGGCTCGTTCGGATCGAGGGCCAGCGCGCGGTCAAAATCCTTCGTCGCCTCTACCGGCGCCCCCCTTGCGAAATGAAGGATTCCGCGATTGACGTAGGTCGCGACGCGATCTTCCCTGGTCAGCGGTTCTCCGAGCAGGGCGCGATTGCAAATCTGCAACGCGTCATGGCTCTTGTCGCGTGCGTCAGCCGCTCGATAGCAGCTTTCGGCCAGGCCGCCGCCGACCACCAGAACCGAAGCTTGAGCCGTGCTTGAGCTGGCGATGAGGACGAGGGCGATCTTGAGGGATAGTCTGTTCATGCGACCTCCCGACTCCAGCGATGTGACACCCCGTCTTCCGCTATAGCAGATTCAGCCTCCAGAATCAGGCTAGGAGGGCGATGAGAGCGCCAATTGGTGGCGCTTCATGGCGTGGCGGAGCTGGTCATAGCTGAGCCCGAGCGCGGCGGCCGTCGATCGCTGGTTATAGCGATGGCGGGACAAGGCCTCCTCCAGCAACGCCTTCTCATAGGCGTTGACGGCCCCGCGCAGGTCATCGGTAGTCGTCGGCAAAGCCTGGGCGGGTGCCGGCTCGACCGCCGGCGCCGACGGCTGGGCCAGATGAGCGGCAACTTCGACGGCCCCCGCGGGATCGGAGCTCAGGACCCAAGGCGAGGCGAATGGATCGAACTGGATGGAATCGATCTCGCGCTCCGGGTCTTCCGCCCGGTACACCGCCCGCTCGACGACGTTGCGCAGTTCACGCACATTGCCGGGCCAGCCATAGGCTTCCAGCTCGGCGAGCGACCCGGACGTGAAACCCGGCCAGTTGGGCCAGTCGAGCTCGACCGCCATCCGCCGCCCGAAATGCTCGGCAAGCAAGGGGATGTCGCCCTTGCGCGCACGCAGGGGCGGCAAGGTCACCACCTCGAACGAAAGCCGGTCGAGCAGGTCAGCGCGAAAGCGGCCTTCCTGTACCAACCTCGGCAAATGCTCATTCGTGGCGGCGACGATGCGGACGTCAACCGAGATCGGCTTCGAGGCGCCGATCCGTGTCACCTCGCCATATTCAACCGCGCGCAGCAGCCGGTCCTGCGCCGGCGACGACAAGGTCGCCAGCTCGTCGAGGAACAAGGTGCCGCCGTCCGCCTCCTCGAACCGCCCATGGCGGGTCTTGGCGGCGCCGGTGAAGCTGCCGGCCTCATGGCCGAACAATTCGGCCTCGATCAGGTTCTCGGGCAGCGCGGCGCAATTCATCGTCACCAGCGGACCTGCCCAGCGCGACGAGAGGTGGTGGAGACGCTCGGCGATCAGCTCCTTGCCGGTGCCGCGTTCTCCGATCACCAGGACGGGGCGATTCAGCGGCGCGGCGCGGCTCGCCCGCTCGACCGCGTCGAGGAAGGCAAGGCTTTGCCCGACGAACTGATTGGCCCGTTCCATTGGCCAACATGTGGTGGTAAATCCCACCAAGTAGCAAGATGTTTCGCGCTCTTTTCTGCCGATTTCTGATGATTTTTGCGGAATTCAAAGCGAATTGAATTTCTGGCACGAACCCTGCAAGTGATTTTGGCGACAGGGTAATAATATCTGGAGTGCTTGATGGGCATTTTTTCCCGGACACGGGACATCTTCGCAGCCAATTTCACCGAGCTGCTCGACCGCGCGGAGGATCCGGCGCGGATGATCCGCATGATCATTCTCGAAATGGAAGAAACTCTGGTCGAGGTTCGAGCTTCGGCCGCGCGGTGCATTGCCGACCGCAAGGAAATGGAGCGGGCCCTGACGAGGCTCAACGACCTCCAGTCGAGCTGGACCGAGAAGGCTGAGCTCGCGCTGTCGAAGGACCGCGAGGATCTGGCCAAAGCGGCGCTGATCGAGCGGCAGAAGGCGGCCGACATGGCCGAGGGGCTTTCGGCCGAACTGAATTCGATCGAGGACACGCTGAAGGGCTACGAGGCCGATATCTCCAAGCTGCAGGGCAAGCTGCGCGAGGCGCGCGCCCGGCAGAACGCAATCGCGACCCGAATCGAGAGCGCGGTGACTCGCGCCAAGGCGCGTGAGATGCTGAACGGCAGCCGGACCGAGGATGCTTTCTCGCGCTTCGATCAGCTGGAACGCCGCGCCGATTTTGCCGAAGGGCGGGCCGACGCACTTGGAATGACCGGGCCGAAAAGCCTGGAGGAAGAAATTGCCGAGCTTCGCGCGACCGACAAGATCGATGCCGAGCTGGAAGCCATGAAGGCGGCACTCAAGGCCAAGGGGGCGTAAGTGGAAGACGTTCTGTTACCGATTATCATCTGTTCCATCCTGTTCATTGGCCTGCCGTGGGTCATCTTCCACTACATCACCAAGTGGAAGACCGCGGCGACGCTGACCGGATCGGACGAAAAGCTGCTCGATGAACTGCATGACGCGGCGCGGCGGCTCGACGACCGGCTCAATACGATCGAACGGATCATGACCGCGGAGAATCCCAACTGGCGCAGCCAGAGCCTCCCCGAGCCGGGCCGTCAGCGCCTGCTGACCGACGAGGAGTCCGTGCGATGACCCAACCTCCGAGCCGGACCCGCTTCTATCTCGACAAGCGCAACGGCAAGTTCATGGGCGTTTGCTCGGGCATCGCCGATTACACCGGGCTCGACGTCACCCTGGTCCGTATCATGTTCGTCAGCGCGGTGTTCATGAGCGGCGGCGGCGTCCTGCCCCTCTATTTCATCGCCGGCTTCATGGCCGACGACAAGCCGCGCGAGCTGATCGTCGAGGATCGAGAGGAGCAACGCTTCTGGCAGGGCGTCCGTGCCTCGCCCCGGCGGACGGCGCGCGACATCCGCAGCCGGCTGCGCGAGATCGACCGCCGCCTGGCGGACATCGAAAGCTATGTGACCACGGAAAACCGCAGCCTCGCCCGAGAGATCGAACAGCTGCGCTAGTCAGGGGGCCTGACCCATGCAATTCGGAAGTCCTGCGTTCGTACTGGCGATCATCGGCATGTCTTTCCTTGCCTGGATCATCACCACTGCCATTCGCGCCAAGCACGGCTATCCGATCGAAAATGAGTGGGGTGGGACATGCAGTCCGCATGACAAGAAGCCCGACCAGACGACCAAGGCGCTGGTCGCCGAGAATGAGCAATTGAAGTCCACCGTCGGCAGGCTCGAGGAGCGGCTGAAGGTGCTGGAGCGCATCGCCACCGATCCCGCGCGCCAACTGGCCGACGACATCGAAAAACTCCGCTAGGGACACAGAATATGGATGCTGAGAATATCGTGTTGCTTGATCGCGTTGCCGAGCTGTTTCCCTTCATCCTGGGAATTGTGGTCATCTGTGTCGCTGGATGGGTGTTCACCACCTGGCTACGAATCAAGAACGGCTACCCGCTGGAATCCAGCTGGGGTCATCCCATCCACCCCACGACCGACAAGGAAGCGATTGAGCGGATCAAGCTGCTGACCAGTGAGAATGCCCAACTCCGCGCCGAGCTAGGATCGGTCAAGGACCGGCTCGAGACGATCGAGCGGATCGTGACCGACCAGCCGCATCGCCTGGCCAAGGAAATCGACGCACTGTCGATCGATAAGGGAGGCCATGCATGATGGGGCCCGGTGAAGTTTTCATTGCGCTGATCGTCATCGGCCTGCCGATCGTTGCCATGACGTTGATCTTCAATCGCTGGTTCAAGCTCAAGGAAAAGCGGATGGAGCTGGAGGCGAACCAGGCCGCCGAGAAGGCCGCCCAATATGCTGCATCAAACGCGGAGCTTGAAGCGCGCGTCCGAGTGCTGGAAAAGATCGTGACCGATGGCGGACTCGAAACCGCGGCGCAGATCGAAGCGTTGCGAACACCCCGCCTGAATCAGGGCTTGAAGCAGGGAGACAAGGTCGAGTGAACCCCTTTGAAATGGTGGCGATCATCGTGGTCGCCGTGATGATCGCTTCCGTGCTTCGCGCCAAATATGGCCACCGCCGCCGTGGGGAGGGCGAGGAAATTTCCCCCCGGGAGCAGGCCGAGACCCTTCGCCTTCGTGAAGAAGTGAGTGAACTGAAGGAACGCATCAAGGTCCTCGAGCGGATTACCGTCGAAAAGGAAAACTCACTGGCTCGCCAGATCGAGGAATTGCGCGACCGCTAAGGCTGGCGAAGGCCGGCGGCCAAGCCTAAGTGGGCGCGATGACTGCCCTCCCAGCCCTGTCCGACATCGCCGAGGAATATGAGTTCCTGGATAGCGAGGACCGCTATCGGTTGCTGATCGAGCTGGGGCGGAAGCTCGAGCCGATGCCGGAGGCGCTCAAGACCGATGCCACCAAGGTGCGGGGCTGCTCCTCCTCGACCTGGGTCTATCCGACCCGGCTTCCGGACGGCGGGCTGCACTTCCTCGCCGACAGCAATGCCGCGATCACCAAGGGCGTCGTGGCGCTGATCCTGTCGGCGATTCAGGACCGGCATCCCGCGGAAGTGGCGGCGACTGACATTCGCGCCCTGCTGGAGCCATTCAACCTGACCCGGGAGCTGTCGTCCAACCGCACCCAGGGCGTGCCGAACATGATCGCGCTCGTGCACGAAACCGCCGCTCGGCTGGCGGCGGCATGAGCGAAACGCCGGAAAGCGATGCAGCCAAGCCAGAGGGCTTCGACCCGGAGCGATTTTTCGAGCTGGTCCGCCAGGTCGGCCATGGCCGTGCGCTGGACCTAGAATATCGCAACTCCGCCGGGAACTGGATCGAGCTGGCCCTCCCCTGGCGGGAGGAGCTCGTCGGCATTCCGGACGAAGGCATCCTCGCCTCCGGCGCGATCGTCAGCCTTCTCGACACCTGCGGAGGCGCCTCGGTGTGGATGGCGCTCGGCCGTTTCCAACCGCTGGTCACGATCGATCTCAGGCTCGACTATCTCCGACCGTCCCTGAAGGGCGAAACGGTCATTGCCCGTTGCGAATGCTACAAGCTGACCCGGCAGATCGCATTCATCCGCGGCGTTGCTCATGGCGGAGATCCGGATCGGCCGATCGCCCAGGCGACCGGCACCTTCATGCTCAATCCCTAGAGCTTGGCTCCCGTCTTTCGCTCTTCGGAGCGCCGCAGCACCTCATAGGCCGCCTGGATGGCATGGAAACGCGTGGCGGCTTCCTTGTCCCCCTTGTGGCGGTCGGGATGATGTTCCTTGGCCAGCCGGCGGTAGGCGGCCTTGACCGATTTGAAGTCGGCGTCGGAGTCCAGCTCCAGGGCGTCGAGGGCGCGCATCTCGTCGCGGCTGCGGCTGCCGTCGCCCGGCCCTGCCCAGCCGTAGTGGGCGCTCTTGCGATAGGCCGAGGCGCCGCTTTCCTCTTCGGCGGCACGCTTGGCCGCCTCTTCCGCGGTCAGCCCGGCAAAATAATTCCAGTTTTTGTTATATTCGGCAGCATGGGCCTCGCAGAACATCCAGCGCTCGGGGCTGTGGGGCGCCTTGGGCGCGGGTCGGTCGCCGACTTCGCCGCAACCCTCGCGATCGCATAGCCGGACCCGGGCCGCAGCACGTCCCTTGGCGCCATAAGGGCGCCAGCGGGGAAACCCCCAGTCGTCGGATCGCGTGGGTTTAGCCATCTCCATCCTTCATACGAAATGCCAGGGGACCTGTAAGCCGGGTTCTGTACCTCGCTTGCGCGAGGTGGCGACCATTCCTCTAGCCCCGGACTTGCATCCGGGGTCCAGCGACCAACCCGGGCGACGAGCCGGAACAGGCCCATATGCCGCCCCTATTCGGTCTTGCACCCGGTGGGGTTTACCGTGCCGGCCCTGTTGCCAGGACCGCGGTGCGCTCTTGCCGCACCCTTTCGACCTTACCCGCCCGAAGGCAGGCGGTATGCTTTCTGTGGCACTGTCCCTGACTCCGCCAAAGACGAAGCCGCCGGGCGTTACCCGGCACCGTTGTTCCGTGGAGCCCGGACTTTCCTCGCCTCCCCCCGCTTTCGCGAGGCAAGCCGCGGCCGCCCGGTCCCCTGGCAGAGCCGATATAGGGGGAAGTGCAAGCTTTTTCGAGTCGAGCGCGATCGTCACAGATTTTTTGGGGACAGGCCCATTCTTGCGAATTTGGCGGGGGATGCATGTAGACACCCTCTCCTCCACGCGGCAGTAATAGAAGCATGAAAGTTCACGGTGATTATGCGGCCGATGGCTACGCCTTGGTTGAGGGCCTCGTTCCTGTTGAAGTGACGGCCGCGTTGATGAGCAGCCTGCGCGCGGGTCTCGGAGGACCGAACAGCAGTTTCGCCGCGTTCCAAAGTCAGGAATTGCTGACGCGTCAGCCAACGATCGAGATCCCTGGCCATAGTTTTTTCCCGATGCTCACCTTCCTGTGGGGATTGACCCCAATAATAAGTGAGTTGACCGGGCGTGAGCTGCTGCCGAGCTACGATTATTTCCGCATCTATCAGAAGGGCGACATCTGCCGGCTGCACACGGACCGGCCATCTTGCGAACATAGCCTGTCGTTGACGCTCGGTTACAGCGACGACCAGCCTTGGCCGTTGGATATCGCCCGGCTGCCAAGCGACAGGCCGGTGAGCAAGCTCGAGGAGGACTTCGGCGAAGATCCGTATAGCTCGATCGAAATGAAGCCCGGCGATGCGGTGCTATATCGCGGTGTCGAACTGCGGCACGGCCGGGTCACTCCAAACCCAAATCGCTCTTCGGCCCACCTATTTCTGCATTGGGTCGAACGCGGAGGCAAGCATCAGGCACATGCGTTCGACGCCGCCCGGGTAGCTGAGGTTAGGCAGCAGCAGCAGAATCAACAAAAGCAGCCCGCACTATAATAACCGAGGGGCCGCTTCGGACGGTCTACTGCGGCCTCGGCGCCAACAGCGCGAGGAGCTGAGCGCGGCATTCGCCGTCGATGTGCCGTCTCGGATCGGGGGCGGAAGCGATGTCGCTGCGCTACAGCTGCGCCTTGAAATGTTGAACGCACTTCCCCCGGAACCCTCGCTGGGTCCGCTCCACGACGGCCATTTCGCGCTTCAAGCTAGTGCGTGAAAAATCGAGACGGAGGGCCTTCACCTCGTCGATAAGTCTCTCGCCATCGTATAAGATCGTGCCGTTCAACCAATTAAGCCTTCCAAGCGCGGCCAAGGCCTGGTGGCGCGCCGCCTCGTCCATCCTCGTGTCGAAGCTGAGGTAGAGCAATTCAGGAAAGACCTGATGTTCGAACTCATTCGCTTGGCGGAGGCCTTCCATGATCGCGTATATCTTCGAGAAGGCCGCCACGCGTTCGCGTGACATATGGCTGAATACGCCGCCATTCTGGGCCGCTTCCCATACATTGTCACTCCATGGGCGATCGGGTGTCCGATAGGCGGCCGGCACGATCGTTACGCCTAGCGCCGCCTGTTCAAGCCGCATCGGGTCACCACTCCACGGCCCTTGGTTGGCGCGCACCTTGCCGATCAGATAGGTCAGCCGCTCGGTCAGGCAGCGATTGACCATCTGGCGCTCACTGGCGTGGACGACCGAGTCAGCGATTTCGATGGCCAACGCGTCCTCGGTAAGCCGTACTTCGTCACGCCAGCGGAGCGACTCGACCGCTTGCTGGGCGCCGAGCGCGATCAGAACGCCTAGCATCACAATTGTCACCTCAGTGGCAAAGGCAGGCCATCCTCCATGCGGTGTCGGTCTTCGCAATCGGCCCCTCCCTTGCGGCAATCTAGGCCAGGCATCGAGAATACGTACCTAGTGGAGGTTCACAATAGGTCGAAAGCTGGAACCTGGCTGTCACTGCGGCCTTGGCAGCAGCAGTGCCAGCAGCTTGGCGCGGCACTCGCCGTCGATGATGCCGTCGATCAGGTCGGGCCGGAAGCGACGCTGGAAGGCGATCACCGCCTTCTGCGTGTCGGTAACGTCATAGCCGAACCGTTCGAGCGCAAGCAGGAAGCCGGCGTCGGTCCAATAGGGGTCCATCAGGTCGCGCGACGGGCTGGGCAGCGCCAGGCGGCGTTTGGCCAGTTCCCACCAGGGAAACAACTCGCCTGGATCCTCCTTGCGCGCCGGAGCGACGCAGCTATGGCCGACGATGTTGCCGCGGCCGATGCCGTGCCGTTCCTTGATGTCGGCGACCAGGGGGATGACCGAGGCGATCTGCTCGTCGGGAAACGGGCGGTAGCCGAACTCATGGCCGGGATTGACGATCTCGATCCCGACGCTGGCCGAGTTCACATCGGTGATCCCGCGCCAATAGCTCTTCCCCGCGTGCCAGGCGCGCTTCTCCTCGTCGACCAGCTGCATGACCTCGCCATCCTCCTTTACAAGATAATGGGCGGAGACCTTGGCCTCCGGCGAGGTCAATCGATCGATCGCGCCTTGGGCATCGGGCATGCCCGTATAATGAAGGACGATCATGGAGACCGGCAGCGCTCGCTCGTCGAAATTCGGCGATGGGCAGCGCGTGACGTCCATGACTGGCAATGGGGCATTAGCCGGGGCCGACGTCAACCCCGGACTTGGGTCGGCAAATGGCTCAGCCGTTCACGGCGCGGCGGTCATCGCCCGAGCGGCGCTCGTCGTCCGGTTCAACGGGGCGATAGAGACCGCGCGAGTCCGGATCGGCCCAAAAGCGCTTGGTCTGCCCAATGACCGTTTCGCCGGCGCCCAGCATCAGCGACCCGTCCGGCGCCATGGCGTCGGCGATGCGATCGAACACCTGCGCCCGCCGCTCCCCGTTCAGGTAGAGCAGGACGTTGCGGCACAGGACGATGTCGAACTTGCCGGGGTGCGGAGCGGGTTCGAGCAGGTTCTGGACCTGGAACCGCACCATGCGCCGCAGCGGCTCGATCGCGCGCCAACCGTTGTCGGTTTCCTCGAACCAGCGGATCATCTGGTTGATGCCGAGCCCGCGCTGCACTTCGAACTGGCTGTAGATTCCGTCGCGCGCCCTGCGGACCGCGCCCTCACTGACGTCGGTGCCGAGGA
>DASTCB010000084.1:0-4915 GCA_035711585.1 Sphingomicrobium sp.
CCGCCGGTCTCGTTCATCTCCCACGGGCCCGGTGTCGCCGAGACGAACACCGATTGCGGGCGCATTGCGTCCCATTCGTTGAAGCGCAGCGGTCGATTGTCGATGCAACTCGGCAGTCGGAAGCCATATTCGGCAAGCGTGATCTTTCGCCGATGGTCGCCGCGCGCCATCGCGCCGATCTGCGGCACCGTCTGATGGCTTTCGTCGACGAATAGCAGCGCGTTGTCGGGCAGATATTCGAACAGGGTCGGGGGCGGCTCGCCGGGCAGGCGGCCGGTCAGGAAGCGCGAGTAATTCTCAATGCCCGCGCAGCTGCCGGTGGCGGCGATCATCTCCAGGTCGAAATTGGTCCGCTGTTCGAGCCGCTGCGCCTCCAGCAGGCGCCCCTCCGCCTGCAATTCCTTCAGCCGCTCGGCAAGCTCGTGGCGGATCGCCTCCATCGCCTGCTTGAGCGTCGGGCCCGGCGTCACATAGTGGGAGTTGGCGAATACCCGGACATGGTAGAGGCTGGCGGTCTTCTTGCCGGGCAGGGGATCGAACTCGGTGATCTCCTCCACCTCGTCGCCGAAGAAGCTGATGCGCCAGGCGCTGTCCTCATAGTGGGACGGAAAGATTTCCAGACTGTCGCCGCGCACCCGGAAATTGCCGCGGGCGAAGGCCTGGTCGTTCCGCTTGTACTGCAGCGCGACCAGCTTGCGGATGATCTCGCGCTGGTCGACGCTTTCGCCCTTCTTCAAATCGAAGATCATCGCCGAATAGGTCTCGACCGAGCCGATGCCGTAGAGGCAGCTGACCGAGGCGACGATGATCACGTCGTCGCGCTCCAGCAGCGACCGCGTAGCAGAATGCCGCATGCGGTCGATCGCCTCGTTCACCGAGCTTTCCTTCTCGATG
Organism: Sphingomicrobium sp.; assembly: GCA_035711585.1. GTDB lineage: Bacteria > Pseudomonadota > Alphaproteobacteria > Sphingomonadales > Sphingomonadaceae > Sphingomicrobium. The sequence goes on from DASTCB010000084.1 coordinate 895, forward strand.
TAGGTGTCGGACCGCGGGACATAGGCCTCGGGCTGGTAATAATCGTAGTAGCTGACGAAATATTCGACCGCATTGTCGGGGAAGAAGCTCTTGAACTCGCCATAGAGCTGGGCGGCGAGGATCTTGTTCGGCGCCAGCACCAGCGCCGGCCGCTGGGTCAGCTCGATCACCTTGGCCATGGTGAAGGTCTTGCCCGAGCCGGTGACGCCGAGCAGAACCTGGCTGACCTCGCCATTGTCGGTGATACCCTCGAGCAGCTCCCTGATCGCGGTCGGCTGGTCGCCCGCCGGCTCATAGTCCGAGTTGAGCACGAACGGACGTCCGCCCTCGGCCTTGTCCGGCCGTTGCGGCCGGTGCGGGACGAAGGTCTCGCCGGTCTCCGGCTCGGCCAGCGAGGTGCGGATCTGAATCGCCATGGGACCCTTTATGGTGAGCCGCGATGGATGGGGCAACGAAGCGACGCCAAAGCTGACGGGCTTGGCAGGGGATTCGCGGGCATGTTAGGCGATAGGCCGGCGCCGGGCGGAACGGCACGCGCCTCGTACGAAGCTTGCACAGGGGGATTCCACTTGAACCGCACACTGACCGCCGTTGCCGCCTGCACCCTCGCCCTGGCCGCCTGCGGCGGGCCCGAGGTCGACAAGACTAATGCCAGCGCGGCCGAGGTCGCCGAAGCCGTCGCGGATGCCGACGGTGCGGACCTGAAGCTGGCCGCGGGCCGCTGGGAGTCCAACCTCGAAATCACCGAAATGAACGCGCCCGGCATGCCGCCGGAGATGGCGCAGGCGATGAAGGGAATGCTCGGCGAGGCCCAGACCTTCGCCACCTGCCTCACTCCGGAGGAGGCGGCAAAGCCCACCGGTGACTTCTTCAACAAGCATGCCGAGAATTGCACCTATGAGCAGTTCAGGATGGGCAACGGCCGGATCGATGCCAAGATGACCTGCAGCCAGGAAGGCAACAAGATGACCATGGCGATGGCGGGCACCTATTCGCCCAAGGCCTATGACATGGCGATGGAAAGCCAGATGGCCGGCGGCGGTCAGGCCGGCATGAGCATGAAGATGAAGGTGAAGTCGGCCCATGTCGGCGCCTGCCGGGGAGACGAAGACGCCGGATCGAACGGGTAGGGTTTGCCGCACCGCAAGGGTCGGCCAGCAGGGGGAGGAAGAAAATGGGGATGTTGAAGCTGAGTTGCGCGGCGGTGGTGGCGCTCGCGCTGGCGGCCTGCGGCGGGGAACAGAAAGCCGAAGTAGCCGAGAAGGCGCCGGCCAAGATGACGCCGGGCCAATATGAATTGACGTCCGAAGTGACCCAGCTCGCCTCGACGGACAACACCACTCCCGCCACGCCTCTCAAGGTCGGCGACAAGCAGACGGTCAGCGCCTGCGTCCCGGAGAACGGCAAGCCCCGTCCCGAGTTCTTCGCGGAGATGGGCCAATCGCCCGACAAGTGCGAGATCAAGAACGACTATGTCCGCAACGGCCGGCTCAGCGCGCAGCTGAGCTGCAAGCGCGAGGGCCAGCGCGGCGACGTGATGCCGGCGATGATGGGCAGCTTCGAGGCCGACAGCTTCGAAGGCGAGATCACGACGATGACTTATTTCATCGCCGAGGGCGATTATCGCATGACCCGAAAGGTGAGCGCGAAGCGCGTCGGAGACTGCCTGCCGGCGAGCACCGAAAAGGCGACCTGATCGCCTGGTAGCGCCGCGAAGGGCTAGCGATTGCGGATAGGCAGGCGCAGGATTGCACTGAACGATCCCGCCGCGCCTTCGAAGCTCAGTGCACCGTCGTGTGCGCTGGCGATAGCATCGACAAGGGTCAGGCCCAGGCCGGTACCCCCGGTCCGTTCGCTCCCCGGTGCCCGATAGAAACGCTCGGTCAGGCGCGGCAGGTGCTCTGCGCTGACCCCGGACCCGCTGTCGGTCACTGCGATCCGAGCCGCCCGTCCATCAACCGTCAGCTCGACCGCCACATCACCCTGCTCGGGCGCAAACTTCAGCGCATTATCGAGCAGGTTGGAAACCGCCTGGAACAGCAGGTTGCGATCGCCGCTCACCACGCAAGGCGTTACCGACAGGCCGAGACGTTGCCGGCGCGCGTCCGCTTCGGGTTCATAGAATTCCACCGCGTCTTCGACCAGCCTGTCCAGTTCGACCCGGGCCATGCCGATCCGGTGCCGGCCGGTGTCCAGCCGGGCGATCCTGAGCAGGGAATCAAAGGTTTGCTGCAGTCGCTGGGCTTCAACCCGCGCCGAGTCGATCCGGCCGGCATCGATGTCCTCGCCATTGATTGCGGAATCCAGCGCCGTCCGCAGCCTCGCCAGGGGAGTGCGCAATTCGTGGGCGATATTGTCGGATATTCTCCCAAGGGAGGCCAACAGCTCCTGGTTGCGATCAAGCATTGCGTTAAGGCTCATCCCCAGCTGGTCGAAGTCGTCGCCGCTGCCGCGGATCGGGACCCGAACATCGAGGTCACCCCGCATGACCGAACGAGAGGTCGCGATCACCGAGTCAAGCCGGCGGGCGGTGATCATGCTGATCACCAATCCTCCGACCAACCCGAATAGAACCACCGACAACGCGCCCCACTGCGCCGCCTCGGTCATCAGCTCTTTCCGGTCGGCGAGGATCTCCACATCCCTGCCGACGATCAATCGTCGTCCATCGTGCAGCAGTACGTCACGCGACAGCGCCTCGTGGTCATCCTCGTCGCCGTCGCGGTAGAGGTCCGCCTCGATCATCAGCCAGTCGCCGCGGCGCGCTTGCGGCCAGCTGGGCAGGTTGCCGAACAGCAGCGTGCCATCCCTGTCGAGCAAGGCCTCGAACGCCCTGTCCGGTGACCCGACACGGCGGCGGTCGAGCAGGGCGGCTTTAAGCGCCGCCTCGCCGCGCCGAGCGTAGACGAACTCGAGAGCTCGGGATTCGGCGCTCACCTTGGCCTTGACCTCGTCGATGGGCCGCTTGACGCTGAAGTAGTAAAGGCCGCCGAGCAGGCTGGCTGCTGTCAGGAAAGTAACTGCGACCAGCGCCGCGGTAAGTCGGACCGCCAGCCTCGAGCGCAGCTTCATCGATTCAAGTCCCGATCCGGTAGCCGAGGCCGCGGACGGTCTCGATGATCCCTGCACCGCCCTCCTCGCCAAGTTTCTGCCGAAGCCGGCTGACATGCTGGTCGACAATGTTGGTCTGCGGATCGAAGCGATAATCCCAGACTGCCTCCAGCAGCATCGATCGAGTGACGACCCGGCCGGCGCTCCTCAACAGCACTTCCAGGATCTGGAATTCCCGGCTGGTCAGCCGAGCCTCGCGCCCGCGCACCAGCACCTGGCGGCGGACCAGGTTCATCTCCACGCCGGGCGCCGACAGCCGCTCGGCTTCGCGTGACTGCGCTGGCCGCCGGCCAAGCGCCTCAACCCGTGCGATCAGCTCCTGCAGGGAAAAGGGCTTTGACAGATAGTCGTCGCCGCCCTTGCGAAGTCCTTCAACTCGCTCATCGACCTCGCCCAAGGCGGTCAAGATAAGCACCGGCGTTGAATTGCCAGCGGCTCGCATCGTCTGCAAAATCACCATGCCGTCCACGCCGGGCAGCATTCGGTCGAGCACCACGAGGTCATGAGCCTGTTCGGCGACGACGAACAGACCCAGCCGGCCATCGTCGCAATGGTCGACCGTGTGGCCGGATTCCCGCATGCCCTTCGCGACATAATCGGCCAGAACGCCGTCGTCCTCGATCAGCAATATCTTCATTCCGCTGGCTCCTGCGGCCCTGATAAAGAATTGCCGGCTGATTCCAAAAGCCAGTTGCGGACCGCGCCTCAACATTTGCGAAATCAAATTTGGGTGACAGAGCGCGGCGAACCTCTTCGGTTACCGGCTCGGACATGAACATGGCCGGCAATTGGCCGCCGCGTGCTCGCGCCCGGCGGCTCCAGATCTTCGTCAGCGATTTTTCCGCGACCGGTGTTGTCCGCAACGCGATTGCGCTTGCAAACGAGGCCTCGGCTTCTGGCTACCAGGTAC
>DASTCB010000085.1:0-4709 GCA_035711585.1 Sphingomicrobium sp.
GCGTCTTAAGCGCCGTTCAATATCTTCAACGAAAATCTCCGGGCGCTGCTGGATCAACTGATCAATGCGTCCACTTGCTCTCGCGTAGTCCCATGCCATCGAATCATCCTTTCGGACAATGGAACATAGGTGGAACGGGAGGGCGGCGAAAGGGTGAGTCGAATGTTATCCACAATTTAGGATCGAGAAGACCCAATCTAGGGATTACGGTGACAGTGCACTCAATTCAGGATTGAAGGCGGATCCCGGCGCGGGGGCCGGGATGACGGGTTGGGGTTGGCCGTCACGGGAGTGAATCCCGTGACGTCGATCCACTCGGCCTTCGGCCAGTGGTCGGCCGGCCCTGCATCAACTCTTCGACGCAGGGCGACGTGACCCGCCGGGTCTGTCGCCTTGCGCTCGGCGATGTTAGGGGTTGGCCATGATCGACATCTCGACCCTGTTCGAACGGCGGATGGTCTACCCCAACCCGACCGCGCGCGACCGGCTGGGCCGGCTGGTCGGGCTCGACCGCCACAAGGACAAGCTGTCCAAGGTCCTCGGCCTGCTGGTCAATCCCGGCCGCCTGGTGCGCTGGCGCGACCGGCACTATCCCGGATCCAGCCTGCTGTTCGACAGCGTGCTCCACCGCCCGCCGCTCGTCATCCTGGCCGGCGACATCGGTTCGGGAAAGACGGAGCTGGCCGAGACGATCGGCGATGCGGTCGCCCGGCAGGAAAGCATCGAGGTCACGCTGCTGCCGCTCAGCCTTTCGGCACGCGGAACGGGCAAGGTCGGCGAGATGACCCAGCTGATCTCCGGCGCGTTCGACGTCACCATCCGGGAAGCGGGCGGCATGGTGGCCAAGAACCGCGCCCAGGGCGCCGTCATCCTGCTGGTCGACGAAGCCGACGCGCTCGCCCAGTCGCGCGAGACCGCCGAGATGCACCATGAGGATGTGAGTGGAGTCAACGCCTTCATTCGCGGCATCGACCGGATGGCGATCCAGCGCCTGCCAGCCGCGGTCATCATGTGCACCAACCGCTATGAATCGCTCGATCCGGCGGTCCGGCGACGGGCGGCCGAGCTGCTGGTGTTCGATCGCCCGGACGAGACTCGCCGGCGGGAACTGCTTGGGCCCCGGCTCGCCGAAGTCGGCTTCGAGCCCGCCCATGTCGATGCGATGGTCGCAGCCACGGGCCCCCAGGGCGACCGGCCGGGCTTCACCTATTCGGACCTGACCCAGCGGCTGCTGCCGGGGATCGTGCTCGACGCCTATCCCGACCGGGCGATCGAGCCGGAGCGGTCGATTGCGATCGCCCGGGAAATGCAGCCGACGCCGGCGTTCAGGGAATGACGGGCCGGGCCAAGAGGCGTATGGGACGGCCATGCAGTTCCATCCCCTGCTGACGCTGGGCGCGGCGATGGTCGCGCTGGCGATCGCCGCCCCCTCCCAGGCGGGCGCGCAGGGCATCACTTCGATCGCCAGTGGCGGCGGCGGGCCAAGGATCACTCCGATCGTCAATGGCGGCCATTTCCAGGGCCGGCCGGTGCACGGGAGGCGCGGAGGGCACCATCGCTTCCGCGGGGGTTTTGGCGGCGTGTTCGTGGTCGAGCGCGAGGTGCCGGTCATCGTCGAGCGCGAGGTGGTGCGCGAGGTGCTGGTGCCGGTCGCTCCCGAGCCTCCGCCCGCGCCGAGGAAGCCCCATGTGATCGGCGCCAGCTACAGCTCGCTGCCCGAGGGGTGCATGAAGCTGATCGACGAGGGGGTCAGCTATTATGGCTGCGGCGGGGAGTGGTACCGGCAGGTGGCGAGCGGGAAGTACATCGCTGTAGCTCGAAGGCTTTAAGGTAAGCGGCCCTCCGCGTCTCTCGGCTAAGCCCGCTCCGTTTCACACGCGCCTGGGCTTAGCCTTGGTGCTGCAGGCCCATCTTCGGAGGCTTGCCTTCCTGATCGGTCAGGAAGGTGCGGATTTCGTGCACGATCTTCGACAAGACGGGCCGGCGGACGACGAACTCCATATGGCTGGCGTCGAGCTCGACCGCCTTGTCGACCTCATGCGCCAGGCCGCGGGCGGCGGCGGGCGCGACGATCCCGTCCCTGCGCGACCAGAGGGCGAGCGTCGGGACGGGCGGCTTGCCGATGATCCGCTCGAACGGGGGCAGGTTGACGTCGTGGCCGGCGATCCACTCGTAGAAGCTGCGGACGTTGGTGTTGCTCTTGAGGTTGCCGCTGAACGGGCTGCCCAGCGTGACCACCGCGCGGACCTTGTCCGGGACGCGGCAGGCCAGCTGTCGCGCGAACATGCCGCCGAGGCTCCAGCCGACGACCAGCACCGGTTGCCTTGCATCGGCGAAGATCGCGCCGACGCGCTCGACCAACAGGTCCATGGTGTTGGCCTTGGCGCCGGTGTTGATGCCGAGCAGCCAGGGATGGGAGCGCCAGCCGGCGCGGGCCAGGGCGCGGCGCAGCTCCATCGTCGTGCGGTCGGTGGCGAGGAAGCCGGGGATGACCAGCGCCGGCGGGCCGTCCTCCGGGCCGCGAGGGCCGAGCGGGCCGAGGCCGCTGAGCATGCGCGGCAAGTGCCACATCACCTCGCGCACCCGGGACCAGGCCGGCGGAGCGAAATCGTCCGGCGAGCCGCGGTGCGCGATCGGCGTCAAAGGGGCGCGGTCCCACTTGTCCATGGGTTCAATATTGGTTGGAAACGCTAACGAAACAAGAATTGCGGTGGATTTAGGTTAGCGATTTCAGGAAGTTGTTGATTTCCTGCACTACGCGGCGGGCCGTGCGCCCGGAAACGCTGAAGCCCATGTGGCTGCACTCCAACTCGACTTGCCGATCGCTTTCGTGGGCGAGGCCGCGGGCGGCGATCGGCGCGATGATGCCGTCCAGCCTCGACCAGCAGGCGAGGTGCGGCACCGGGGGCTTCTCCGTGATGCGCGGCAGCGGCGGGTCGTCGACCTTGTGGCCGGCGACGAACTCGTAAAGCCGCCACACATTGTTGAGCTTGGGATCGCCGCTGAACGGGCTGCCGAGGGTGACGACGGCTCGGACGCGGTCCGGGTGGGCGCGGGCCAGCTCGCGCGCGAACAGGCCGCCGAGGCTCCAGCCGACGACGACCAGGGGCTTGTCCGGGGAGATGGCGTCGATGCGCGCCCTCAGCCGCTCGATGGTGTCGGCGCGGGCGCCCCTGTTGAAGCCGCCGTTCCATGGGAAAGCGCGATAGCCAGCCTCGGCCAGCGCTCGGCGCAGCTCCATGGTGGTGCGGTCGTTGGCGATGAAACCGGGGATGACGAGCACGGGCTCGCCGGTTTCCGGGCCGCGGGGGCCGAGATGGCCGAGCTGCCGCCACGAGCGCGAGACCAGCATGAAGACCTCGCTGAGACGCCGCCAGGCGGGCGGGATGCGCAGGTCGCGGTCGGCGTCGGCCAGATCAGAGATATTCGTCTCCGCCCATGAGATGCCGGATCGCTTGCGGCAGCCGGACCCGGCCGTCGGCGGTCTGGTGGTTCTCGAGCAGCGGAACGAGGATGCGCGGGGAAGCGAGTGCCGTGTTGTTGAGCGTGTGAGCGAAGCGGACCTTGCCGTCGGCGTCGCGGTAGCGGAGGTTGGCGCGGCGGGCCTGCCAGTCGTGCAGGGTCGAGCAGCTGTGGGTCTCGCGATACTTGCCGAGGCTCGGCACCCAGCTTTCGATGTCGTTCATGCGATACTTGCCGAGGCCCATGTCGCCGGTCGAGGTCTCGATCACCTGGTAGGGGATCTCCATCGCCTGCAGGAGCTGCTCGGCGAGGGCAAGCAGCCTGGCGTGCCACTCGGCCGATTGCGCCTCGTCCGCCTCGCAGATGACGTAGGATTCGACCTTGACGAACTGATGGACGCGCAAGAGGCCGCGGACGTCCTTGCCGGCGCTGCCCGCCTCACGGCGGAAGCAGGGCGAGAAGCCGGCGTAGAGGATGGGGAGCCTGTCGCGCTCGATGATCTCGCCCGAGTGGAGCGAGGTCAGCGCGACCTCGGCGGTGCCGGCGAGGTACAGGTCGTCGTTGGGCAGCGCATAGGTTTCCTCGACATGGCCGGGAAACTGGCCCTGGTTGAGGAAGGCCTGTTCGCGGGCGATCGCCGGGACGGTGATCGGAGTGAATCCGGCGGCGGCGACCTCGCCCAGCGCCCAGCCCATGAGTTTTGTTTCGAGCAGGGCTAGGCGGCCCTTGAGGCAATAGGTGCGGCTGCCGGCGACCTGGACGACGCGGGAGAGGTCGGCCCAGTCGTTGCGCTCGATCAGCGCGACATGGTCGAGCGGCTCGAACGTGAAGCTGGGCGGCGAGCCTTCCTGCCGGACGACGGTGTTGAAGCTTTCGTCGGGGCCGACCGGGGCGCCTTCCCAGGGGATTCCGGGCAGCTTCAGCATCATCGCTTTCAGCGCCGAGTCCTTGTCTGCCAGCTGGGCTTCAAGCTCTGACGCCCGTGCTCCCGCTGCCTTGGCTTCCGCGCCCAGCGCAGCCCTCTCCTCGGGCGCCGCATCCTTGAAGCGGGCGCTGATCGCGTTGCGGCTGGCGCGGGTCAAGTCGATCTCGGTCTTGAGCGCGCGCGCCTCGACCTCGAGGGCGAGCAGTGCATCGAGGTCGACACCGACGCCCTTGTCGCGGATGGCGCGCTCGACCGTTTCCCGGTTGGCCTTGATGAAATCCATTGCCAGCATGGCTGCGGGCGATGCGGCAAAAACATAGGC
>DASTCB010000086.1:0-24263 GCA_035711585.1 Sphingomicrobium sp.
TGAAGGTCGCCTTCTTCGCGGCGCTGATGGTCAGCTTTCCGGTGTTTGCGACCCAGATGTGGAAATTCGTTGCGCCCGGTCTCTACGCCAAGGAAAAGAAGGCCTTCCTGCCCTTCCTGATCATGACTCCATTCTTCTTCGCGGCGGGGGCCAGTTTCGCTTATTTCGTCGCAATGCCCTGGGCGCTCAGGTTCTTGCTCGGGTTCGAGGGCAATGTCGGCGGGGTGACCCAGGAGGCGCTGCCTGCGATCGGCAACTATCTGAACTTCGTTACCCGCTTCCTGTTCGGTTTTGGGGTCGCCTTCCTGACGCCAGTGCTGCTGATGGTGCTGGAGCGGGCCGGCATCGTCACCCGGGAGCAACTGGCCAAGTCGCGCCGCTACGCAGTCGTCGCCGCCGCGGCGGTGTCGGCGGTGCTGACCCCGCCGGACGTCGTCTCGATGCTGTTGCTGCTGGTACCGCTCTACGCGCTGTACGAGTTTGCGATTTTGGCGATCCGCCTGACCCACTGGAGGGCTGCCCGAAAGGCCGCGAGTGCCGGGTCTGCTGGTGATGAGGACAAAAATGTGGGCCCGAAAACGCCACCGGGGGGGGGGAGGGTTGGCGATTCCGGGCCCATTTCGTCGGATAGCGAGAGCGGGGGGGCAAAAGGTCACTATCCGACCCCCTAAACGCCCATTTTTCCGACTCGGTTCCGCGCCCTTCTAAATTATGTTCACCGGTTCGTCGCTTTTTTATCCACAGGTCCGCGCCGTAACCGCCTCAACGGTCAGGGAAAACCGGCAGAGTTACGGCGTAGCGCCCCAACTTGCGGTCGAGCGGGGAGCGAAGCTGGCGAGCCAGTCCTTCGACGATCCGTTCAAACTGGACCTTGACGACATCGTCCGGCCCGCCCTCAGGGACCAGCACTGCCGAGGAAATGGACAGGGTGGCGGTAAGATCGGTGTCGCGGCGGAGCGCGATCTCGATACCCTCGGCCGGCTTTCGAAGCATGGCGAACTCGACGATCTCGGTGACCAGGAACGCCGCGGCGACGGCGACATCCTGGGTCGTGTTCGGCGCATCCAGCGCGAGATCGAACCGCATGCCGCGTGCGTCCGCGGGCGCGCTCGAGCGAAGGTCCGCGGCAAGCTCGGTGAGCAGGGGGCGCAATGAAATCCCCCGGTTCTCCTCCATCTCCGCATAGTGGTGGCGGTGAACCACGGAGAGGGCATCGACCCGCCGCCCGATCGACGAATAGGCCGCCTTGGCGTCCTCGCCAGCGGCGCTGCGTCCGTGGATGCTGAGCAGGGAGGCAACCACCTGCAAATTATTCTTCACCCGATGATGGACTTCGCGGACCAGGCGGCGTTGCCCCTCGAGCGCATCGAGCGCTTCCCGCTCGGCGCCCTCGATCCGGTCGACCGCCCTGCCGAACGCCATCGACAGGTCGCGCACCTCCGATGCGGCGCCGTAGCTGCTCGGCAGCTCCAAACCTTCCCCGTCGGGCTGATAGTTGGCCACCGCGCGCTGGAGCCGGCCAAGAGGTCTTAGCAGCAGCCGGCTTACCAGGAACCAGCTGAGCAGGGTCGCGGCGATCCACATCAGCAACGGCAGCAGCATCAGCAGCTGGTCGACAAGGGTCGTTCCCTCGATCGCGGTGATGGTCCGCACTTGCAGCTGGCCGTTGTTAATCGGGTAGGTTCGGTCGCGGGGCTGGATGCCCCCGGCCGCGGGCAGCGGCACGCTGACGATCGGCAGGCTGTTGGCCCCGTCACTGACCGACAGCCCGTAGAGGCCCTCGGTCGCCTCCAGGGCGGCTTGCCGCAGCTCGGCGGTGGTTAGAACACCGGTTGCCATCCCCGCCACAACGCCCACCCGATAATGAAGCAGCTTCTGCTCCGGTGAGACCCAGATTCGAATGGCGCCCGGAGCGATGATCAGATCGTTCCGCTCGAACTCGAATTGGCCGGCGGTGCAGACTGGCGCGCCGTCGGCTCGGCGAATTCGGAACTGATGAGCGACGTCGGGCGAAACGCTGAGTGCCCGGACGGCGACCTGGCAAGGATCCGGACCGCGCGCGGCCAGCGCGCCATTGGCGGCAATCCGCAGCGCGAGGATATTGCGGGTGACCAGGCTCTCGATCGCCAGCTCCGCCGCCACGCCTTGCTGATCGGCGCGCGCGATCTGGGCGTCCCTCGTCTCCCGGATATTCACCTGCGCGGCCCAGGCAAGAACCAGACCGAGCGGAAGCAGTGCGAAGGTCAGCAGCAGCAGGAGGACCGCGCCCGTCGGCCATCGCTCAAACGGAGACGAGCGCTCCATCAGGCTGGCCAAGCCCCAACCGGAAAATCAGCCAAGCTTGCGTAGCAGGTCGAGGAAGTCCTTGGGAATTTCTTCGCGCAGGGTCTCGTCATAGACGGTGCGCAGCGCTCTGCCGACAGTTCCGGACCGGTCCTTGCGAATTTTCTTGTCGGGTGAGCCGGAGCGCAATTGCTCCCGGCCGGAACTGGATTTGCTGTTCCCACTCAACCTCTCGTCCCCCTCGAGCGCAAGCATATGCGCCGTTTCCTTCCACACTCGTTACGCGGCGCATTGCCGACGGCTTGGCAAGCGGGACAGGAACCCGCCCTATTGCTCACTCGCGCGCCGCATTCAATGCTGAGTTAACGGCGCGCGGGCTGCGGAGGAAACCAAATCGCCCATGCTTTGTTCCACCCCTCGCATACTCGGGGCAGAAGGTGTTGCGTCGTTGCGACGGCGCGGTCCGGCAGGCCAGGTGGGTTGCGCCGTTTCGCCAGTCCGACCAAAACGGGCTCGAAGAGAACTAAATCAGAGGGGAGTGACGTTTGATGTCGCTGGGCCAGGAACTTTCACCGCACCTTCCATTTCTTCGCCGCTATGCTCGTGCACTGACTGGCAGCCAGGGCCATGGCGACGCGTTCGTCCGGGCGACGCTGGAAACGATCGTCGCCAAGCCCGATGAATTTCCGCGCGATGTCGATCCCCGTCTCGGACTTTACAGGACGTTTCACGCCATCTGGTCGACCGCCAATGTCGAGGAAGGAGAAGAGCCTTCCTCGGACCTTCAGGGGCCGGAAGGAATCGCCCACGCGCGTTTGTCGAGGATCACACCCCTGTCGCGCCAGGCGCTGCTGCTCACCAGCCTAGAGGGATTTTCCAGCGAGGATACCGGTTACCTGATCGATGCCAGCCCGGAGGATGTCGACAGCCTGGTTGCCGAGGCGATGGCCGAAATCGAGCGCCAGACCCACGCCGACGTGCTGATCATCGAGGATGAGCCGATCATCGCGATGGATATTGAATCGATCGTCCGTGACCTTGGCCACAACGTCACCGGCGTGGCCGTCACCCGCGACGAGGCAGTCGAGCAGGCACACCGCAATACGCCCGGCCTGGTGCTGGCCGACATCCAGCTGGCCGACGACAGCTCGGGCATCGATGCCGTCAAGGACATCCTGAGCGAGTTCTCGGTGCCGGTGATCTTCATCACCGCCTTCCCGGAACGGCTGCTGACGGGAACCCGACCGGAGCCGACCTTCCTCATCACCAAGCCGTTCCAGCGATCGACGGTGAAGGCGGCAATCAGCCAGGCCTTGTTCTTCGATGCGGCGACCGTGCCGGCAGTCTGATTTTTCCGGCGGCGGAACAGGCCCGGCTGCTCTGTCGTTACGCTGGCAAAGCCAATTCGAACCAGAGGGGTTTATGACCGACGGAGCGCCGGACCTATTCGCATCCAAGCCTCAGCCATTGCCATTGTTCATTGCCGTCTGATCCCTACATTCCATGGCTGGAAACGAAGCGCATCACACTGCTGCGGCGGAGAAACCCGGCGCGGCGCAAGCGGGGCGGGACTCAGTGAGCGACAGCAAGGATCACAGTGAGGAAGGCGGGTCGCGTCCCGATCCCATTCCGCTGCCCGACGACGAGTTCAAGGAGCAGCTGGCGCAGGTTATCCCGCACCTCCGCGCCTTCGGCCGGTCGTTGTCCGGAAGCCGCGACCTGGCCGACGACCTCGTCCAGGAAACGCTGCTCAAGGCCTGGGCGGCGCGCAAGCGCTTCCAGGCCGGGACCAACATGCGGGCATGGACCTTCATCATCCTTCGCAACCTGTTCCTGAGCCAGATGCGCCGCGCCCGGTTCAAGGGCGAGTGGGACGACGTCACCGCATCCAAGATCCTTGCCGCGCCCGCCAGCCAGGACCGCCATGTCGAGCTGGGCGACATGCAGCGAGCGCTGATGCACCTGCCGCAGCCGCAGCGCGAGGCGCTGATCCTGGTCGGAGCAGGCGGCTTTGCCTATGAGGAAGCGGCCGAGATTTGCGGCTGCGCGGTCGGAACGATCAAGAGCCGGGTCGCTCGCGGCCGGGTGGCGCTGGAATCGCTGCTCAGTGGCGGCAAGCTTCCTTCCCGCCGGCAGCACAAGTCGGATCCGGACAAGTCGGCGCTTCAGGAAATCATGAGCGAAGTCGACGAGCTCAGCCGCGACCGGCAATGATCAGCAGAGCTTTTGAAGCAGCTCCTCGAAATCGCCCTGGTCATTGGCCGGGGTCTTGAAGGCACGCCGAAGCGCGGCGGCAAGGCCAGCCTGGGTTGGCGGTAGATCGGACCAAATCCGCAGGTGCTTCATCGTATCGTCCGTCCGCGATTGAGGACGCTTGAAATCCATTCAGGGTGTCAAATGCTTGAACAGGCTGCCGGTTTCCCGACTCGTCGAAATCCGCCAAGAACCGTCGCATATGGTGTGCATGTCGGTGACCGTCGCGGCTCGGGATAGGACAAGCGCGCTCGAGCGCGCCGAAATCCATGCCCCTTTTCTTCGCAACGCGGCCGGCGCCTTTCCGGGAATAGCCTCCGCCTTGGTCGACGAGGGCAGCGAAGCCGCGGTAGCGCTGGCGCTGGCGCTGGACGGAGAGACGGTGGCGGAGCGATTGCGCCGGCGGCGGCATGCGCTGGCGCTCGCCACGGCACTGGCCGACCTCAGCGGCGAAAAGCCGCTCGAATGGGTCACCGCGACCCTGTCCGATTTCGCCGATGCCGCGATGGATGAGGCGCTGCGCTGCGCCATGCTCGAACGGAACCCGGACGAAGAGCCGAGGGGCCTCGCCATCCTGGCGCTGGGCAAGCTCGGCAGCCGGGAACTCAACTATTCGTCCGACGTCGACCTGGTGCTGCTGTTCGATCCGGCCACGCTGCCGCGCCGGCCGCGCGACGAGCCGGGCGAGGCGGCGGTCCGCTATGGCCGGCGATTCATCGAGTTGATGCAGCAGCGCACCCCTGACGGATATGTCGCACGGGTCGACCTGCGGCTGCGGCCGTCGCCCGAAGTCACCCCGATCGTGCTGCCGGCCGGTGCCGCCATCAGCTATTACGAGAGCTCCGCCCTGCCGTGGGAGCGCGCTGCCTTCATCCGGGCGCGGGCCGCGGCGGGCGACCGGCAGTTGGGCCAGGCCTTCCTCAACGAAATCCGCCCGTTCGTCTGGCGGCGGGCGCTCGATTTCGGCGCGATCCAGGAAATCCGAGATATTTCACTGAGGATCCGCGACCATTATGCCCAGGGCCAGGCGTTTGGGCCGGGATACGACCTCAAGCGCGGGCGCGGCGGGATCCGCGAGGCCGAGTTCTTCACCCAGGTTCAGCAGCTGGTGCATGGGGGCCGCGAGCCCGAGCTTCGCGCCCCGGCGACACTCGACGCGCTTGCCGCCCTTGCCAAGGCGGGACGGCTGGAGCCGGATGTGGCCCGGAGCATCGGAGACGCCTACCGCGCCCTCAGGACGGCCGAGCACCGGGTTCAGATGATCGACGACCGGCAAGAGCATCGGCTGCCGGCCGATCCGGAGGCGCTGGCGGCCGTCGCGGGATTGCACGGCAGCGAGAGCAGCGAAGCCTTTCTCGCCATGCTGGCCCCCGGCGTCGAGTTTGTCGGACTTCAGTTCGACGGGCTGGTGTCCGAGCGGGAGGAGCGCCTGTCCAACGATCCCGACATTCTGCGGTCGGAACTGGCGACGCTGGGCTTTGCGGAGGTCGAGGAGGCTTACCGCCGGATTTCCGACTGGCGATCGGGGCGCGCACGCTCCCTGCGATCGCCGGCGGCGCTGTCCGCGTTCGAGGCGATGCTTCCGACCCTGATGGGGGCGGTGGCGGCGGGGCCTGATCCGATCCGTGCGCTCAACCGGTTCGGCGACATCATCGACAAATTGTCGAGCGGGGTGAATCTCTACCGGCTGCTCGGTGCGCGGCCGCGATTGGCCGAGCTGTTGGCGCTGATCCTGGCCCACGCCGAGCCGCTGGCCGACCAGCTCGGGCGACGGCCGACCCTGCTCGACGGGCTGATCGACGAGTCCAGCTTCGCGTCGCCGCCGGAGGCTCCGGCGCTGGCAGCGCGGTTCCTCGAGGTCACGCGGGGCGAGCCGTTCGACATTGCGCTTGACCGGCTGCGGCGGATGGTGGGCGAGCGGCGCTTCGCGCTCGGCGTGCAGCTGATTGCCGCCCACCGCGACCCGATCGTCATTGCCGAAGGTTACAGCGACCTGGCCGAGGCCGCGATCGTCGCGCTGGCCGAGCTGGTGGGCAAGGAATTTGCCCACTCGCACGGCGTGGTTCCGGGCGGCGGGCTGGTCATCCTTGGGCTGGGCCGCCTTGGCGGCAGGGCGCTGACCCATGCCAGCGACCTCGACCTCATCTATCTGTTCGACGCACCGGCCGGGGCGCATTCGGACGGGGCCAAGCCGCTGCCGGCGACCGATTATTACAACCGCCTCGCCAGCCGCATCGGCGCCGCGCTGGCGACGCCCACCGCGGCGGGCCCGCTCTATGACGTCGACACCCGGCTCAGGCCGCAGGGCGCCCAGGGCATGCTGGCGGTGAGCCTGGCGGCGTTCGAGGGATATCAGCGGCACGAGGCGTGGACCTGGGAGCATATGGCGCTGTGCCGCGCCAGGACCCTGACAGGCGCGGACGAGGCGCGCCAAAAGGTCCAGGACCTGATTTGTTCGATCCTCAAGGCTCCCGGCGATCCGGCGAAAATCGCCGCAGACGCGGCGGCGATGCGCGACGAGATGGCACGCCACAAGCCGCCGGCCGGGCCGCTCGACATCAAGCTGGGGCCGGGCGGGCTGGTTGACCTGGAGTTCGCGGTGCACACGCTTCAACTGACGACGCATGTCGGCCTCGACCCACGGCTCGAAGTGGCGCTGGCCGCGTTGGTCGATGAAGGCCTGATCGATGAGGGCGCCGACCGGGACCTGCGCCTGTTGAGCCGGATGCTGGTCGTTCTTCGGCTGGTCGGAAGCAAGGGGATGGAACCGGCCGAGCAGAGCCAAGGGCTGGTGGCGACGCTGTGCGGCCATGAGGATTGGCCGTCGCTGCTTGAAGCGGTCGGTCAGGCAAGGCAGAGCATCGCGGCACGCTGGCGACAAGTGAAGGGAATGCGCAATGCTGAATGAAGGCGACAAGGTTCCGGCATTGAAGACCAGGCTCAGCGACGGGACCGAGCTCGACCTGTCAGCGCCGGGCCGGCCGCTGGTGATTTATTTCTACCCGAAGGACGACACGTCGGGTTGCACCAGGGAAGCCCAGGACTTCACCGAGCTGGCCGGCGATTTCGCCAAGGCGGGCGTCAAGGTCGTCGGCTTGTCGCGCGACCCGATGAAGAAACACGACAAGTTCATCGCGAAATATGACCTCAAGGTGCCGCTCGCATCGGACGAGGACGGCGCGGTTAGCGACGCCTTTGGCACCTGGGTCGAAAAGTCGATGTACGGCCGAAAATATATGGGGATGGAGCGCGCGACCTACCTGGTCGGCGCAGACGGGCGGATCATCAAGGCGTGGCGCAAGGTCAAGGTGCCCGGCCATGCCGCGGACGTGCTGAAATCTGCAAGGAACCCGTGATGGACATGCTCGGCTTCCAGGATTTCGACCTGGCTCCCCATGCCGCGGCGCTGATCGTCGCCTATCTGTTGGCGCTGCCGATCGGCTGGAACCGGGAGAAGCACGAGCGCACCGCGGGCCTTCGCACATTTCCACTGGTCGCGGTCGCCAGCTGCGGCTTCGTCCAGGCGGCCGAAGGCATTGCCGGGCAGAGCCCCGAGGCGCTGGCCCGGATCATCGAGGGCGCTATCGTGGGCATGGGCTTCATCGGCGGCGGCGCCATCCTGCGCATGAAGCACAGCGTCCATGGAACAGCCACTGCCGCTAGCCTGTGGGTGACCGGCGCGGTCGGAGTCGCTGTCGGAGTGGGCAGCTTTGATGTCGCGGTGATGCTCGCCGCGCTCACCTTCTTCACCTTGTCGGTGCTGTCGCCGCTGAAGCCGCATGACCGGGGCGAGGACGATTTGCCCGCAGACGAAGGGGCGCGCCGCCCGAAGGGCGAAACGCCCTAGAGATCCGGTTGCAACGGACGGCTGCCGACCAGCGGCATCGGCGCCACCTGCGGCTCGCCGAGATGGACGATTTCGATCATCCGCCGCCGGTGCAAGGCGGCCAGCTCGCGATGGACCGCCGCAATCGCCGGATCGCGCGCTTCTTCCGCCCAGCGCAATTCCTGCTCGGCGCGGCCCTGGTGATATTCCCGGTCATTCAAACGCGACATGCTGGACGTCCCACCCGTAAGAACTGTCATTATGGCAGAAGGCATATCCAGGAAAAATTACATATATCAATACGTTATCGACCAATGGCTGTTAGCCCAGGATCTTCAGCGCCGCGGCGAAGGCCACAGGATCCCGGGCGGAAATTGACGCCGTCCGGATGGCTCCGCCGGTGGCTCGGACGCTATTCCGGCCGCCATCCGCTTTCTTGATAATTCTCTTCATATTTCACTTCTTGGTGGCCGCCTCGGCAGCCTTAAGTTGCAATTGCTTCAACCGCATTCTTTCGGTCGCGGCGGACCGTTCGGCCAGCTGCGTCCACGCGGCCTCCGAACGGCGGCAACGGTCCCGGACATGGGACAGCGTCGCCGCCTCGGCCTGCCTCCGCGCCTCGTCGGCGCGGGCCAGGTAGAATTGCAGACTGTTGCTGCTCGCCATGCCTGGAGCGGTTACTCTGCTGCCGGCGCGGCTTGGTCCGCTGCCTTCAGGTTCACCGCGCTCATCTTGCCCTGGCGACCCTGCTCAAGGTCGTAGGAGAGTCGCTGGTCCTGGCGCAGCGTCTGCATTCCCGACCGCTCGACGGCAGAGATGTGGACGAATGCGTCTGACTCGCCGCTGTCCGGCTGGATGAAACCAAAGCCCTTGGCGTCGTTGAAAAATTTTACGGTTCCGACTGGCATTTTACTTTTCCTTCTAAGCGGAATCCGAACGCCGGATTCCGGGTGCTAAGAGCTGCGAGATAGAAGGAAAGAGGTGCCGCAAAGCGCCAAAAACCATCGATTTGCGACTGGTAGCCTGGCTTATATAGGCCTAATTCTTCGAAATTGTAACTAGACCAGGAAAATAATGCATCGATTAGGAATAAATGAGCGCTCGTGTTATAGGAAAATCATCGCGCAGTTTTTTACGTAGGCTTTGCGCGACGGAGAGACAAAAATTGAGCTCCCGCTTACCAATTCGGAGCTAATTATGGATCTCAACTATCTCTATCAGCGCTATGCGGTATCGCTCCAGATGTCGGAAAATGCCGCCTGCAGCTCTTCCCGGATCGTGCACCGCCAGTTGGCCGAGGCCTATGCGGCGCAGATTGCGGAAGCAAAAATTCGTGGCAGCGCGCTGGCGGCATGATGCCTCGCTTCCTATCCCGGGGCGAGGCCGCCACCGAGCTAAGGGAGCAGGCCGCCTCGTGCCGCCGGCTGGCAAATCGCGCAACGACCGTCGTCGGGACACAGACCTTAAGCGAGGTGGCGGACTATTTCGACGCCGACGCCCGTCGTATTGATGGCGGGAGCAAACCCGCATGATGAGCGGAGCGCCAGGCCTCATCGAGCGAGCATTTCAGCTCGCATTGGTATCGGCCAACGTCGAAGAAATCCGTGGCCGGCTGCGCAAGGAAGGCTATTCCAATGTCGACGCCCACCTGATGGGCAGACTGATACGCTCCGAACTGGTGAGGGCGATCAGGAAGGCAGCCTGAGGCTCCACCGCTGTCGGGAAGCGGCGGGCATTTCGCCGTGAAGATTGATCACTGTGACGGCTTGTCGTGACCGTGAAGATAATTGCCGTTGAACATGGCGACCCGCTTCAGCGCATCCATGTCGGCAACATGCACCTCGCGGCCGTTCCATCGGACCAGGTTCTGGGCCCGCAATTCCTGCATGACTCGATTGACGTGGACGGAAGTGATGCCGGCGGTCTCTGCCAGGTCGGCCTGGGTGATCGGGAAGCTGCAGCTTCCGTCGATACACAATCTTATGGTGGCGAGGCGCAAGAAAAGTTCGCAAATCAGATGGGCGATCCGCTCGATCGCCGAGCGCTGCCCGAGGCTGACGATCCATTCCCGCTGAATCGCGGCTTGCACCATCATGTCCCAGGTCAGTGCCTGTATCAGCCGCGGATGTTCGATCAGCTCAAAGAAGAGGTCCCGCGGGAGCTGGGCAACCGTAAGCGGTGTCAAAGCCGAAATAGAGTGGTCCATCTCCCTCATCAGCATCAGGTTGAGATCGCAAAGGTCACCTGGGAGCAGGAAGGCAATGATCTGGCGGCGGCCATCCTCGAGCGTTTTATGCCGGATGGCCCACCCTTCGGTGATCAAGTGGACGAATTTCGGCTCTTCCCCCTCGCGAACTACATCGCGGCGCGCGGCAATCGAGCGCAGATTGGTGTGCGACAAGTCCGACAGGATTCGGCGTTCCTCGTCGGAGATCTGAATAATCTGCTCGACTTTATGCCGCAGATAATCGGCCATCCCCGCCCTCACTCGGCCTAGATAGAGCTTCGGCCCGCCCGAGATCGCGTGTCTCACATATGTTGTACGCCCGTAAGCTCACCTAAGATAGGTTGTTCAAATGGCGACCGGGGTCGAACAGTTGGAAGCCCTGTCAGGACGCAGGGTGCTGGTGGTCGAGGACGACTTCGTCGTCGCCGAGGACTTCGCCGCTATTCTGCGCGGAGCGGGAGCCGAGGTAATCGGGCCTGTCGACACGCTGCCGCGGGCAATCCGGGTAGCCCAAGAGTGCGACTCCCTACACTGCGCGCTGCTCGACATTGATTTGCAGGGGATCGCCGTCTTTCCCCTCGCTGCGCAGCTTCAAGCCGAGGGCATCCCAATGATTTTCCTGACCGGTGCCGGCTGCGATGCTATTCCCGAAGAACTTGCGGAAATCCTCTGTATCGGGAAGCCGATTGGCCCGCGCCGGGTGATGGAGGAGATTTGCGCATTGATCGGCATTCCCTCCGCGACGGCCTGACCACCCTCTTGGCTTGCGGTCACTGGCGCGGCGGTGCTAGCGGCGGATCAATCCTATTGCCGAACGGGAACGCTTGAAGTGGCCGAATTCACCCTGCCCAAAAATAGCAAGATCAAGAAGGGCCGAGCCCACAAGGCCGAAGAGGGCAGGCGGCTGAAGACGTTCAAGGTCTATCGCTACGACCCTGACAAGGGCGAGAACCCGCGTTACGACCGCTACACCATCGACCTCGACAAATGCGGGCCGATGGTCCTCGACGCGATCATCAAGATCAAGAATGAGATCGACCCGACGCTGACCTTCCGCCGCTCCTGCCGCGAGGGGATTTGCGGGTCATGCGCGATGAACATGGACGGCACCAACGGTCTCGCTTGCACCACTGCGATCGAGGACATCAAGGGCGAGGTCCAGATCACTCCGCTGCCGCACATGGAAGTGGTCAAGGACCTGGTCCCCGACATGACCCATTTCTACGCGCAATATGCCTCGATCCAGCCCTGGCTGAAGACGGCAACGCCTCAGCCGTCGGGCAAGGAGCGGCTGCAGTCGCCCGACGACCGGGGTAAGCTCGACGGCCTGTACGAGTGCATCCTGTGCGCCTGCTGCTCGACCAGCTGCCCGAGCTATTGGTGGAACGCCGACAAGTTCCTTGGCCCGGCGATCCTGCTCCAGGCCTATCGCTGGCTGGCCGACAGCCGCGACGAGGCCACCGGCGAGCGGCTCGACCAGCTCGAAGACCCGTTCCGCCTCTACCGCTGCCACACGATCATGAACTGCGCCAACGTCTGCCCCAAGGGGCTGAACCCGGCCAAGGCAATCGCCGAGACCAAGAAACTGATTGCCGAGCGGGCGGCGTAATTGCGTTCCTCCCTGCCGCGAAGCGGTGGGGAGGGGGACCGCTCGGCGGAGCCGAGTGGTGGAGGGGCCATTTGCCGACGTTGCCGGCCCCTCCACCATCCCCATTCCCGCTCCGCGGGACCAGGGAGGAGCGTGTTGCACCCGTCCCGATCAGCAACTAACCCCACCCCAATGACCGCCCTTCCCAAACCTCCTCCCGGTGTCAACGAGGACCCCGACCATCCCGGCTGGTACAGCTGGGGCGATTTCCCGCGCGGGAGCTTCGCCGCGCAGACCGGGCGGCTGTTGTTCAGGCCGGAGGGCGAGGGCGAAGCGAGCTGCCGCATGTTCCCGACCGAGGCACATCTCAACATGGGTGGCTCCATCCATGGCGGGGCGGTGATGAGCTTCATCGACATGGCGCTGTTCGCCGGGGGGCGCTGCGCCGGCATGGCCGAGGGTCATTATGTGACGCTCGACTGTCACACGCGCTTCATCGCTCGGGGCCGTGTTGGAGTGCCGCTCGATGCCCATGTCCGCCTCTTGAAGCAGACCCGCGGCGGGCTGGTGTTCTTCGAAGGCCATTGCGAGCAGGAGGGCGAGATTTGCTACGCCTTCACCGGCACGCTGAAGCGGGTCATGCGGCCCAACGCCCCATCGATGGATGACGATGGGGCCCGTCGGTAAGGCCTATGCCGCGCTGGTCGCGGCGGGCGAGCTCAAGCCGGATCCCGAGCAACGGAACGCGGCCAAGGCGCTCGACCGGCTGGCCTATGAGCTTACGCACAACCAGCCGAGCTGGTTCGAGCGATTGCTCGGGCGCCCGGCCAATGCTCCCCGCGGCGTTTACCTGTGGGGAGGCGTCGGCCGGGGCAAATCGATGCTGATGGACCTGGCGTTCGACAATATCTCGGTCGAGCCCAAGCGGCGAACCCACTTCCATGCCTTCATGCTGGAGGTCCATGAGCGCCTTCGGGAGGCGCGGAAGAGCGAGGAGGACGATCCGGTGATCCGCGTTGCCCACGACATCGCGGAAGAAGTGAAGTTCCTGGCGTTCGACGAGATGATGGTCACCAACGCCGCCGATGCGATGATCATGTCGCGGCTGTTCACGGCGATGGGGGACGAGGGGGTGGCGATCGTCACCACGTCCAACCGACGCCCGGGCGACCTTTACAAGGACGGGCTCAACCGGGAGCTGTTCCTACCCTTCGTCGAACTGATCGAGCGGCAAATGGAGGTGTTGCCTCTGAACGGGCCGACCGACTATCGGCTCGATCGAATGAGGGGCTTGGACACCTGGCTGGTGCCCAACGGGCCGGACGCAACCGCCAAGCTCAGCGCCTCATTCTTCCAGCTGACCGACCATCCGCCCGAGGACCGCGCTCATGTGCCAGCTGAGGAGCTGGACGTGGGCGGCGGGCGGACGCTGCACGTTCCCAAAAGCCTCAAGGGCGTCGCGGTCTTCTCCTTCAAGCGGCTGTGCGGCGAGCCGCGCGGCGCGGCCGACTACCTCGCCATCGCCCGACGCTTCCACACGGTGATCATCGTCGGCATCCCAGCGCTGACCCGCGAGATGCGCAACGAGGCGGCGCGGTTCGTGACGCTGGTCGACGCCCTCTACGAGCATCGGGTGAAATTGCTCGCCGCGGCCGATGCCGAGCCCGCCGCGCTCTATCCCTCGGGCGACGGCCGGTTCGAGTTCGACCGCACCGTCAGCCGGCTCGAGGAAATGCAGAGCGCCGACTATCTCGGCGAAGGGCACGGGCTTCAGGATTAGTTCCTCCCCGGCGATAGCTGGGGAGAGGAACCGCTGAAGGCGGTGGAGGGGTAACAGAACCGATGTCGGCTACCCCTCCGCCATGCTTCGCATGGTTCCCCTCCCTGAGCTTGCTCGGGGAGGAACTTACACTTAGCGTCCGCTCATAACACGGAGGGGAAATCCATGCGCCTGCTACTCGCCGCCTCGCTTATCGCCCTGTCCACGGGCGCGCTCGCCCAAACTCCGCCAGCCATCGTCACCCAGCAGTCCAGGCTCGACGCCCAGTGGCAGGCGAAGACGCGTGCGTTCTACGAGAAGTCGATCGAGATCCCGACCGTGGCGGGGCGCGGGCAGATGCCGCTCCAGGCCGACCTCATCGCCGACGAGCTGCGCAACGCGGGCTTTGCCGAGCAGGACATCAAGATCGTACCCTATGAGGGAGTGCCAGGCGACAAGACGGTCGCGCTGATCGCCCGCTGGCGCGCTGACAGGCCGACCGCCAAGCCGATCCTGCTGATGGCGCACATGGATGTGGTCGAAGCCAAGCGCGAGGATTGGAAGCAGGACCCGTTCGAGTTCATCGAGAAGGACGGATATTTCTACGGGCGCGGCAGCTACGACAACAAGGCGGGAATGACCGGGCTCACCATGGCCTTCCTCAAGCTCAAGCAGGCTGGCTGGAAGCCGAATCGCGACCTGATCCTGTTCTTCACCGGCGACGAGGAGACCGGCGGCCGCGGCGCGCGCCTGGGCGCGACCGAATGGCGCGAGCTGACCGACGCCGAATATGCGCTCAATTCGGATGGCGGCGGAGGCGCTTTCCTGGCGAATGGGGCGCCGCTCGGCTTCGCCCTTCAGACCGCCGAAAAGACCTTCCAGACCTTTCATTTCACGGTGCGCAACAAGGGCGGACATTCCAGCCGGCCGCGAGCGGACAATGCGATCTACGAGTTGGCAACGGCGATCAAGAAACTGGAGTCGCATCGTTTCCAACCGATGCTCAACGAGACGACTCGCGGCTATTTTGCGCTGCGGGCGCGCCAAGAAGGCGACAGCGCGCTGGGCAAGGCGATTCGCGCCTGGCTGGCCAATGAGAATGACGGCGCCGCAGCCGACGCGATCGAGGCGAGCGAGTTGGAGACGGGATTCACCCGCACCCGCTGCGTCGCAACCATGCTTAATGCCGGCCATGCCGACAACGCACTGCCGCAAATGGCGCGGGCGACGGTCAACTGCCGGATCATGCCGGGAGTGCATCCGGACGCGATCATGGCCGAGCTGAAAGGCATCGCCGGCGCGGGCGTCGAGGTAACCAAGGATCCCAATTACGCCGGCCGGCCGACGCCGGTTTCGCCGCAGCGCGCCGACGTGGCGAAGGCCTATCAGGGCGCGGTGACCGCGCTCAACGGCAAGGGCATTCCGGTCGCGCCCTACATGTCGGCGGGCGCCACCGACGGCGCCTTCTTCCGAGAGGAGGGGGTGCCGGTCTACGGCATGGACGGAAGCTGGGTGATCACGCCCGAGGACGAGCGCGCCCACGGCCTCGACGAGCGCATGCCGGTTCGGGCGGTCTACGACAATGTGCTGTTCTGGGAGATGGTGCTGAAGGATTTGGCGGGGTGATGTGAATCCTCCCCGAGCTTCTCTCGGGGAGGAATTAGCTTACCGCAAGATCGCGCTGACGACCTGGCTGATCAGCATCGTCGCCGGGTCGACGCGGTAGAGATAGCCGTCGCCGTAATAATAACGGGCGTTCGGATCGAACCCGTAGCGGTTGCGCAAGTCGTACGGAATCTGGTTGTAGTTCCAGGCGTAGCCGTAATTGCCCGGCCAGCGCTGGCCGACATTGTACAGCTTCTTGGCCTGGCCGGGCGGCAGGCAGCCATTGTTCTTTTTGGCCAGGCCGGGCGGGCAGCCGCCGGCGCCGTAGCCGACATGGCCTTTCGCATGGTGGTCCTTGTGGCCCTTGGCGTGATCCGGCTTGGCGTAGGCCGGGGCGGAGGTGGCGAGCGCCGCGACGCCCGCGAGGATCATGAGATGTTTCATGGGCGATACAATGCCCGAAGCCGCCTGAACGGTCCATGACACGCCCGTTAACCATGGCGAATGCCGGAACGACGGGCGCGGCCTGACCGTTTTTCCAGTCTCAACCAAAGGAGGAGAAGGACCATGCTCGGCAAAGCCGACGCAACGCCGATGATCGCGGTCAAGGATCTCGATCGGGCACGCAAATTCTATGAGGACAAGCTCGGTCTGACGACCAAGGAGGAGATGGAGGGCGAGGTGCTGACCGTGCAGAGCGGGAGCACCCCGATCACCGTCTACAGGTCCGAGTTCGCCGGGACCAACAAGGCGACCGCGCTGACCTTCCAGGTCGACGACCTCCAATCCGAAGTGCAGGAGCTGAAGGAAAAGGGCATCTTCTTCGAGAAGTACGACCTAGAGGGGCTGACGCCCAAGGGCGACTTCTTCGAAGGCGAGGGCGGCTTCAAAACCGCCTGGTTCAAGGACCCCGATGGGAACATCCTGAGCCTGATCGAAGGTGAGTAAGCGCAGCGGCTTGATTCTGCGCCTGCGAAAGGTTGCTCCGCCGCCACTCCCGGTCTAGAGCGCGCGCAAAATCCGGGGCCGCTTCCCGCGGCCCCGGCTTCACACGCTCATCAAGGGGACCGGAAGCTCCATGGCTCGCAAGAAGATTGCGCTGATCGGCGCGGGAATGATCGGCGGCACGCTCGCCCACCTCGCGGCGAAAAAGGAAATGGGCGACATCGTCCTGTTCGACATCGCCGAGGGCATTCCCCAGGGCAAGGCGCTCGACCTCGCCCAGTGCGGCCCGATCGAGGGCTTCGACGCGAACATCACGGGCACCAACGATTATGCCGACATCGCCGGCGCCGATGTGGTGATCGTCACCGCCGGCGTGCCGCGCAAACCGGGCATGAGCCGCGACGATTTGCTCGGCATCAACCTCGGCGTGATGAAGCAGGTGGGTGCGGGCATCAAACAGCATTGCCCCGACGCCTTCGTCATCTGCATCACCAACCCATTGGACGCGATGGTCTGGGCGCTGCGCGAATTCTCCGGCCTGCCGGCGAACAAGGTGGTCGGCATGGCCGGCGTGCTGGATTCCGCGCGCTTCGCCACCTTCCTCGCCCAGGAATTCGGTGTGTCGGTCAGGGATGTGAACGCGTTCGTGCTCGGCGGCCATGGCGACACGATGGTCCCGGTTACCAGCTACACCACCATATCCGGCATTCCGGTCGATGACCTGGTCAAGATGGGCCGGTCATCGAAGGAAAAGATCGACGAGATCGTCAAGCGCACCCGCGGCGGCGGCGGCGAGATTGTCGCGCTGCTGAAGACCGGCAGCGCCTATTACGCGCCGGCGACGTCCGCGATCGCCATGGCCGAAGCCTATCTCGGCGACCAGAAGCGGATCCTGCCCTGCGCCGTCTATGTTGAGGGCAAGTACGGCCTCGACGGCCTCTACGTCGGCGTCCCGACCGTCATCGGCGCGAACGGCGCTGAGGAAGTGATCGAAATCGCCCTCGACGACGAAGCCAGGCAGAATTTCCAGGTCAGCGTCGATGCAGTCAAGGAACTGCTGGTGGCGTGCAAGCAGATCGACGGAAGCCTCGCATGAGCATTCTCGTCAACAAGGACACCAAGGTCATCACCCAGGGGATGACCGGCGACACCGGCACTTTCCATACGCAGCAGGCGCTGGCCTATGGAACGCAGATGGTCGCGGGCGTGACGCCGGGGAAGGGCGGGACCAGGCACCTCGACCTGCCGGTGTTCAACACCGTCGCCGAGGCCAGGGAAGCGACCGGCGCCGATGCGTCCGTGATCTACGTCCCGCCGCCCTTCGCCGCGGACTCGATCCTGGAAGCGATCGACGCCGAGGTGCCGCTGATCGTCTGCATCACCGAGGGCATCCCGGTGCTCGACATGGTCAAGGTCAAGCGCGCGCTGACCGGCTCCAAGTCGCGGCTGATCGGCCCCAACTGCCCGGGCGTGCTGACTCCGGGCGAGTGCAAGATCGGGATCATGCCGGGCAATATCTTCAAGGATGGCAGCGTCGGCATCGTCTCGCGGTCCGGCACGCTGACCTATGAGGCCGTGTTCCAGACGTCGAACGAGGGCCTCGGCCAGACCACCGCGGTCGGTATCGGCGGCGATCCGGTCAAGGGCACCGAGTTCATCGAGATGCTCGAGCTGTTCCTGGCCGACGACGAGACCCAGTCAATCATCATGATCGGCGAGATCGGCGGCGATGCCGAGGAGCAGGCGGCGCAATTCCTCGCCGACGAGGCGAAGCGCGGCCGAAGCAAGCCGACCGTCGGCTTCATCGCCGGTCGCACCGCGCCTCCCGGCCGCCGAATGGGCCATGCCGGCGCGATCGTCTCGGGCGGCAAGGGCGACGCCGAAAGCAAGATCGCGGCGATGGAAGCGGCTGGAATCCGCGTCTCCCCGAGCCCATCTGAATTGGGAACGACGCTGAAGGAGTTGTTGAGCGCCTAGTGCTCCTGCGAAGGCAGGAGTCTAGACCGCCGCTGAAAGCGGCGCCTGCGGCGCCGGACTGGGCCCCTGCCTTCGCAGGGGAACAAGAGGAAGCGATGAACGAGGTAATTGAGATCGAGCAGGGACCGAGCTGGCAGCGGCCGAACTGGCCGGTGAGCGAGCTCGACCCGGTCAACCTCGGCCTCGACCCGACCGAAGCCACGATCGAGACGGTTGCCGAGAAGGCGAAGGCGGCGGTCGCCGCCACGGGAGTCACCGACGAAGCCGCGATCCGTCGCGCGGCCGATGACAGCATCCGGGCGATGATGTTGATCCGCACCTATCGCGTGCGCGGGCATCTCGCCGCCCATCTCGACCCGCTCGGGCTTTACCAGAGCGAGCTGCCGGCCGACCTCACCCCGGCCTATCACGGCTTCACCGACGCCGACCTCGACCGAAAGATCTGGCTGGGCGGGGCGCTCGGCTTCCAGGAAGCGTCAATCCGCCAGATACTGCCGGTGCTCCAGTCGACCTACTGCGGCCCGGTCGGCTTCGAATATATGCACATCAACGACCTGGAGGAGCGGCGCTTCATCCAGGACCGGATCGAGAGCCCGGAAGAGACGATCCAGTTCACGCCCGAGGGCAAGCGATCGATCCTGGAGAAGGTGATCCACGGCGAGCAGTGGGAGAAGTTCCTCGCCAAGAAATATGTCGGGACCAAAAGGTTCGGCCTCGACGGCGGCGAAAGCGCCATCCCGGCGCTGGAAGCGGTGATCAAATATGGCGGCCAGTATGGCGTCGAGGAGATCGCCATCGGCATGGCCCACCGCGGCCGCTTGAACGTCCTCTCCAACGTGATGGGCAAGCCCTATCGCGCCATCTTCCATGAGTTCGCCGGCGGCGCGACCAACCCGGCCGATGTCGGCGGCTCTGGCGATGTCAAATACCACCTCGGCACCTCTTCGGACCGCGAGTTCGACGGCAACAAGGTCCACCTGTCGCTGCTGCCCAACCCGTCCCACCTGGAGGCGGTCGACCCGGTCGTGCTGGGCAAGGTGCGGGCGGTGCAGACCATCAAGGGCGACCATGAGGGCGACACCGTCCTGCCGATCCTGCTTCACGGCGACGCGGCCTTCGCGGGGCAGGGTGTCGTCTGGGAATGCCTCGGCTTCTCGGGACTGCCCGGATACGGCACCGGCGGCTGCATCCATTTCGTCATCAACAACCAGGTCGGTTTCACCACCTCGCCCCAGTTCGCGCGAAGCTCGCCCTATCCGTCGGACGTGGCCAAGGGCATCCAGGCGCCGATCCTGCACGTCAACGGCGACGATCCGGAGGCGGTCACCTTCGCCTGCAAGCTGGCGATCGAATATCGCCAGGCGTTCAACCGCGACATCGTCATCGACATGTGGTGCTACCGCCGCTTCGGGCATAACGAGGGCGACGAGCCGAGCTTCACCCAGCCGCTGATGTATGAAGCGATCCGCAAGCATCCGGCGATCAGCCAGATCTACGGCCAGCGGCTGATCGGCGAGGGAATCGTCGACCAGCAATGGATCGACCACACCACCGCGAAATTCACCCAGCATCTGGAAAGCGAGTTCGAGGCGGGGGCGAACTACCTCCCCAACAAGGCCGACTGGTTCTCGGGCCGCTGGCAGGGACTGGGCAAGCCGGGCGAGCCGGTCGACGCTCGGCGCAACGTCAACACCGCGATTGCGGAAGAGAAATATGGTCGCCTGTCGGCGCTGCTGACAACCGTCCCCGACGGGATCACCATCCACAAGACGTTGGGGCGAATCCTCGAAGCGAAGAAGAAGACGCTGGAGGAAGGCGAGGACATCGACTGGGCGACCGCCGAAGCGCTGGCGTTCGGCAGCCTGGCCGAGGAGGGCTACCGGGTCCGCCTGTCAGGGCAGGACAGCGGCCGCGGCACCTTCAGCCAGCGCCACGCCGCCTGGACCTGTCAGAAAAGCGGCGAGAAATATATCCCGCTCCGGACCATCGAGCAGGACGGCCGGCCGCTGTTCGAGGTGCGCGACAGCCCCTTGAGCGAATTCGGCGTGCTCGGCTTCGAATATGGCTATTCGCTGGCCGACCCGAAGGCGCTGGTGCTGTGGGAGGCGCAGTTCGGCGACTTCGCCAACGGCGCGCAGACGATCATGGACCAGTTCATCGCGGCCGGCGAAGCCAAGTGGCTGCGCGCCTCAGGCCTCGTCATGCTGCTGCCGCACGGCTTCGAGGGGCAGGGGCCTGAGCATAGCTCGGCGCGGCTCGAGCGCTATCTGCAGCTCTGCGCCGAGGACAATATCCAGGTCGCCAACTGCACCACACCGGCCAATTATTTCCACATCCTGCGCCGCCAGATGTTACGCGATTTCCGCAAGCCGCTGGTGATGATGACGCCCAAGTCGCTGCTCAGGCACAAGCTGGCGGTCTCGCGCAAGGATGACTTCATCGGCGAGGGTCATTTCCGCCGCATCCTCACCGACCTCAACCCACCGGCGCAGGGTGAGACCCGCCGCGTGGTGCTCTGCTCGGGCAAGCTCAGCTATGAGCTGATGGAGGCCCGCGACGCCGCCGGCGATACCAGCACCGAGATCATCCGGATCGAGCAGCTCTACCCCTTCCCCGGCGAGCCGCTGGTCAAGCGGTTGAAGGCGATGCCCAAGCTGGAGGAGCTGGTCTGGGCGCAGGAAGAGCCGAAGAACAATGGCGCCTGGCACTTCGTCGAGGACGAGCTGGAGGAATGCCTGGCCGAGGCCGGTTTCAAGGGCAAGCGCGCCCGCTATGCCGGCCGCGGCGCTTCCGCGTCCCCGGCGACGGGGCTTGCCAAGCGCCACGCCGCCGAACAGGCGGCCTTGATTGCCGACGCGCTGGGGCATAGCAGCCGCACCAGCCAAACCGCACGAGCTTCGTAAGGGATAACCCATGGCCACCGATGTGAAGGTTCCCGCGCTGGGAGAGTCGATCACCGAAGGAACGCTGGCGCAGTGGCTGAAGAAGCCGGGCGAGGCGGTCGCGGCCGATGAGCCGATCGCGTCGCTGGAGACGGACAAGGTCTCGGTCGAGGTGCCATCGCCGGTTGCCGGGACGATGACCGAGCAGCTTGTCCAGGAGGGCGACACGGTCGCGGTCGGCGCGATTATTGCCCGTATTGGCGAAGCAGGGTCAGCCGCAACCGTGGCTCCCGCAGAAACGAAAGAAGCGGTCGATGCCGCGACCAACCCGCCGGGTCCGGCGGAAACCCCGCTGCCGCGCGAGAATGAACATGCGCCGGCGGCCGACCATGCCGATCTGACCCTGTCGCCGGCGGTTCGTCGCGCCGTGCTGGAGCATCATGTCGACCCGTCCAGCATCAAGGGCACGGGGAAGGACGGCCGGCTGACCAAGGATGATGTGCTGGCTGCGGCCAAGGCACGAGGCGAGGAGCCGAGTGCCCCTGCGCAGGCAGGGGCCCAGACCGAGGCGAAAGCCCCGCCTGCAACGCCTTCAAAGCCTGCTCCGCAGGCTGACTGGGTTCCTGCCTACGCAGGAACACAAAGAAGCGCCGGGGAACGCAAGGAAGAACGGGTCAGGATGACCCGCATGCGCCAGACCATCGCGACGCGGCTCAAGGAAGCGCAGAATACGGCCGCATTGCTCACCACCTACAATGACGTCGACATGTCGGCGGTGATCGAAGCCCGGGGCAAGTACAAGGATCTGTTCGAGAAGAAGCACGGCATCCGCCTCGGCTTCATGGGCTTCTTCGTGAAGGCCGTGGCGCTGGCTGCGCGCGACGTGCCGTCGGTCAACGCCCGGATCGAGGGCGACGAGATTGTCTATTCCGACTTCCTCGACGTCTCGATCGCGGTCTCGGCGCCGAAAGGGTTGGTGGTCCCCGTCGTTCGCGACGCCGACAAGCTGAGCTTCGCCGATATCGAGAAGACCATCGCGGCATTCGGCAAGAAGGCCAAGGAAGGCACGCTGACCGCCGACGACATGAAGGGCGGCACCTTCACCATCTCCAACGGCGGCGTGTTCGGAAGCCTGCTGTCGAGCCCGATCATCAACCCGCCGCAGTCGGCGGTGCTCGGCATGCATCGCATCGAGGAGCGTGCCGTGGTCCGCGACGGCCAGATCGTCGCCCGGCCGATGATGTATCTGGCGCTGAGCTACGACCATCGCCTGATCGACGGCCGCGAGGCGGTCACCTTCCTCGTCCGCGTCAAGGAGGCGATCGAGGACCCCACCCGGCTGTTGATTGATCTGTAGGCTGACCCACAACCGTTCGGGCTGAGCTTGTCGAAGCCCTGTCCTTCCATTCGGCGAAGGCGAAAATAAAGAACTGCCCTTCGACAGGCTCAGGGCGAACGGAGTTTTGGAATGGCTGATTTCGATTTCGACGTCTTGGTGATCGGCTCCGGCCCCGGCGGCTATGTCGCCGCGATCCGCGCGGCGCAGCTGGGACTCAAGACCGCCTGTGCCGAGGGGCGCGAGACGCTTGGCGGGACCTGCCTCAATGTCGGCTGCATTCCGTCCAAGGCGATGCTCCACGCGTCGGAATATTACGACGCCGCGGCCAATGGCGCCTTCGCCAAGCTCGGCATCAAGGTGAAGCCCGAGCTCGACCTCGACGCCATGCACGGCCAGCGCAAGGAAGCGGTCAAGGGCCTGACCGGCGGCATCGAGTTCCTGTTCAAGAAGAACAAGGTCGAATGGCTCAAGGGCTATGCGGCCTTCACCGGCCCGAACAGCGTCAAGGTGGGCGACCGCACGGTCACGGCGAAGAACATCGTCATCGCCACCGGATCATCGGTCACCCCGCTGCCGGGGGTCGAAATCGACCAGAAGGTGGTGGTCGATTCCACCGGCGCGCTCGAACTGGGCAAGGTGCCCGAGCACATGGTGGTGATCGGCGGCGGGGTGATCGGGCTGGAGCTGGGCTCGGTCTGGCGGCGGCTGGGCGCCAAGGTCACCTGTGTCGAATTCCTCGACCAGATCCTGCCCGGCTTCGACGGCGACGTCCGCAAGGAAGCCAACAAGATCCTCAAGAAACAGGGCTTCGAGTTCAAGCTGTCCAGCAAGGTCACGGGCGTTTCCGTGAAGGGCGGTAAGGCGACGCTGACCGTCGAGCCAGCCAAGGGCGGTGCGGCCGAAACGATCGAAGCCGATTGCGTCCTCCTGTCCATTGGCCGCCGCCCCAACACCGAAGGCCTCGGCCTCGACAAGATCGGCCTCCAGCCCAACAACCGCGGCCAGATCGAGACCGACCATGACTTCCGCACGTCAGTTCCGAGCGTCTGGGCGATCGGCGATGTCATCCCCGGCCCGATGCTGGCCCACAAGGCCGAGGACGAGGGGATCGCGGTCGCCGAAAATATCGCAGGCCAGACCGGGATCGTGAACCATGATGTCATCCCGTCGGTGGTCTACACCATGCCGGAAATCGCCGGCGTCGGCCTGACCGAGGAGCAGGCCAAGGAAAAGGGCGAGGTCAAGGTCGGCAAATTCCCGATGCTCGCCAACAGCCGCGCCAAGACCAATCATGAGCCCGACGGCTTCGTGAAGGTCATCGCCGATGCCCAGACCGACCGCGTGCTCGGCGTGTGGTGCATCGCTTCGGTCGCCGGCACGATGATCGCCCAGGCCGCCCAGGCGATGGAGTTCGGCGGCACCAGTGAGGACATCGCCTACACCTGCCACGCCCACCCGACCCATTCGGAGGCGATCAAGGAAGCGGCTATGGCGGTGACCGGAAAACCCATTCATATCTGACCCCTGCGACTCGCGAGGGGAAGAGTGATGAAGGTTCTCAAAGCCGTTCTGACCGCCG
>DASTCB010000087.1:0-19049 GCA_035711585.1 Sphingomicrobium sp.
GATGCGCTGATTTATGCTCCGGGAACCGCTGATCCGATCTGGGTCCCCGCTTCCGATCTGGAGCCGGCGTTCACCGGCCACGCCGTCGCGGTCGAACCCGATCCCGCGCAGGAGCGAGCGGGCGAACGCCCATGGGACAAGGTCCGCCGGACGCACTGGTTCTGGTCGGAAGTGTGGAAGGTCCGGCGCGATTTCTGGCCAGTCCTGCTCGCCGCCTTGATCGTCAACCTGCTGGCGCTCGCGGTGCCTCTGTTCACGATGAACGTCTACGACCGGGTCATCCCCAACAAGGCGGTGCCGACGCTCTGGGTGCTGGCGATCGGCGTGTTCCTTGCGCTGGGCTTCGATTTCGTGCTCCGAATCGCCCGGACCCAGCTGGTCGACGAGATCGGCCGCCGGCTCGACGCCAAATATTCGCAAAAGCTGTTCGAGAAAGTGATGAACCTGCCGATGGCCGAGCGCCAGGGCAGCACCGGAGCCTTCGCCAAGCGGGTCAGCGAATATGAGGGGGTCCGGGATTTCTTCGCTTCGACCTCCGTCGTGCTAATGGTCGACATCGGCTTCCTGCTGGTGTTCCTGATCCTGATCGCCGTGCTTGCCGGCCCGCTGGTCTTCGTGCCGATCGTCGGCATCGTCATCATGCTGGGCCTCGGCGCCGTGCTTCAGCGCCGGATGGCCGGCGCGACGATCGACGCGCAAGCGGACGCCTCGCTACAGCATTCGGTTCTGGTCGAATCGATTTCGGGAATCGAAACGCTGAAATCCGCCCGCGCAGAGGGCCAGATGCTGGGCAAATGGCGCCGCTATTCGGCCATGTCCGCCGCTACCCAGGAGAAGCTTCGCCGCTTGACCGCCGTGGCGGTCAACAGCGCGTCGATCTGCCAGCAGGCGATCAGCGTCGGCCTGGTGGTGGGCGGCTTCTACCTGTTCAACAATGGCAACATCACCATGGGCGCGATCATCGCCATCGTGATGCTCGCCGGCCGCGCCATGGCCCCGATCGGCCAATTCGCCTTCCTGCTGACGCGCGGCAGGCAGTCGATGACGACGCTGGAATCGCTGCAACGGATGATGGAGGCGCCGGACGAGCGTCAGGTCGCTGCCCGCAGCATCGTACCGGAAATCCGCGCCGGCCATCTCGAGCTGAGGAACGTCAGCTTCCGCTATCCCGGAGCCAGCGTCGACAGCCTCTCGGGCATTGAGCTCAAGATCGATCCGGGCGAGCGGATCGCGATCATCGGCCGGGTCGCATCTGGCAAGTCGACGCTGGGCAGGCTGATGTGCGGCCTCTATGCGCCGACCGATGGCGAGATGCTGGTCGATGGCCTCGACAGCCGTCAGTATCACCCGCACCAGCTGCGCGATTCCTTCCGTTACGTCGGTCAGGACGCCGAACTGTTTTCGGGCACGGTCCGCGACAATCTGATGCTGGGCGCGGCCAAGGCGGACGACCAGCAGCTGATTGACGCGGTGGTCCGCTCCGGCGCCGACATCTTCCTGTCGCGCGACGCGGCCGGATTTGACCGTCCAGTCGGGGAGCGCGGCGCGCTCCTGTCCGGCGGGCAGCGCTCGCTGCTGGTGCTCGCTCGCGCGCTGGTCAGCCCGTCGAAGCTGCTGTTCCTCGATGAGCCGACCGGAGCGATGGATACGCAGACCGAGCTTTATTTCATCGAGAAATTAAAGACCGCGCTGGCGAAGGAACAATCGCTGGTGGTGTCGACGCACCGGCATAACATGCTGTCCATCTGCGATCGTCTGATCATCATCGACGCCGGGAAGATTGTCGCCGACGGCCCGCGCGACCAGGTGATGGCCCGACTGCAGGACGCGGCCAAGCAGGAGGGCGGGCAATGAGCGCTCGCCGCCACTCGATTTTCGCCGCGGTCGCGATGCTCGGCGTTTTCGTCGGGGGAACGACGCTGCGTGTCGACTCGATCCGGGCCTCGACGGGCAACAGGCTGATTCCCCCGACGGCGGCAGCGTCACTGATTGCTGCCACCTCCGGCGAGGAACTGGTCGCCAATCGCGCCGTCGGCAACGATGCCCGGCTGATCAACGCCGCCATGCCTTTCAGCTCTGCACCCATCGCCGCCTCGCGGCCGTTCGACCTGTCAGCCGCGGACCCGCTCGATCGGCGCCGCGCGTTGCTGTGCCTGACGCAGGCCGTCTATTACGAGGCCGGCTTTGAGCCAGTCGAGGGCCGCCGTGCCGTCGCCCAGGTCGTCTTGAACCGCATGCGCCATCCGGCCTTTCCGAAGTCGGTTTGCGGTGTCGTCTACCAAGGCGCCCGCCAGCCGGTGTGCCAGTTCAGCTTCACCTGCGACGGGTCGCTTTATCGGCGCCCGGCGCTGGGCGCATGGAAAGAAGCCGAGCGCATCGCGGCGGCCGCTCTCGATGGCTTTGTCGAACAGTCTGTCGGGGCCGCGACCCATTATCATGCCGATTATGTCGCGCCCCACTGGGCTCCGCGATTGGCCAAGATTTCGCGGATCGGCGCGCATATCTTCTATCGCTGGCCGGGGGCCTGGGGTTCGACCGCTGCCTTTACCGGCCGTTATATCGGGGAACCGAGTGACCCTGCATCGCTTCGTCCGCCCCTTCGGCAGGCGGTGCTGACCGACGGAAGCACGGTTCCGGTCGAGGATCCCTCGCTGGCCGGTCCGCCAGTGCCGCGTGCCGCCAATGATGTGGGCGGATTGCTTGACATTTCAAAGGGTTGGACGCTTAGCATCCCCATGCCACCGGAGAGCGAGACCGCCAATAAGGCGGATGCTGGCAAACCGGCCAAGGAGCCAGAACCGGCCGCAACGGTCGAACTGGCGGCACGATAGGCAAGAGCAGGATCATGGCGACCTTACCCTTTCAGGCATCGGCGACGAAGCGCCACCGCGAGCCGCTGACCGGCGCGAAGAAGATCATCGTCTCGGTGGCGATCGGCTTCGTCATCTTCCTGGTCTGGGCGATGCTGGCGCAAGTCGACGAAGTCACCGCCGGCACCGGCAAGGTCATCCCGTCGAGCAAGGTCCAGCTGATCCAGGCGTCCGAGCCGGCGACCATCGCGGAGCTGATGGTTCGGTCGGGCCAGCGAGTCCGGCGCGGCCAGCTGCTGGCCCGGCTCGACAATCCGCAAAGCCGCCAGATCCAGGCGGAAACCGAAGCCTTGGAAGCGCGCTCCGCCCGGCTGGCTGCCGAGGGTCTTGGCGCCGCGTCCACAGCGCCGTTGGAGGGCGAGGAAGCGACTCTCAGCTCGGTCCGTCGCCAGGCGCTTTCGAGCCGGGTGGCCGCGCTGCGCGCATCCGCCGAGCAGCGGCGGCGCGAGGCGGCGGAGGCCGCCGCAACGATCAACGCCTTGCAGCGCAGCCTGGCGCTGGCTCAGGACAATGTGAACCGCCTGGCGCCGCTCGCCGCCAAGAACATCGTGCCGCAAACCGAGCTCGCCAATGCGCAGCGCGAGGTGGTTGACCTGCAGGGCCGGATCGCCGCCGCTCGCGAACAGCAGGGACGCGCCATGGCCGCCGTGGCCGAGGCCAATAGCCAGGCCAATGAGGCCTCATTCACCTTCCGCCAGGAAGCGCTGAGCGAACGCAGCCAGGTCGAGCAGAAGCTGGCGGTCAATGAGGAGTCGCTGCGCGGCGCTCGCGGGTTCGAGCTTCGCTCGCCGGTCGACGGCGTGGTCAATGATGTCCAGGTGACCACCATCGGCGGCTTCGTCCAGGCCGGCGAAAAGGTGATGGAAGTAGTCCCGGTCGGCGACAAGCTGCTGGTCGAAACGCGCGTCAAGCCAAGCGACATCGCCTTCATCAAGGTCGGCGACAAGGCGCTGGTGAAGGTCACCGCCTACGACTTTTCGACCTATGGCGGTCTTGACGGCAAGGTTGTGCAGGTTTCGGCCGACAGCATTTATGACGAGGTCGAGCGCGAGGCCTATTTCATCGTCATCGTGGAGACCGAGCGCAACTATTTGTCGGCCGCGGGCCGCCGGCTTCCGATCACGCCGGGCATGATGACCGACACGCAGATCATCACCGGGCGCAAGAGCGTGCTGAGCTACCTGCTGAAACCGGTTCTCAAGGCCCGCAGCGACGCGCTTCGGGAGCGCTGATCAGAGGGAAATGACGGAGGGGACCAGGCTGGCGGTTTCGGCCACCACCGCCGGCAACTCATCCGCGCCCGACGCCGGTTCCACCCTCGCTTCCGCCAATGCAACGGGGGCGCTGGCATAGTGAATCGGCGGCACGTCGCGGCGGTAGCCGTGGGTATAGGCCCGGCCATTGGCGGCGAAGGTGAACATCGGCTTATAGTCCTGGATGTCGCTGGAATCGACGATCCGGTCGGTGCCGTTGTCGAGCACCAGGAAGCGCCCATTGGCCCGCGCCACCAGCACCGCATGGTCCGCACGCCGGCTGAGATCCTTCAGCACGACCAGGTAGAGATCCTTGTCGGGAACGCCGGCTGCGCGGAGCATCGCCCGCTTGGCCAGCGCGAAATCCTCGCAGTCTCCGCGGCCGCGCGCCAGCGTTTCGGAAGGCCCCATCCAGCGATCGGCAACCCCGAACTGGACGCGGTCGTCGGTGAAGCGAACCCGCGCATTGACGTAGCCGTTGACCGCTTCGAGCTTGGCGAACATGTCGCGCTCCCGGAGCGAAGCGGCAAAGGCGCCGGCGTTGCCGCCGACGCCTGCCCCCGAAACCTGGTTCCAGCGAGCATCCAGCGGGCTGCGGCCGATCGACAGCGCGACGCTGTTGAACACATCCGGCCGATCAGGCGACACCGGCGCGCGCATATAGTTGGAGATGGCCCGGCGGTAATGGTTCGGCATGGCCGCCGGAGTGACCGACGACTGGCCATTCTGTTGGGCCGTGATCGCCGCCAGGGCGCTCGGTGCGCCGCCGAGGATCGCCTCGCTCTTCGACATCGACCGGTAGCTTGCGCTGACCACCTGGGCATCGGCCGACGCAGCAAAGGTCACCAGGGCAAGGGCAGGCAAGAATCGGGCGGCGGCTTTCCTCATGCCCTGCTTGTCGCAGGACAAGGAAAAAACAGCCTTAAATCACATAGTTAACAAGCTGCTAACGCTGATCGGAGAGAAAGGATTCAATCGCCCGGTTAAAGGCTTGCGGCTGCTCGGCATTGGCCAGGTGGCCTGCAGCGGCAATCCGCTCCAGTCGCGATCGGGGGATCATCCCGCGCAACTCCTCCGACAGCTGCGGCGGAGTGATCGCATCTTCTTCGCCCACCAGGACCAGGGTCGGGAGATCGATCGCCGCAACCCGGTCGCGCTGGTCGGCCAGCCAGACGGCGGCGGCGCCAAGCCGGTAGGCGGCCGGATCGATCCTCGACATTGTCTCGACCACTTCCGCCAGCAGGTCCGGCGTGGAGGCCGAACCGAGCAGCAGGGCCGCGCGCGCCTCGGCCAGCTCGCGCATCGACATCGATTGGCTGGCCGCGACGGAGCGATCGTGGATGGCCTGGCCATCGGGATGGACCGCAAAGCTGTCGGCGATGATCAGCGAGGCACAGCGATCCGCCGCCGCGGCGTGCATCGCGATCGCAATCACTCCGCCCAGCGACAGGCCGCAGATATGCGCGCTTCCGATATCCAGCGCATCCATAGCCGCGAGGATCGAAGCCGCGAAATCGTCGCGCGTGGCGCCGTCGACATATCCGCTCTCGCCATAGCCCGGATAGTCGAAGGCTAGCGCGCGGCGCGACTGGCCGAAATGATCGAGCTGCGGTGCCCAGACGCTTTTGTCCGATCCGACGCCATGCAGGAAGACGATCGGGGTCTCGTTGCCGCCGCCAGCCTCTAAATATCCGATGCGCCCCCGCGCGGTCGCGATGCTCGTCATGACGCCACCATGGGGTCGCGCGCGATCATATTGCAAGCTAGGCTCCAATCATGACCCGAATGACCGTCAACGGCGAGGCGATCCAGTACAGGCTCGATCCGGGCACGCCGCTGCTTCACGCGTTGCGCGACGCGTCCAACCTCACCGGCACAAAGCATGGCTGCTACAGCGGCGACTGCGGCAGCTGCACCGTCATCGCCGACGGCCGCGCGGTGCTGTCATGTCAATTGACGATCGCCGCAGCCGAGGGCGCCGATATCACCACCATCGAAGGACTTTCGGCCGACCGGGCCCACCCGCTGCAGCAGGCCTGGGCCGCCGAACAGGTCAGCCAGTGCGGCCGTTGCGATCCGGGCTTCATCATGGCGCTTGCGGCGATGATGCGGGCGACGCCCAGCCCGACAGCCGATCAACTGGCGAGCCTGCCCAACATCTGCCGGTGCGGCGCGACTCCGCGCATCCTGAAGGCGGTCGCCCGAGCCGCAGCAGCAGCGACCCCGGTCCGCGCTGCGCAGGATGAACGCCGCAATTCATCACGGTTCAGCAACGGCTCATCCGACGAGGAGCATTCCGCACCCAACGACTCATGAAGTCGCATTGCCTGTGGAGTTTAAGTGATGCGTAAGTTGCTGATCCCCTTGCTGCTGGCGACCGCCCTGGCGCCTGCCGCTGCCCATGCCGAGCCCGGCGACCGCGACCGGTCGTCCGAAGCCAAATCCTCCAAATCATCCAGTGACAGCCGGCCGCAGCGTGCGGAGCGATCGAGCAAGGCCGATCGACCCGCGCGGGTCGAGCGTGCTGAAAGGCTGGCTCGCACCGAACGCGCCGATCGTCCGGCGCGGATCGAGACGGTCGAGCAGGCGCCTGCTCCGGCGAATGTTGAGCGCGTCCAACGGGCCGAGCGCCCTGCAAGGATTGAGCGCGTCGAGCGGGCCGATCGCGAGGGCGAGGGCCAGCGGCGCATCGAGCGGCGCGCCCGGCGTCCGGTACCCCAGTCGGAGCCGGTCCAGCAGGTCCGTGCCGTCGAGCCGGTTCAGCGGTCTCAGGCGACGCAGGGCAGCGGCCATCGGCTGGTCGACGCGCTCCGTGATTCCGTGGAGGAGCAGCGCCATGACCGTGATCGCGATCGCGACCGTGATCGCTGGCGCGATCGGGATGGCCACCGTTGGTCGGGTGACTGGCGCAACGACCGCCGTTACGACTGGTCGAACTACCGCAATCACTATCGCTCGCTGTTCCGGCTCGGGCGCTACTATGATCCCTATGGCTGGGGATATCGGCGCTTCTCGATCGGCTTCAGCCTGTGGCCCAGCTATTATCGCTCCAGCTACTGGCTCAACGATCCGTGGCAGTACCGCCTGCCGCCGGCCTACGGGCCCTATCGCTGGGTTCGCTACTATGACGACGCGATGCTGGTGAACATCTACACCGGACAGGTTGTCGACGTGGTGCACAACTTCTTCTGGTAGACAGCGGCTTGCCGTTGGTCGAAGGGGCGTTGCGGCTTGCCGCGGCGCCCTTTTTTCCATCTGCCGACCGGGAGCGCCGTCGAGCCCGCCGATTTCAGGGGAATATCATGAGGATGAAGCTTTTCTTCGCCGTCTCGGCCATTGCGCTGGCCGGATCGGCCGGAGCGATCGCGCAACAGGCTGCGCCAACGGCCCCAGTGGCGCCCGCTGCCGCTGAGACCGCCCACGACCGGCTGTTCCGCCTGTTCGAGGACAGCGACGAAGCCAATCTCAAGCGCAATCCGATCAGTGCGCTGTTCCGGGGTGACCTGCGCTACGCCGACCGGCTGGGCGACGGAATCACCGATGAATATTATGCCGCGGAGAGGGCAGCGGCGGAGCAGGAGCTTCGGGCGCTTCGCGCCATCCCCCGCGACCAGTTGAACCCGACCGACCAGCTTGCCTATGACGTGTTTGAGTATAACCGCACCAACGCCTTGCGCGGGCTCCAAGCCGACATGCTTGGGCTGACCGCCGTGCGGCCGATCAACCACTTCTTCGGCATTCACACCTTTTATCCAACCTTCGCCAGCGGAAAGGGCGCGGCTCCGTTCAAGACGCTTGAGGACTATGAGAACAACCTCAAGCGCCACAAGGATTATGTGGTCTTTCTCGACCGCGCCATCGGGCGCTTCAGGCAGGGAATGGAAAGCGGTGTCGTCGACACCAAGCTGACCGTCGGCAACATGATCCAGCAGCTCGACGCCCAGCTCGCGCAAAGGGTCGAAGAGTCGCCCTATTACGGGCCGATCACGCAATTCCCGGACTCGGTCGCCGAGGCCGACCGGGCACGTCTGACTCAGCAGTATCAAGCCGCCATCACCGGCGAGATCTATCCCGCGCTCAAGCGGCTGCGTGACTTCTTCCAGGCCGAGTATCTGCCCGCCGCGCGCGACGGCCACGGCCTGGTGCACATGAAGGGCGGCGACAAGCTCTACCGCTATCTCATCGAGCAGACGACGACCCTGCCGATGACCCCCGACCAGATCCACCAGCTCGGCTTGGGCGAAGTCGCCCGGATCACGGGCGAGATGGAGAAGGTTAGGCAGGAAGTGGGCTTCGAGGGCACGCTTCAGCAGTTCTTCGACCACCTTCGGACCGATCCGAAGTTCAAGGAGGAGAGCCGGGAATCGTTGACCCAGCGTTATTATGATGTGGGGGAAAAGGTCGATGCCCAGATTGCGCGCTATTTCTCGACGATCCCCAAGACTCCGTTGAAGATCGAACCCTATCCGGAATTCCGCGAGAAGTTCGAGGCGGGTGGTTCCTACAACCCCGGCAATCCGGATGGGTCGCGGCCCGGCATTTTCTATTTCAACGCGTATGATTTGCCGTCGCGCACGACCCCCGGGATCACGACGCTCTACCTGCACGAGGGGGCCCCTGGGCACCATTTCCAGATCAGCCTCGCCCGTGAGAATGAGGCGCTTCCGCCGTTCATGCGGTTTGGCGGAACGACCGCGTTCAACGAGGGTTGGGGCCTCTACGCGGAGACGTTGGGCTACGACATGGGGCTCTACAAGGACCCGTACCAGCGGTTCGGGACCCTGTCGGACGAGATGCTCCGCGCAATGCGGCTGGTGGTCGACACCGGCATCCATTCCAAGGGTTGGACCCGCGACCAAGCGATCGAGTACATGCTCGACCATTCGGACATGGGCCGGACGGACGCGACGGCCGAGGTCGAGCGCTACATCGCCATCCCGAGCC
This sequence comes from Sphingomicrobium sp., assembly GCA_035711585.1. GTDB lineage: Bacteria > Pseudomonadota > Alphaproteobacteria > Sphingomonadales > Sphingomonadaceae > Sphingomicrobium. The sequence continues at coordinate 9,068 of DASTCB010000087.1, forward strand.
AGGCGACCGCCTACAAGGTCGGCGCGCTGACGATCCAGCGGCTGCGCAAGAAGGCGCAAGACGAGCTTGGACCGAAGTTCGACATCCGCGACTTCCACGCTCAGATATTGATGACGGGATCGCTTCCGCTCAGCATCCTGGAGCAGAAGATCGACCGCTGGATCGCGTCGAGGAAGGCCGCTTAGTCCAGCTTCCTCCCCGAGCGCGCTCGGGGAGGGATTAGCTCGCGTCCCTATTGTCCAGCCGGATCATCGGCCGGTTCTTGATCTCTTTCTTGACGAAGCTGGTTTCATAGCGACGGACGACTTGGCTGGCGGCCAGCTCGCTGTCGGCAAAGACGTTGAACTCAGCCATGTCACGGCAGGCGACGAGGAGCATCATGTCGTTGCTGCCACTGACCTCCAGGCACAGTTGCACTTCGTCCCGCGACCGGAGGCGGTCGCGAAGCCCGGCGAGACCGGCCGCCAGCGCATGCTCGTTGAGCTGAATGCTCACCAGCGCGCGGAGCCGGCGATCGGCAAATGACGAGGGAAGCAAGGCGATCGTCCTTGCGATCGCGCCTGTTTCCTTGAGGCGCCGCAGGCGCCGGGCGATGGCCGATGGCGACAGCGCCACCCGTTCGGCCAGCTGGTCGGCCGTCCGGTCGGCATCCTCCTGCATCAGGTTGAGCAACTGAAGGTCGAAATTGTCGAACATCCCCCGAACCTTGCCAATTTTTGGTACGCGCGCCAGCGCATTTGATTGCCCTCGGCATGCTGAAGGGAGTATGAAGGACAAGGGATCAGGGATTGGAACCATGTCCAAGCTGCTTGCCAATGCGACCATCGCCCTGTCGTTGATACTCGGCGCGTCGGCCTTCACTCCGGCTTGGGCCGGATCGGTGCACAATCAAAAGTGCCCGGCCGCAAAACATAAGCATGCCAAGCAACGCCCTGTCGCCGCCAAGCCCCAGCCCGCCCGAGGCGTGATGCTGGTCGAGCACCGCAAGCAGGACGTACAGATATTGAGCTTCGGGCCCTAGGCCGCCACCTGCTCCAGCGACTCAGCAATAAGCTTGCGGCTGTTGTCGAGGCCGTAGAGCGCGATGAAGCTGCCCATGCGGGGGCCCTGGCTGGAGCCGAGCAGTGTCTCGTAGAGCGCCTGGAACCAGTGGCGCAGGCTCTCGAACGGGTGGCGCTTTCCAACCTCGAACACGACATTCTGGATCGCGTCGCCGGGCGTGTCGGGCGAGAGTTTCGCCAGCTCGGTGTCGAGGTCCTTCAGCGCATCGACCTCATGGTCCCGCGGCGCGCGGCGTTTCAGCGTGGGGGCGACGAAATCGCGGGCGTAGTTGACCGCGAGCCCGATCAGATTGTCGAGTTCGGGGTGAGATTCCGGTGACGTCTCCGGAGCATAGCGTCGGACGAAGCGCCACGCCGTCTCTTTGTCGGCCACACCCGGCAATGCGGTGAGGTTGAGCAACAGGCCATAGCTCAGCGGCAAGATGCCAGTGGGGATCTTGCCGCCATGGATATGGTGGACCGGGTTGCCGAGTTTCTGGTCGATCGGCTGGTTCGGGTAGTTGGCGCGGAACTGATAATATTCGTCGACCGCGCGCGGGATGACGCCGAGGTGCAAGTTCTTGGCCTTCTTCGGCTCGCGGTAGATGAAAAAGGCCAGGCTCTCCTCATTGCCGTAGGTCAGCCATTCGTCGAGGCTGAGGCCGTTGCCCTTCGACTTGGAGATTTTCTCGCCGTTTTCGTCAAGGAACATCTCATAGTTGAAGCCTTCGGGCGGGCGGCCACCGAGGACGCGGGTGATTTTGCCCGATTGGATGACGCTGTCGATCAAATCCTTGCCGGCCATTTCGTAATCGACCCCAAGCGCGACCCAGCGGAGCGCCCAGTCGACCTTCCACTGTAGCTTCGACTTGCCGGACAGCGCCGATTGCTCGACCTCGCTGCCGTCCTCGTCGATGAAGGCGATGGTGCCCGCTTCGGCGTCCACGACTCGAACCGGCACCTGCAGCACCTTGCCCGTGGCCGGCGAAATGGGAAGCACCGGCGAATAGGTCTGGCGCCGCTCCTCGCGCAGCGTGGGAAGCATGACGCCCATCACCTCGTCCCACTTGCGCAGCACCTGCCGGATCGTCTCGTCGAACCGGCCGCTGGCGTAATATTCGGTCGAGCTGGCGAACTCATAGTCGAAGCCGAAGCGGTCGAGGAAGCGCCGAAGCATCGCATTATTGTGGTGGGCGAAGCTTTCATGTTCGCCGAACGGGTCGGGGATGCTGGTCAGCGGATGGCCGAGATAGTTGGCCAGCATCTCCTGCTGCGGGACATTGTCGGGCACCTTGCGCAGGCCGTCCATGTCGTCGCTGAAGGCGATCAGCCGGGTCGGAGCGCCACCGGTCAGTTCCTCATAGGCATGGCGGACCATGGTGGTGCGCAGCACCTCGTTGAAGGTACCGATGTGCGGCAGCCCCGAGGGGCCGTAGCCAGTCTCGAAGATGATCGCTCCGTCCTTGCCGTCGGGCCAGCGCTTCAGCAGCTTGCGCGCTTCCTCATAGGGCCAGGCCTTGCTGATCGCGGCCGCCTCCCGGATCGCTCCAAACTCGCTGGAAGCCTCGTTCAACTGTTGCCCTTTCGTTCTCATCAAGCCATTGCTTGAATTGCCGTGGCCGCTCCTTTGCCTCTTCCTGCCCTCCATGCAACCCATGCCGGCATCTGGGTCGCGGCGGGTGGAGAAGTCAGGGAAGCGGCAAGGGGCGAGGCGATCTCCCGGCTGGCGGGCACGCCGCACATCATCTTGAACGCGCCGCTGATCGGCCAACGCCTCGGCTATGCCGATGTGTCCGGGCTCGACCTGCTGGAGCTGTTTGCCTTCGTCCATCCGGCGCGGTTCGCCGTGCCGACGGTCGCGGGGTTGGCGCGCTCGGTCGGGGTTGAGCCGCCGGCTAGCGAGGCCGACGCGGCAGCGACGCTGGTCAGCATCGGCGAGGCGCTCCTGGCAGTACTGGCCGATCCCGACTGGGCCGAGCGCGAAGGCGCCTGGACCGCCAACGCGACCTTACATCGACTAGGATGGGGCTGGGCGCCGTTCGTCGACAAGCGGCTGGCAAGGCCCGAGCGCGGCGAGCGGATGCTCTTTTCCCGCCTGCCCCAGTGGGAGGAGCAGGCCGAGCGCCCGCAGCCAAAGACCATTTCGATTCCGCCTGCGGATGCCGAAGCCCGGCTTGCCGAATTGACCGGCCGAGGCTCCGAACCGCGTGAGGGGCAGCGAGCAATGGCGGGCGAGGCCGCGTCCATGTTCGCGCCGCGCCGGGCTGCGGGCGAGCCCAACATGCTGCTGGCAGAGGCGGGCACGGGCATCGGCAAGACGCTCGCCTATCTGGCGCCCGCGTCCCTATGGGCCGACCGCGCACAGGGCACCGTGTGGGTGTCGACCTTCACCAAGGCGCTGCAGCGGCAGCTCGACGCGGAAGGGCGGCGGCTGTTCCCGGACGAGGAGGAACGCAAGCGACGGATCGTCATCCGCAAGGGGCGGGAGAATTATCTCTGCCTGCTGAACCTCGAGGATGCCATGCAGGGCGCCTTCGCCGGCCGCGCCGCAGTGCTGGCGCAGCTGGTTGGGCGCTGGGCGGCCTATACCAGGGATGGCGACATGGTCGGGGGCGACCTGCCCGGCTGGCTGGCTAGCCTGTTCCGACGCGCTGGTGCGACGGCCCTGACCGACCGGCGCGGCGAGTGCGTCTACGCCGGCTGCCCCCATTACCGGAAGTGCTTCATCGAGCGGGCGGAGCGCGCCGGGCGCGAGGCGGACCTCGTCATCGCCAACCATGCGCTGGTCATGGTCAATGCCGCGCGCGGGCGGCCCGACGCACCCAGCCGGATCATCTTTGACGAGGGCCATCATCTGTTCGACGCCGCGGACTCGACCTTCTCCGCCGCGCTGACGGGGCAGGAGGCGATCGAGCTCAGGCGCTGGATCGTCGGTCCGGAGGGCAGGTCGCGTGGTCGGCGGCGAGGGCTGGCGGCACGGCTGCTCGACGTCGCCAGTTATGACGAGCAGGGCGCAAATGCGCTTGATGCAGCGGTCGAAGCGGCGCGCTCGCTGCCATCGGACGGCTGGCTGGCGCGCCTCGCAGAGGGCGAATCGTTCGGTCCGATCGAGGCGCTGCTCAGCGAGGTGCGGGGCACCGTCTATGCCCGGGCTAAGGCGCAAGAAGCCGGCTACGGGCTGGAGACCGAGCTGGCCGAGCCCGACGGGAATTTGGTGTCCGCCGCAGGGACGGCGATGGAAGCGCTCGAGGCGCTGGCCAAGCCACTGGCCACGCTGGGAAGGCGGCTCGAGGCGATCCTCGAAGACGCCCCCGACTGGCTGGATTCGCAGGCGCGGGCACGGGTCGAGGGCGCGATCAATGGCCTCAGTTGGCGGCGCGAGACCCTTGCATGCTGGATCGCCCTGCTCGGGCGAATCGGCGGCGCTGCCGATCCCGACTTTGTCGACTGGCTGGCGATCGATCGGGTCGAGGGCCGCGAATATGATGTCGGGCTGCACCGCCACTGGCTCGATCCGACGCGGCCACTGGCCAGGGCGGTGCTGGAGCCGACTCATGGCGTACTGGTGACTTCGGCTACGTTGCGCGGGGCCGAGGGCTGGCCGAGCGCCGAAGCCCGCACCGGAGCACTGCACCTTCCGGGGCCTACCGGCCATTTCGAGGCGGCCAGCCCGTTCGACTATGCATCGCAGTCCGAAGTGCTGATCGTCACCGACATTGGTCGTAACGACATCGGCGCGCTGGCCGGCGCCTATGCCCGGCTGATCGAGGCGGCCGAGGGCGGGACGCTGGGCCTGTTCACTGCCATCCAGCGGTTGCGCGGGGTCCATGCGCGGATCGCCGATCGGCTGGCGCGAGCCGGCTTGCCGCTGCTGGCCCAGCACGTCGACCCGATCGACACCGGCACGCTGGTCGACATTTTTCGCGACGATCCGCACGCCTCGCTGCTCGGCACCGACGCCCTTCGCGACGGAGTCGACGTGCCCGGCGAATCCCTGCGGCTGGTGGTGATGGAGCGAGTGCCCTGGCCTCGGCCGACGGTCCTTCACGCCGCGCGCAAGCTCGCCAATGGCGACAGCGCCTACGACGACCGGGTGGTGCGCGCGCGGCTTGCCCAGGCGTTCGGCCGGCTGATCCGGCGGCAGGGCGACAAGGGCCTGTTCGTCATCTTGTCGAGCGCGCTCCCGTCGCGGCTGCTGTCGGCCTTCCCTTCGGAAGTGGCGGTGTTGCGGGTGCCGCTGGAGGTAGCGCTGGAACGGGTGCGGGCGAAACTTTTCGGCGCCCCCAGCGCTTCCCTTGCCGAGATGGCCGGGAGCGAACCGTGAAAAGCCTCATCCTGTTCCGCCACGCCAAGACCGAGCGCGATTCGGACAGCGGCCGCGATTTCGACCGGCGGCTCGAGGAGCGGGGGCGGCGCGACGCCGAAAGGGTCGGCGCCGAAATCGACCAGCAAGGGCTTGAGTATGACCTGGTCCTGTCGAGCCCGGCGGCCCGGGCGGCCGAGACGGCCGAGCTGGCGGGCCTGTCACCGCGCTTCGATGAGCGAATCTATGACGCGTCAGCTGGCGAATTGCTGGCGATCGTTCAAGGCGCCGACGACGCCATCGGTCGGCTCATGCTGATCGGGCACAATCCCGGCTTCGAGCGGCTGGCGTCGCGCATAACCGGACAGGACATGGAAATGCCGACCGGCTCGCTGCTCGAAATTCAATTGCCGGTCGAAAGCTGGGCGGATGCAGGGAGCGGCAGACCCATCCGATTCCTGAAGCCGAAAGAACTCGCCTAATCTTCGAGAGCGGCGGCGAGTTGTTCGCGCAGCGCCTTCAATCTCTCGACATCGATCCGACCCTGCCTTTCGAGGATCGGCCTATCGACGCCATATTCAGGCTGGGGGGCAACTGGCACCGGCTGAACCTCCAACGGCTCAGTGACCGCTTCCACCTTGGACCTGAGCAGCTTCTGCACGCCCTTCACCGTATACCCCTCCTCGTTGAGAAGCTGGTGAATTCGGCGGGCCAGCGTGACGTCAACCTGCCGGTAATAGCGGCGGTTGCCGGCTCGCTGCAGCGGCCTCAATTGCGGGAACTTGGTCTCCCAATAGCGCAGGATGTGCTGCGCGACCCCCAGCTCGGCGCTCAGTTCGCCGATGGTTCTGAATGCGTCCGGAGCTTTCTCGCCGGTCGCCACGGCCGCTGCTACTTGGCGATCCGGTCGCGCATGATCTGGCTGGCGCGGAAGGTCATCACCCGCCGCGGCGCGATCGGTACCTCGACCCCGGTCTTCGGGTTGCGGCCGATCCGCTCGCCCTTGTCACGCAGGATGAACGTGCCGAAACCCGAGATCTTCACATTCTGGCCAAGGCTCATCGCATGGCACATGTGATGGAGTACGCGCTCGACAATGCCGGCACTTTCGGCGCGCGACACGCCGAGCCGGTTGTGAACGATGTCCGACAGGTCGGCGCGGGTCAGCGTGCCCGCGTGCATGGAGTCCGTCGAACGGGCGATCCCCGCATCTGCCATATTATGAATCTCCGCCCCCTAGAATTGATCGTTCGGCTTGTCGTTACGCTACCGCATAGCCGCATTGTCGGCAATTGGAGTTTTGTCCGATTTTTTCCTTGGCTTTCAATAGCGAAGCGCAGCGGCTCCCCAGGTAAATCCTCCGCCCATCGCCTCGAGCACCAGCAAATCGCCCGGCTTGATCCGCCCGTCGCGCACGGCGACGTCCAGCGCCAGAGGCACCGACGCCGCCGACGTGTTGGCGTGGCGGTCGACCGTAACCACCACCTTTTCCGGCGGAAGCCCAAGTTTCTTGGCGGTTGCATCGAGGATGCGGGCATTGGCCTGGTGGGGCACAACCCAGTCGATGTCGGCGGCGCCGAGCCCGGCGTCCGCCAGCACTTCGCCTAGCACGTCGGCAAGGTTGACCACGGCATGACGGAAGACCTCCCGCCCCTTCATCCGGAGCTTGCCAACCGTCCCGGTGGTCGATGGCCCGCCGTCCACGAACAGCAGGCTGTTGTGCCGCCCGTCGGCGTGGAGCCTGGTCGAAAGGATCCCGCGCTCGCCTTCCTCGGCCTCGAGCACGACCGCCCCGGCACCGTCACCGAACAAGACGCAGGTGGTGCGATCCTCCCAGTCCAGAATTCGGCTGAAGGTCTCCGATCCGATCACCAGCGCGCGCTTCGCATTGCCGCCGCGAAGCATCGCATCGGCCACTGACAGCGCATAAAGGAAGCCGGTGCAGACGGCGTGGACGTCGAAGGCAATGCAGTCGTCAATGCCGAGCAGCGCCTGGACCTTGGTCGCCGAGGATGGGAAGGTCTGGTCGGGCGTGGCCGTGGCGAGGACGATCAGGCCGATGTCATCAGGCTGGAGTCCCGCCGCGTCGAGCGCCTTGCGGCAGGCCTCGACCGCCAGGGTCGCCGTCGTCTCGCCATCGGCGGCGATATAGCGGCTGCGGATTCCGGTGCGCTCGACGATCCACTCGTCGGAGGTTTCGACCCTGTCGGCCAGCTCAGCATTGTCGACGCGTCGAGCCGGCAGCGCCGAGCCGGTGCCCTTCAAGACGGAGCGAAGGGTCATTCGGCGGCTTCTCCCGAAAAGGCGTGGGCGCGGAAATTGTCGAGATCGTCGCCGATCTTGCGGGTGATGTCGTTGCGGACCATCGAAGCGGCCACGCCGATCGCGTTGGCGACGCCCTTGTAGTTGGCGCCGCCGTGGCTTTTCACGACGAGTCCATTCAGGCCGAGGAAGACCGCCCCATTATGGTTGTTGGGGTCCAGGTGAACCTTGAGCAGGTTGAGCGCCGGCCGCGACAGTGCAAAGCCGGCCTTCGACCGGAGCGATGAGGTGAAGGCCCGGCGCAGCAGGTCCGTGACGAAACGGGCGGTGCCTTCCGCCGTTTTCAGGGCGATGTTGCCGGAAAAGCCGTCGGTGACGACCACGTCGATGTCCCCGCGCGACAATTTGTCACCCTCGGTGAAACCGTCGAAGCGCAGCGGTAGATAATCGGCTTCGCGAAGCAGGGCGGCGGCTTCCTTAAGCTCGTCGGTGCCCTTCAATTCCTCGGTGCCGATATTGAGCAGCTTGACCCTCGGCTTGGCGATTCCGAGCACGGTTCGGGAATAGGCCGAGCCCATCACCGCGAACTGCACCAGATTCTGCGCGTCGCACTCGGTGTTGGCGCCGAGGTCGAGCATGACGCAGTCGGTGGTGCCCATGGTCGGCAGAAGCGCGGCGAGCGCCGGCCGGTCGATCCCCGGCATGGTCCTGAGCGCCAGCTTGGCCATTGCCATCAGCGCGCCGGTGTTGCCACCGGACAGGGCCGCATCGGCCTGGCCGTCCTTCACGGCATTGATCGCCAGCCCCATCGAAGTGGTCTTGGCTCGGCGGATGGCCTGGCTCGGCTTTTCCGAGGAGTCGATGGCGTCGGTGGTGTGATGAACGGTAACCGCTTCCATCAGCGGCCGATGCTTGTCCAGCTCGGGCTTGATACGCTGTTCGTCTCCGAACAGCTCGAAGCGGAGGGAGCGGTCCTTGCGGCGCGCGCGCGCCATGCCGGCGATGATCACCGCCGGGCCGATATCTCCCCCCATGGCGTCGATCGCGATGCGCGGGCCCATGCCTGGTGCGCCCTCGTGCCGCTTGAGCCGCTCAGGCCTCGCGTTCGGAAACGATCTCGCGGCCGTTATAATGGCCGCAGGCCGAGCAGAGGTTGTGCGGCAGCTTCAGCTCGCCGCAGTTCGGGCATTCCTGGAACTGAGCCGGGCTCAACGCATGATGGCTGCGGCGCATGTTGCGCTTCGAGGGCGAGGTTTTTCTCTTGGGGACGGCCATCTCGGCTCTTCCTTAAACAACTTGCCAAAAAAATTGGCGACTCTCCTCGCCCAGCTCGTCGGGTGAACCCGCGGCGGCGGTTGGATCGTCGCGAACGAAGGCGCCCTATAGCGAAATCATGCGGCCATGCAAGCGATTCAGGCGCGCTGGAGGACCTTGTCGGCGACGAACGGGTTGGTCGCCCGCTCATGGCCGAAGGTCGACATTGGCCCGTGGCCCGGAACGAAGTGGGTGTCATCGCCCATCGGCCACAGCCGCCCAGTGATCGAATCGAGCAATTGCTGATGGTTTCCGCGGGGGAAATCGGTCCGACCGATCGAACCATGGAACAATACGTCGCCGACCGTTGCCAGCCTCGATTCCGGGTGATGGAAGACGACGTGCCCGGGCGTGTGCCCGGGGCAATGGCGGACGTTCAGCGTCAGTTTCCCGACCGTCACCGTATCACCATCCTCCAGCCATCGGTCTGGCTCGAACGGCTTGCCCCTGACGCCGTAGCGCATGCCGTCTTCTTCGAGCCGCTCAATCCAGAAGATGTCGTCCTTGTGCGGTCCCTCGACCGGCACCCCCAGCTCCGCGGCCAGGATCCCGGCCGATCCGCAATGGTCGATGTGGCCATGGGTGACCAGGATCTTCTCGATCGTCACGCCATGCTGGGCCGCGGCGGCCTTGAGCCGATCGAGATCGCCGCCCGGATCGACGAAGGCGCCGCGCATTGTATCGGCACACCACAGCAAAGTGCAGTTCTGCTGCAGCGGCGTGACGGGAATGATCACCGCGCGCAGCGAAGATTTCGTCATTTCACCGCCTCGAGCTTGTCGAGCGAGGGCGGCACGTCCTTCATCGACGCCGCGACTGCCTCGGCCCGACGCATGGCGCGCAGGATATTGCCGCCGGCCAGCTTGGCCAGATTCTTGTCGCTCCAGCCGCGGCGGATCAACTCGGCGAACAGGTTCGGGTACATCGACACGTCCGACAGCCCTTCCGGCCACAGCTCGTTGCCGTCGAAGTCGGCGCCGATGCCGATGTGCTCGACGCCGGCGACCTCGCGGATGTGGTCGAAGTGGTCGGCGACGCGCGCGATCGACGTCTTCGGCAGCTT
>DASTCB010000088.1:0-3301 GCA_035711585.1 Sphingomicrobium sp.
AGCTGCTGGAGCATCAGCGAGCCCTGGCTGTGGCCGATCAGCACATAGGGTCGGCCCTTGTTGTGCTTGGCCAGATATTCCTTCCACGCTGCGCGCACGTCGGAATAGGCGAGCATCGCCGGCCGGGTGACATCGGCTCCCGCGGCCGCCGCCGCAACGGCGCCAAGCGTCATTTGCCGATAGATTGGCGCGAAGGTCCGGCAGGATCCGGCGAAGCGGGCGAACTGGCTGACGATCGCCGCTTTCTCTTCACTGCCCCCGGGATTGAGGTCGCTGTTCATGCCCGCATCGCGGCTCATCGTCGGATAGACGTAAAAGCAGTCGACCGACGCGTTGTTCGCCACCGGAGACAGGCCGGTCGAGCCGTAGCCGTTGGGATTGAGCGCGGTGGTGGGCAGCGGCTCGGTGCAGAGGTCCTTCCTGCCCGGCAGGCAAATCCAGCTGCCTGGCTTGCTGTAATCGGGGGCTGGAGTAGCGGCGGAGGCCTGGACGGCGAATAGCGAAGCGGCAAGCAACAGGCTCATTTTTCCTCCGGATCGAACAGGCCCGTCTGGCTTCCGGCGGGCGGGGTCAGGCCGAGATGCTGCCAGCCGCGGCCATTGAGGCAGCGCCCCCTTGCCGTGCGGGCGATGAGGCCCAGCTGAATGAGATAGGGCTCGACCACATCCTCGAGCGTGTCGCGGGGTTCGCTTAAGCCCGCCGCCAACGTCTCGATGCCGACGGGACCGCCGCCGTAAAGGTCGGCGATCATGGTCAGGTAGCGCCGGTCCATCGCGTCGAGCCCGAGCCGGTCGATCTCCAGACGGGTCAGCGCCCGGTCGGCGGCCCCGGCGTCGATCGCATCGACTCCAGCGGCATGGGCGAAATCGCGGACGCGGCGGAGCAGGCGGCCAGCGATGCGCGGCGTGCCGCGGCTGCGCCGGGCGATCTCATGCTCGCCCTCGGCCGTGGTCGGCGCCCCCAGCAGGCGGGCGCCGCGGCGGACGACCTGCTCCAGCTCTTCGACGGTGTAGAAGTTGAGCCGGACCGGGATTCCGAAGCGGTCGCGCAGCGGCGTGGTCAGCAGGCCCTGCCGGGTGGTTGCGCCGATCAGGGTGAAGCGCGGCAGGTCGATCCGGACCGAGCGGGCCGACGGTCCCTCGCCGATCATCAGGTCGAGCGCCCGGTCCTCCATGGCCGGATAAAGCACTTCCTCGACCGCCGGATTGAGCCGGTGGATCTCGTCGATGAACAGCACGTCGCCGTCCTCGAGATTGGTCAGCAGCGCGGCAAGATCGCCCGACTTGGCGATCACCGGGCCTGAGGTGGCGCGGAAGCCGACTCCCATCTCGCGCGCCAGGATGCCCGCCAGCGTGGTCTTGCCGAGCCCCGGCGGACCGAAAAACAGCACATGGTCAAGCGCCTCGCCGCGCGATCGGGCGGCGTTGACGAACACCCGCAAATTCTCCCGAGCCGACTGCTGGCCGATGAACTCGTCCAGGCTCTTCGGCCGAAGCGCCGCGTCGGCGTCTTCCGCGGTGCGCTCGGGCGTGGTCAGTCGGGCGGGGTCGGTGGCCATCAGGATGAATGTTCGACGTCTTCGCCCAGAATCTCAACCCAGTCATGCTTGCGCTCCTCCCACACGGAGTAGCGGGGCGTGAGAAAATAGGGATCGTCGAAGGCGCCGAGCGGGATCGCAAGGAGGTCGTTGAACTTGTCGTCAAACTTGCCATCGATCTCGTAGAAAACGTCCGATCCGCACTCGGGGCAGAAATGGAAGGTGGCGCGGTTACCGCTGTCGGCGACGATCACGAAGGTCTTTGACTGGCCTTCGATGCGGACGTCGCCTCTCGGCCATCGCGCCTGCACCGCGAAGGCGCTGCCCGAGCGCTTCTTGCAATTAAGACAATGACATACTGAGACCCGGAACGGCTCGCCGGTGATGGTGGTCTTGAGCTGCCCGCAGCGGCAGGAGGCGGTGCGGCTGGTCATTTCGCGGCCTTTCTAAGCGCCAGGCGGACGAGCGCATCCAGCGACGCGTCGGGGCCGAGCTCTTCGTTGGCGGCGGTGACGGCGGCGCTGGCCTCGGCCGGCTTGAAGCCAAGGTTGGCAAGCGCGGAAAGGGCGTCGGCCGCTGGTCCGCCGCGAAGGGGCGCGGCGCTGATCGCACCGGCCAGCGCGGGCGAGCCGAGCTTGCCGGCCAGTTCGTTGACAATCCGCTGGGCGAGCTTGGGGCCGACGCCGTTGGCGCGCGCGACCATCGCCTTGTCGCCGCGGCTGACCGCAGTCGCCAGCTCCTCCGGCCCGAGCACCGACAGGATCGCCAGAGCGACGCGGCCGCCGACGCCCTGGACGCTGGTTAGCTGGCGGAAGGTTTCGCGCTCGCCGGCCGAGCCGAAGCCGAACAGGGTCCAGCCGTCCTCGCGCACCTGCAGCTCGGTGAGGATGGTGACGTCGCCGCCGATCGGCCCAAGCGCGTCCAGCGTGCGGCCGCTCGCCTGCACCTGATAGCCGACGCCATGGACGTCGATGATCGCGCCGTCGGCGCTGGTCTCGGCGAGGATCCCGTGAAGGCGTGCGATCATGATCAGGTACCGTATCCAATCGTCATTCCCGCGCAAGCCGGGACCCGGCAAAGAAAATCCAGGTTCCATGGCGCGAAACCAGCACCGTTTGGGGAACGGTGCGTTTCCGCCATTTCGCGGGAATGACGAGTAAGGCTTGCCCCTATCCGATAGCCTCGCCATCAATCCCAGCCATGGGGGATCAGGCAATCAGCGAACGGCAGGCGCGCCTCTGGCTGGCGGCGATCCTGGTGCTGGCCGTGGTGCTCAGGATCTGGACCTTCCGGTCGTTCGCCCTGCATCATCCCGACGAGCTTTATCAATATCTGGAGCAGGCCCATCGGCTGATCACCGGGCAGGGCATCATCCCCTGGGAATATAAGGTGGAGATGCGCAGCTGGCTGCCGCCGCTGCTCCTGAGCCTGCCAATGCGGCTGGGTGAGGCGATTGCGCCGGGGAGCCAATTGCCGATCGTCCTGACCCGAGCCTGCGTATCCGCTGTGTCGCTGGCACCAGTCATGGCCGCCTATTTCCTGGGCGCCAGGCTGTCGCGGCTGCACGGGCTGGTCGCGGCGGCGGTGCTCGCGCTCTGGTTCGAGAATATCTATTTTTCAGGGCACGTCCTGATGGAGGTATTGGCGGTGGCCTGCTTCCTTCCGGCGGCGGCGATGATCAAACCGGGGGCGTCCGCGCGGGCGATGATGGCGGCGGGCGGGCTGCTGGCGCTGGCGGCACTGCTTCGCTTCCACTACGCGCCC
>DASTCB010000089.1:0-4425 GCA_035711585.1 Sphingomicrobium sp.
AATCGCCCCAGCCGTCCCAATCGCCGCCCCAATCATTATCAATGTCGATGTCATTATTGATGTTGGTGTTGCGATCGCCGGTGTTGATCCGGTTGCCGCTGTTGTTGATGCCTCCGCCCTGTCCTGGCCGGTTGCCGGGACGTTGCACTCCGCCTCCGCCCTGTCCTGGCCTTCCGACACCACCGACGCCGCCGACACCACCAGGCTTCCCGACGCCGCCGACGCCTCCAACACCGCCCACGCCTCCAGGGCGTCCCGCGCCTGCTGGCAGCTGGCTTGCAGTCCGGCCACCCATCCCGCCGCGACCGGCGTTCTGAATGCCGCTCGGCCGGTTGGCCGGCCGGCTGTAACTCCCGGACGGCCGGCTGTAGCTGCCGCCCCGGCTGAAGCCGGAGCCGCCGCGGTTGTAGCTGCCGCCCCCAGAACCGCCTCGGTTCATGCTGGCGCCCCGGTTCATGCTGCTTCCTCGGTTCATGCTGCCGCTACGGCTAAAGCCGCCGCCGCCACCGCGACTCATGCTGCTCGATCCGCCGCGGCTGAATCCGCCGCCGCCACGGCCGCCGCCGCCGCCGCGCCCGCGTGCGTCAACCTCTTGGATCGTGAAGGCGGTCAGCCCGACGAAGGCGCCGAGCATCGCAACGATGTGGATCTTGCCGCGCATCTTACTCTCCCGGTCCCTGGTAGGTGGCCATCTGGATCTTTTTCGCATTCGCGTCGGGCACGAAGGCGAAATCGGCGTCCGAGTAGGCCGGATTCATCGTCCACTGCAGACGCGCAATGAAGGTCGGCCTTGCCGGATCGTGCCGGTCGACGATTACGAGTTTGCGGGGGAAGGGCTGGTCACCCTGCTGGATCCACACTTCCCAGTCGACGTCCTCTTCGCGGAACGCGTAATGGTCGGTGGCAACGCCATCGATCGTGGCCGGGCCGACATTATAGGCCGCCCTCAGTGCCTGGATGCGCTCCGCATTCGCATCGTCATTCCAGCGGAGCAGATCCTCGAGCGGGAGGGCGATGCCGAATTTGTCGTGGATCGTCTTGAGCACCTCGCGATTTGTCGCCGGTGCGGCGACGGTCGAATAGAAGCCCAGCTTCGGCGAATAGACGGTGAAGTTCTTCCCGTCGTAAATGAAACGCCGGCTCTTGATGTCGCTCGAATAATCGATGACGAAGCCCGCGGGCTTGCGCACCTTGTAGGTCGTCGTTCCATCGAGCTGGATGCGCTGGCCGCTGTTCGTAACCACATCCAGGCTACCGTTGGAAACGATCTGCATCGAGTTCGCGGTCATCAGGAAACTGCTCATTTCCTTCAGCGCATCGATCGCTTCGTCCTCGATCATTCCTTCATTGGCGACAGGGTCACTCATTGCCCATTGCGGCATTGCCGCGCCTGATTGCTCTTGCGACTGCGGTTCCGGGGCAGTTTGAGCGGCGTGGCCTGAAGCCATGGCCAAGGTCAGCGCGAGAGCCAAAGCCGTACAATGAAGGCGCCTCATGCGAGTTCTCCGTGACTGAGCGGGTTGATTTGCCGGGCAGGCGTAACACCGCCGCGGGCACCGGCTCATCGGGCTAATCCCCGACAAAGGGGGGTAACGTCCCTGATGTCGTACAAATATGGACCGGCGGACCGGTCCCATTTGTTGCGGGCATGGGAATTACCCCGATTGGCTTTGAGCAATCCGTCCGTAGGGGTTAGAGATTACCGCCGTCGGTTTCGCCCCGTTGGCGTCGATTGCGCAGTCGCAAATCGGGCGAGCCGTCAGCGTCGTGAGGTGTATTCGCTATTTGCGGACGTGAACATATGACGAGCCCGATACGACGGATTATCATTGTCGACGATCATGACGCCATTCGTCGCGGCGTGCGGCAGCTCGTCGAAACGAAACCCTATTACCAGGTGGTTGGCGAGGCGGCGGACGGCCGATCGGGGCTAGAGCTTGCGAAGGAAGCTCGGCCGGACATCGCAATCGTCGATTACTCGATCCCGGAATTGAACGGCCTCGATCTGTCGCACGCGCTCAAACGCGAATGCCCGCGCATCGAAATCCTGCTCTATACGATGCATGACCGCGAGGAGATCGTCATGGACGTCCTTCGCGCGGGAGTGCGCGGCTTTGTGCTCAAGTCCGATACGGAGCGCCACCTGATCGCGGCGCTCGATGCACTGTCCATCCGCCGCTCCTATTTCTCAGGCGCCATTTCGGACACGCTGCTGGAGCAATTCCTGGAGAGCAAGCCGCATCCCCTGGCCAGCAGCCTCACGCACCGCGAGCGCGAGGTCGTGCAGCAGGTGGCCGAAGGCCGCATCAACAAGGAGATAGCGGGCCGGCTGAACATCAGCGTGAAAACAGTTGAGACCCATCGTGCCAGCGCCATGCGCAAGTTGAAGCTGCGGACGACGGCGGACCTCGTACGCTATGCCGTCAGGAATCAGCTGATCCAGCCGTAGGGCTACCGCAAAACCTTAATTGCCAGTTCAAGCGGCCAAGGGAATGCTCGCCAAAACCCGAGTTCCGTGTTTCAAATTCCTCAGTTCAAAATGGCCGCCGAGCGACTCGATGCGGTGGCGCATGCTCTGCAGGCCAATACCGCGTGCCTTGGTCATCCCGCCTCCCGACATTCCGACGCCATCGTCGGAGACCGTCAAAAGAATCCGGTTCAACCGATTCTCCAGCACGACACGAGCGGACGACGCGTGAGAATGGCGGTAAATGTTGACGAGTGCTTCCTGTGCCACCCTGAGCAATGCCATCGAGGCCGATTCATTGACCGGCGACTGGTTACCAGCACATTTGAAGCTGGTACGAATTCCAGTTCGCCTCCCGAAGCCAAGCGCCAGCGACTGGACCGCGGAGGAGAGGGGACGATCGCCCAGCTCGACCGGATAATGCAGGAATGCCAGCGACCGGATTTCCCGATCGATTTGACAGACAATGCTCTGAATTTCCTCGATCAGGCCGTCGTGGCCGCAATTGTCCACGGCCCTTAGATGAGCAACGCTCAGCTGAAGGGATACAAGCAATTGGCCTGCCGAGTCGTGGAGCTCCTGGCCCATCCGTGTTCGTTCGTACTCGTGGATCCTGAGAAGCTCGTCCAATAGGCCCGGGTCGCGGCCATCGACAACGGAACGATTTTGGGGGTGCCATCCGCCAAAGGCCAGGACCGGCTTTTCCAAACCCGAAGAACGGTCGTGCAACAACGCGTCTCGATCTTGCGAGACAATGCTCGATAAGTGGAAACCCCGCTGCTCCATTGTCCTAGCTCAACTCTGAGCGCCGCTGAATACCGGTGGCGGCGAGTACTGCCCGGAATGCTTATAACATACATAAAATCATGGAGAGAGTCAGGGATTATACCTAAGCCAGTCATTATACTGGATCAGGTTACATCGACTGTGGAGGCGACTTGGGCGCGCATCCTTCAAGGTCGACCGCCAACTCCGGTCAGGGCCTCAAGCCGCTTGCGTGCGCTGTCCGCGAACTCGCGCGCGACGGCCTTGACGGTGTCTGTTGTCGAGAGGGTTGCGGGAACGTCGAGCGGGTCCGGCGTGCGACGCCTGACAGCTCCAAGCAGCAACTCGTTGGTCCGGGCATCATAGACCTCAACCGAGTAAAGCAGCGATCCCGTAAAAGTACCCGTCTTACCCAGGGCGCTCTTCAGGGCGCTGCTGGCAAAGCCGAGCGGCGTCACGCGAGTCGCAGTGGCGATGCCGCCCTTGGTTTTCTCCGCGCCGATGATCATGACGCGGACCCGCAATGTGTCCGCCTGGGCCCGAGCTGGTGAGGGGAAACTCTTGGCAATCTCCGATCGAAGTTCCTGAGTGATTATCGCCGCATATTTGGACCGGTCCGCCTGATCGATCCCATCGAATTGCGCGTCGGGACCCTGATACACCGTCGTAGGATCGACGATCACGGTTCTGTACTTGCGGAAGCGCTCCACCGGCTGAGCATAAGTCCAGGATTCGGTCCCGGGCTTATCCTGGGTCATCATTCTCGAAGACGGCAGGGAGACGGGCGCGTTGTCCTTTGTCTGTGCGATCGCCGCGCTCACAGGCGCTGCGACCAGCAGCACCGAGGCGGGGATTGCAAGGCGGCGGAGGACGGACCTGGTTCTGCTCATGGCTTGGTTCGCTTCACTTAGGATGGAAGTTCAAGTCATGAGGGGTCGCACCGAAGCACTGCGACCTCCATCAGGAGTAACCCTGAGAGCGTCGGGTGATTAAACTCGCATGGCCTTTCTAGGTGACGCATGGCTGATCGCGCGCGACGAAATGGATGTCGGCAAATGCGGCCCGTCCCTTGCTGTTGGTATTGTCGCCGTCGGCGGCGACGGCGAGCTGGACGGGCTTGCCCGGCTTGTTCCTGAACGCCCGGGCAAAGTCCTCCGCCAGATCGGCCCGTTCCGACACCCATTTTCGTGCCC
>DASTCB010000090.1:0-2080 GCA_035711585.1 Sphingomicrobium sp.
GCTCAGCCAGGATTTCGCGGGGCTCGGCGGCGATACGAAGTATGTCCGCAATCGTATCGATGCGACCAAATATTTCCAACTGCCGCGCAGCTTCATCCTCTCCGTCCACGGCGAGGGCGGCTACATCCACGCACTGGAGAAAAATCCTGAACCTGGTGTGGACGCGATCCGGATCACCGACCGCTTCTTCGGTCCGCAAATGCGCGGTTTTGACATCCGCGGCATCGGTCCGCGGGTCCAGCGCGTCAATTATGCCAATTTGACCGGCACCCTGAGCGACCAGATCCGCTCGACGGACGCCGTCGGCGGCCGCGCTTATTATATGGGGCGCGTCGAGCTGGAGATACCGGTCAGCGCCAACATCCGCAGCCTGGGGCTGCGTCCTTCGGCGTTCGTCGATTTCGGCTCGGTATTCGGCCTGGAGACTCCCAACCTCGAGAACATCACCGTCATCTGCAACCCGCAGAAGGCGGATCTTCCCGTGGTCTTCCGGCGACCGGGCGACGCCCAGACCTGCCCTGCCGACCTGCCGGAAGAGGGCGACGCGGATGATCAGATCGTCGATTACACACCCACGCCGGGTTTCCGCGAATTCTATCTTGGGGATTCTCCCAAGCCACGCCTGTCCATCGGCGTTGGCGTCAACTGGGTATCCCCGTTCGGACCCCTCCGCATCGACATCGCCAAGGCAATCCTGACGCAGGAAGGCGACGAAACCAAATTGTTCTCATTCAACGTAGGAACCCAATTCTGATGAAGAAGATTGCTCTTTCCATCGCCGTCGCGGCCGGCGCCCTTTCCATTGCGGGGTCCGCGCAGGCGCAGCAACGCCCGGCCATCCTGATCGTCGATACGGATCGCGTGCTCAACGAATGCACCGCCTGCAAAGCCGCCGCAACGCAATTGCAGGGCCAGGTGCAGCAGGGCCGCACGCGCGCCCAGCAGCTGGAGACTTCGCTCAAGCCGGAGGCGGAGGCGCTCGAAAAGTCGGTCCAGGCGCTCGGCGGAAAACAGCCGGACCAGGCCCTTCAGGCTCGCATCGCGGCGTTCCGCCAAAAGCAGCAGCAGGGTGCGACTGAACTGTCGAATCGCGAGAATACGATCCAGTCGACCCAGGCGCATGTCCAACAGCAGATCGGCCGGCGCCTCGTCCAGATTGTCGAGCAGTCGCGAGCACGGCGGCAGGCCTCGATCGTCGTTGCGAAGCAAAGCACGTTGGCTAGCGACACTGCCGTCGACATCACCGGCGAAGTGCTGGCTGCTCTTAACCAACAGCTGCCTTCGGTCAGCGTTACGCCGCTGCCGCAGCAGCAACAGCAGAGCCGTCCGCAGGGCCGGTGAGCCAGGACGAAGCCGCGACCGCCATTGGCCCGTTGGATGTCCGGCGGGTGATGGCGGCGCTGCCGCATCGTTATCCGATGCTGCTCGTCGACCGCGTCGAGCGCATCATCCCCGACCGGTCGATCACAGCCACCAAGGCGGTGACGATAAACGAGGGCTTCTTCCAGGGCCATTTCCCTGACCGGCCGATCATGCCCGGCGTCCTCATCGTCGAAGCGCTGGCCCAGGCCGCCGGCGTGCTGGCGGTCGAATCCCTCGGTCTCGCCGGGTCGGGCAAGCTCGTTTATTTCATGGCGATCGAGGGCGCCAAGTTCCGCGCCCCCGTCGAGCCTGGCGTCCTCCTGACCCTCGAGGTTGAGTTTGTTCAGAAGCGGGCAACCGTGTGCAAGTTCGCCGGACGCGCGCTGGTTGGCGGCAAGGTCGCCGCCGAAGCCCAGTTCACGGCGATGATCGCCGATCCGCCAGCCTGACGCCGACGAACAGCCCGCGGCCTTCCGTTCGGTAATCGGCCGAATCCTCATAGCGCGTATCGAACAGGTTCGAGCCGCGCAGATAGAGCTGGATTTCGGGAGTGATGGCGTAGGCGATCCTGGCCGCTCCCAGCCAGTAGGAGTCGAGCCGGACGATTCCGAATGGAAAAACCTCCTCCCGGTCCAAATGTGCGCCGACATAGGCAAGCGACGCGCCATAGCTCCAGCGGCCTGCCGCGCCGTCAACAGCGACGGAGCCGCTATGCTTC
>DASTCB010000091.1:0-6681 GCA_035711585.1 Sphingomicrobium sp.
GCTCGCCAGCCTCGGCGCCGGCTGGCTGTGGGACCGCGGCGGCGCGGCCGAGACCTTTACGGTCGCCGCCGGCATCGCCGCGCTCGCAGGTGCCATGCTCTGGCTCCTGCCCGCCCGCGAAGTCCGCTAGGCCTCCCGCCTGCTCGCCCGGAACGGCGGCATTCGGTCGGCCACGTTGGTGCTGGATCCGAACTGGTTGTAGAGCGCCGCGGCCACGTGCAGCACGACCAGCGCCAGCGTCGTGTAAACCAGTATCTCGTGCACCTCGCCGAATTCATTTTCCTTCGGGATGCCCGGAATGGCCGGCAAGGACAGACCGAACAGCAGCGGCACCGTGCCGTCCTCGGCGCGGCCCGACACCGCCGCCAGCCCGGTCAGCGGCAAGGCGATCAGCAGGACGTAGAACAGCCGATGGTTCCAGACTGCGGCGAACCGCTCCCATTTGGGGAAGTCCGACGGATAGGGCGGCGGCGGGTTCATCAACCTCACGGCCAGCCGCAACAGCGCAAGGATCAGGATCGTGGCCCCAATCGTCTTGTGCCAGGCGAACATCTCCATCCGCTCCGGGGTGCCCTGTTCGTAAACCCGGTGGAACAGGAAGCCGACCACCACCTGGGTCACGACCACGGCAGCGGTGATCCAGTGGATCCACATGACGATTCGCCGATACCGGACCGCCTGTAATCCCGTGGTTTCCTCGACCATATAGTCAGCCATTGCCATCTCCATGCCTGGCCAATCCAAACGGACCCGTCACGACCGATATTTCCCTGTGGAGCGCCACGTCGCAAGGCCGAGCGCAACCGCGCCCGCCACGGAGCCCGCCAATGCAACGAGCGGAATGGCGATTTCGCTCCATCGCGGCCACGGATCGTCACCGAACAGGTAAAGCCAGGCGATGCCGGCCGCCCCTCCCCCGACGACGATCAGGCCGACATAAGCGCCGACCAATGCGGCGAGGATCGTCAGGACGATGCGCAGCCAGCGAGGCACGGCCTACCGCGTGAACTTCTCGCCCTTCTCGGCCTTGCCGAGCAGCAATTGCGAGAAGCTGAAGTCACTGCCCATCCGCTCCTCCTGCTGTTTCAGACCGTCGACGATGCTCTGCAGCCCCTCGGTGTCCGCCCAAAACATCGGCCCTCCCCGATAGACCGGCCAGCCGTAGCCGTAGACCCACACCACATCGATGTCGGAGGCGCGCTGCGCCATGCCTTCCTCGAGGATTTTCGCCCCCTCGTTGACCATGGTGTAGAGCGTGCGCTGGACAATCTCCTCATCGTCTATCTGGCGGCGCGTGACGCCCTGCTTGGCGGCGAACTCCTCGATGATCTGCTGCACCACCGGCGAAGGTGAGGGCCGCCGCTTCTCGTCATAGTCGTAGAAGCCAGCACCCTTCTTCTGGCCCCAGCGGTCGATGGCGCACAGCGCATCGCGGATATTCTCGATCCGGCTCGGATCGCGGTGCCAGCCGATATCCACACCGGCGAGGTCGGCCATCTGGAACGGCCCCATCGGCATTCCGAACTCGACATGGACGCGGTCGACCTGCTCCGGCGTCGCGCCTTCCAGCAGCAATTTGGTGGCCTCGACCTGGCGCGGCATCAGCATCCGGTTGCCGATGAAGCCATGGCAGACGCCGGCGACCACGGCGACCTTCCTGATCTTCTTGGCCAACTGCATCGCCGTGACCAGCACGTCGGGTGCGGTCTTGGCGCCGCGCACCACCTCCAGCAGCTTCATCACGTTGGCCGGCGAGAAGAAGTGCAGCCCGACCACATCGTGCGGGCGCGACGTCACAGCTGCGATCTCGTCGATGTTCAAATAGCTGGTGTTGGAAGCGAGGATCGCGCCCTGCTTCACCACCTTGTCGAGCCGCGTGAAAATGTCCTTCTTCACGTCCATCTGCTCGAACACCGCTTCGATGATCAGGTCGCAGTCGGCCAGCGCGTCGAAATCGAGCGTGGGATTGAGCAGCCCCATCGCCTGTTCGACCTGCTCGGCGGTCATCTTCCCCTTTGAAGCCGTCGCCTCATAATTTTTGCGCATGACGCCACTGCCGCGGTCGAGCGCTTCCTGGTTCATCTCATAGATGGTCACCGGGAGCCCGGCCGACAGGAAGTTCATCGAAATCCCGCCGCCCATCGTGCCGGCGCCGATGACGCCGACCTTCTTCACGGTGCGGGGCTGGGTATCCTCGGGAATATTCTCGATCTTGGCCGCCTTGCGCTCGGCGAAAAAGAAATATTGCTGGGCCCGGGCCTGGGTCCCTGCCATCAACCCCATGAAGAGGTTGCGCTCGTCGATGACGCCTTCGGCATAGGGCTTCGCGACCGCCACCTCGACCGCCTTGATGTTGGCCTCGGGCGCCTCGAAGCCGCGAAACTTCCTGGCATTGGCCTTGCGGAATTCGTCGAAGATCGCCGGATTGTCGCGCGCTTCCTTGAGCTTCTCTTCGCGTTCGCTCGACTTGGGCAATGGGCGGATGTCGCGCACCTCGTCGGCCAACGCGACGGCATGCTGTAGCAGTTCGCCATCGACCAGCCGGTCGACCAGCCCAACGGCATGGGCGTCCTTCGCCGAAATCATCGCGCCCGAGGTGACCATCTCCAGCGCCTTCTGGACGCCGGCGACGCGCGGCAGCCGCTGGGTCCCGCCCGCGCCCGGCAGCAGGCCGAGCTTGACCTCGGGCACGCCGAACTTCGCGTCGCGGACGGCGATCCGATAGTGCGACGCCAGCGCGACCTCGAGCCCGCCGCCCAGCGCCGTCCCATGGATCGCGGCAATCACTGGCTTCGAGCAATTCTCAATAATGTCGACCACCTGCGGCAGCCAAGGCATCACCGGCATCTTGCCGAATTCGGTGATATCCGCCCCGGCGAAGAAGGTCTGGCCCTCGCAGCGGATCACGACCGCCTTGATCGCCCCGTCGCCTTCGCCTTCCTCGATCGCCGCGACCAGCCCCTGCCGAACCGCCGCGCCGAGCGCGTTCACCGGCGGATTGTTCGACGTGACGATCAGCACATCTCCATGGCGGCTGGTCGAGATCGGGCTGGTGCTGGGCTTGTCGATGACGTCGGTCATGTCGTGGTCCGTCCGTAGCTTTGGTGATTGAAAGGATGTGATGCGGACAAGCCGCCGTCGACGACGATCGCCTGCCCGTTGACGTAGCTCGCCTCGTCCGAGGCGAGGAACAGCGCCGCATTGGCGATCTCGACCGGCGCGCCGCCGCGCTTCAGCGGGTTCAAATGACCGATCTGGTCCTGCTGGCCCTTGGACCGGGCGCGCTCGAAGATGAACTCGGTCATGCCGGTTTCGATCAGGCCAGGGCAGATGGCGTTGACCCTGATGTTGGCGCCGGCCAGCTGGGTCGCGGCGACCTTGACCAGGTTGATCACCCCGGCCTTGGACGCCGAATAGGCCGGCCCGCCAGCGCCCGAGCGCAGCCCTGCGACCGACGCGGTGGCGATGATCGAGCCTGCGCCGCGTTCCTTCATCGCCGGTGCCGCATATTTGACCGCCAGGAACGGCCCGATCAGGTTGACCCGGAGGATTTCGGCCCAATCGGCTGCGTCCTGGTCGAAGATACTGTCGAACCCGCCGGAAATGCCGGCATTGGCAAAGAAAATGTCGACCCCTCCATGGTCGCGCACGGTGTGGGCGACCAGCGCCTCGACCTGCTCCTCGTCGCCGGCGTCGCATTCGAAATCGGTTCCGTGGAGGTCGGCTCCGACCACCGTCGCGCCTTCGTTGCGGAACAGCTCGACCGTCGCCTTGCCGATGCCGGAGCCCGCGCCGGTCACGATCGCGATTCTGCCGGCGAGCCGCGCCACTAAAGCCCCACCCCGATCGTGCTGCCGCCATCGACGATCATCGTCTGACCGGTCATGAAGGTCGACGCGGGCGAAGCGAGATAGACCGCCGCGCCGGCGATCTCGTGCGGCTCGCCGATCCGGCGTAGCGGAGTCGAGCGGGTCACCGCCTTCAGTATGTCGGGGCTCTCCCAAAGCGCCCGGGCAAAATCGGTCTTCACCAGTCCCGGTGCGATGCAGTTCACCCGCACCCCCTTCGGCCCGAACTCGGCCGCCAGGTTGCGCGCCAGCTGGAAATCCGCCGCCTTGCTAATGTTGTAGGCGCCGATCATGGTCGAGCCGGTGAGGCCGCCGATCGAGCTGACGATGATGATCGACCCCTCGCCCCGCTCCAGCATCTCCGGCGCCACCATGGAGATCAACCAGTGGTTGGCGATGACATTATTGTCGAGGATCTTGCGGAACTGCTCGTCGCTGATCCCCGCCATCGGCCCGTAATAGGGGTTGGAGGCGGCGTTGCAGACGAGCACGTCGATCCGCCCGAACGCCTTCCGTGTCTCGTCGACGAGGTTTTGAAGTGCCTCCTTGTCGGAAATATTGGCCGCGGCGGCGATCGCCCGCTGGTCGCCATGCTGGGCGTTGATCGCGTGGGCGACTTCGTCGCAGGCGTCCTGCTTCCGGCTGGAGATCACCACCCTTGCACCATGCTCAGCCATTGCGGCGGCAATGGCGAGCCCGATCCCGCGCGACGAGCCGGTGACGATCGCGACCTTGCCGGTCAGGTCGAACAGTCGTGGGCAGGTCATATTCGCTCCTCCCTGCGAGCGCAGCTCGTGGGGAGGGGGCCCATGGCGCGCAGCGACATGGTGGAGGGGCCAGTCGCCTGCCCCTCATGGCCCCTCCACCATGCTTCGCATGGTCCCCATCCCCATCGCTTCGCGACAGGGAGGATCATGGGATCGCCTCCGCATGCTTGGCATATTCGACCAGCGCAATCGACCGGTTGTGGACCTCGTCCGGCCCGTCGGCGAGGCGCAACGTGCGGATGCCGGCCCAGCTCGCCGCCAGCGGCGTGTCCTGGCTGACCCCCGCCCCGCCGAACGCCTGAATCGCGTCGTCGATCACCTTCAGCGCCATGCGCGGCGCCTTTACTTTGATCATCGCGATCTCGGCCTTGGCGGCCTTGTTACCGACCTTATCCATCATGTCTGCCGCCTTGAGGCACAGCAGGCGCGTGCAGTCGATCTCGATCCGCGCCTCGGCCACGCGCTGCTCCCACACGCTATGCTCGCTGAGGCGCTTGCCGAAGGCCGTGCGCGACTGCAGCCGCCGGCACATCAGATCGAGCGCCTCCTCGGCCGCTCCGATGGTGCGCATGCAGTGGTGAATGCGTCCCGGCCCGAGGCGGCCCTGCGCGATCTCGAATCCCCGCCCCTCTCCGAGCAGCAGGTTTGACGCGGGGACGCGCACATCCTTGAGCTCGATCTCCATATGGCCATGGGGCGCATCGTCGTAGCCGTAGACGCTGAGAAACCGCTCAACTGTCATCCCCGCCGCGTCCATCGGCACCAGCACCATCGACTGCTGCTGGTGCTTGCGCGCCTCGACGTCAGTCTTGCCCATCAGGATCGCAACCTTGCAACGCGGGTCGCCGGCGCCGCTCGACCACCATTTGCGGCCGTTGATGACATAGTCGTCGCCGTCACGATCGATTCGGCACTGGATATTGGTTGCGTCGGATGAGGCGACGCCCGGCTCGGTCATCAGGAAGGCCGATCGAATCTCGCCGCGCATCAGCGGGGCCAGCCACTCGTCCTTCTGCTCTCGAGTGCCGTAACGGTGAAGCACCTCCATGTTGCCGGTGTCGGGCGCCGAGCAATTGAACACCTCTGCCGACCAGAGGATTCGCCCCATCTCCTCGGCGCACAGCGCATATTCGAGGTTGCTGAGCTGCTCCCCCTCGAACTCGAATGTTTCATCGACATGCTGGAGCGCGCCGCCGGGCGGCATGAACAGGTTCCACAGGCCGGTCTCGCGGGCCTTCGGCTTCAGCCTCTCGATCAGCTGCAGCGGCTGCCAGCGATCGCCGTTATCGATCTCTATCTTATAGTCGCCGACTCGCGGACGAACATTCTGGTCGATGAACTGGCGGACCCGGTCGCGGAAAAAAGACTGGCGTTCCGTAAGGTCAAAATCCACAGCCGCCACTCCCGCTTGCGTGAGCCCTCAGTATCGTTCCAAAACGGGCTAGGACTCTCGCTCAATTGAGGCAAGTTCGATGGCCGATCTCGAACAATTCCGCACTGAAACCCGCGCCTGGCTGGAGGCCAATTGCCCAGCCGAAATGCGCACGCCGATGAAGGGCGAGAAGGACCTCTGCTGGGGCGGCCGGCACTTCGAGTTTCAGAGCGAAGCCCAGAAGCAGTGGCTCGACGTGATGGCCTCGCGCGGCTGGACCGTGCCCGACTGGCCGAAGGAATATGGCGGCGGCGGCCTCAGTCCGGCTGAGGCCAAGATCCTCAAGGAGGAAATGCGCGCGCTCGGCTGCCGGCCGCCCCTGACCAGCTTCGGCATCTCGATGCTCGGTCCGGCGCTGCTCAAATATGGCAATGAGGAGCAGAAGAAGCGCTTTCTGACCGAGATCGCCCACGGGGAGATCCGCTGGTGCCAGGGCTATTCCGAGCCGGGCGCCGGCAGCGACCTCGCCGGGCTGCAAACGAAAGCAGAAGACAAGGACGACCATTGGCTGGTCAACGGCCAGAAGGTCTGGACCAGCTATGCGGATCAGGCGGATTGGATCTTCTGCCTGGTCCGGACCTCGAGCGAGTCCAAGCACGGCGGGATCAGCTTCCTGTTGTTCGACATGGAGACG
>DASTCB010000092.1:0-5909 GCA_035711585.1 Sphingomicrobium sp.
CGGCTGCGACGAAGCCCGCCAAAGCTGCGATGGCCGACCCGCTCGCGCCCTTGCCAACCGCCAAGCCCAGGGCCAAAGGCAGCGCGCCCGCGGCGTCCGCCGGGGCGGCTCCCCAAAAGCGCACTCTCAAGGACAGCGACGACTAGCAGATGAACGCCCCGACGCCCGCTCTCGTCGCACGGCCCGAGCGGCTCCGTCTGGTCGGGCAGCGCCGGCAGATTCTCGCGCTGATGCATCAGCGGCTGATGTTCGGCATGCTGCTCTATGCGGGCATCATCGCCATCATCGCGCTGCGGCTGATTTGGCTGGCGGCGTTCGGGGATCATGCCGGGCGCAGGGACGGGCTGGTCAACCTGACGCCCGAGCGGGGCGACATCGTCGACCGCGACGGCCAGGCGCTGGCGCAGACCATCGACGCCTGGGTCATCGGCCTGCAGCCCGGCAAGGTGATCGGCAACAAGCTCGACCTTGCCCGCAAGCTGCATGAGCTCATGCCGGAGAAGGACGAGGCCGCCTATCTGCAGATGCTGCGCTCGGGCCGCAGCTTCTACTATCTCCGCCGCCGTGCATCCCCGAGCCTGGTCGCGGCGATCAATGCGCTCGGCGAGCCGGGGCTGGCGCTGCAGCGCGAGCCGGACCGGCTCTACCCCCAACTCAGCCTGGCCGCCCATGTCGTCGGCTACACCGACATCGACGGCAAAGGGAATGCCGGCATCGAGCGGGCGTTCGACGAGCAGCTGCGCGACCCCGAGCGGCGCGGCCAGCCAATCACGCTCAGCATTTCCAGCCGGATCCAGCAGGCGCTGGAGCATGAGCTGGGCGCGGCGATGACCACCTATTCGGCCAAGGGCGCCGCGGGCGTGATCATGGACATTCACACCGGCGAGCTGCTGGCGATGACCTCCCTGCCGCAGCTCAACCCCAATGCCGCGGGGCAGGGGTCGCCCGAGGCGCGGTTCAACCGAGCCACGCTCGGCGTCTATGAGCTCGGCTCAACCTTCAAGCCGTTCACCGTGGCGATGGCGATGGACGCAGGGGTCATCAAGTCGATGGGCCAGGTCTACAATTGCCCCAACGCGCTGCACGTCGCCGGGCGGACGATCAACGACACCCACCCGTTCGGCCGCGCCTGCACCGTCGCCGAGATCATGAAGGAAAGCAGCAACATCGGCACGGCGCAGATCGCCGACCAGCTGGGCCCGACGCGGCAGAAGGAGTTCCTGCGCAAGATGGGCTTCCTCGACAAGGTCAATGTCGAGCTGAAGGAGCGCGGACGGACGCTGACGCCCGGCAACCAGTGGAACCAGATCGAGACGATGACCGTGGGCTACGGCCATGGCATCGCGGTTACCCCGCTGCACCTCGCCACCGGCTATGCCACCTTGTTCAATGGCGGCATCTATCGGCCGGCAACCCTGCTCAAGGTCGACAAGAACCATGCGCCCGGCAAGGGGCATCGCGTATTCAGCGAAGAGACCAGCTACAAGATGCGCGCGCTGCTGCGGCTGGTGGTGACCGAGGGGACCGGCAAGAAGGCCGACGCCCCCGGCTACCGCGTCGGCGGCAAGACCGGCACCGCCGAGAAGCTGGTCGGCGGCCGATACGTCGGCAATATGGTCGTCACCACCTTCGCCGGTGTGTTCCCGATGGACGAGCCGCGCTATGTGATGGTGGTGATGCTCGACGAACCCCAACCCACCGCCGAGACCTTCGGCTTCAGGACCGCCGGCTGGAACGTCGCTCCGGTGGTGTCCAAGACCGTCAGCCGGATCGCGCCGATGCTCGGCGTGCGCCCCGACAAGCGCCGCGAGCCGAACCTCGCCGAGGTGCTGCCTTTCATTCACGAGGAACATTGATCGAATGAAGTTGGGCGCACTCGCGGGGGTGGCGAGCGATTCGGACGTGACGGGTTTCGCGCTGGACCACCGCAAGGTGGCTCCGGGAAACATCTTCGGCGCCTTTCGGGGCACCCGATTCAACGGCGAGGACTTCATCGGCGAGGCGCTGAGCCGCGGTGCGGTGGCGGTGGTCGCTCTGCCGGAGGCGAACGTCGCGAGCGTACCCCACCTCAAGGCCGAGGAGCCGCGCCGGCTGTTCGCCGAACTGGCCGCGCGCTTCTTCGCGCCCTATCCGGAAACGATCGTCGCGGTCACCGGCACCAACGGCAAGACCTCGACGGTGGAGCTGACCCGGCAGCTGTGGCGGATGGCCGGGCATCGCTCGGCCTCGATTGGCACGCTGGGCGTCACCACCGCCGACGACCAGGTCAAGACCGGGCTGACCACGCCGGACATCGTCACCTTCCTCAGCAACATCGCCGGCCTCAAGCGGATGGGGATCAGCCACGTCGCCTATGAAGCCTCGAGCCACGGGCTCGACCAGTACCGGGCGGAGGGAGTGCCGGTGAAAGCGGCAGCCTTCACCAATTTCAGTCGCGATCATCTCGATTATCACGCCGACATGGACAGCTATTTCGCGGCCAAGATGCGGCTGTTCGACGAAGTGGTGGCGGCGGACGGGACGGCGGTCGTCTGGACCGGCGATGCGAAATCGGCCGAGGTCATCGACCGTGTAAAGCGGCGCGGGCTCAAGTTGGTCACGGTCGGGCCGGATGCAGAGACGATCGAGCTCAAGTCTCGGGCGTCGACCCCGCTCGGCCAGCAGCTGGTGCTACGCCATGAGGGCAGGGAACTTAAGCTCAGCCTGCCGCTGATCGGCGCCTACCAGATGAACAATGTGCTCACCGCCGCCGGGCTGGTCTTGGCGACCGGCGGCGACTGGGCGACGACATTGTCAGGCATGGGCCGCGTGTCGCCGGTTCGCGGGCGGCTGGAGCGGGCGGTGATCAGCCGGGCTGGTGCGCCGGTCTATGTCGACTATGCCCATACGCCCGATGCGATCGAGGCGGCGATTGCCGCGCTCCGGCCGCATGTGGAAGGGCGGCTGATCACCGTGCTCGGCGCGGGCGGCGACCGCGACGAAGGCAAGAGGCCGGAAATGGGCGCGGTCGCGGCGCGACTTTCCGACCTGGTGATCGTCACCGACGATAATCCGCGCAGCGAGGAACCCGCCGCGATCCGCCGCGCTGTGCTGGCAGGAGCGCCCGGAGCGATCGAGGTCGGCGACCGGCGGGCGGCGATCGCCGAGGCGATTGCGCTGGCCAGGGCGGGCGACATTGTGCTGGTGGCCGGGAAGGGCCACGAACAGGGGCAGATAGTGGGAGGTCTGGTGCTACCGTTCGACGACGTGACCGTGGCGCGGGAGTGCGCAGCATGACCCCCCTCTGGACCTCCGGCGAGATCATCGCGGCCACCGGCGGGACGCTGCTCGGCGAGCCGTTCGAGGTGAGCGGGGTGACCTTCGACAGCCGCGAGGTGGAGCATGGCTGGCTGTTCGTCGCCATGCCCGGCACGGTCGCGGACGGGCATGATTATGCCGGCAAGGCGTTCGCGGCGGGAGCGGCGGCCGCGCTGGTCAGCAAGGCCGTCGACGGCCCGCACATCCTCGTTCCCGACGTTCCCAAGGCGCTGACCGATCTTGCCATTGCTTCCCGCAATCGTTGCGATGGTACAATAATTGGTGTCACCGGATCCGTCGGCAAGACGTCGACCAAGGAGGCGCTATTCACCGCCCTCGACCGCCAAGCCAGGGGCAGGGTCCACCGATCGGTCAAGAGCTACAATAATCACACGGGCGTGCCGCTCAGCCTCGCCCGGATGCCGCGCGGCAGCGCATATGCGGTGCTGGAAATGGGGATGAATGCGAAAGGAGAGATCGCGGCGCTGACCCGGCTGGTGCGGCCGCACATCGCGATCATCACCAGCATCGCTTCGGCCCATATC
The DNA here is from genome assembly GCA_035711585.1 of Sphingomicrobium sp. Taxonomy (GTDB): domain Bacteria; phylum Pseudomonadota; class Alphaproteobacteria; order Sphingomonadales; family Sphingomonadaceae; genus Sphingomicrobium. The sequence continues at coordinate 3,843 of DASTCB010000092.1, forward strand.
GAATATCTTGGCTCGATGGAGGCGATCGCCGATGCCAAGGCCGAGATTTTCGAGGGGTTGGAGCCGGAGGGCGTCGCCATCGTCCCCGAGGATACGCCCTACCGCGACCGGCTGGTGAAGGCAGCGCGCAAGACTGCCGGGCGGACCATCACCTTCGGCCATGGCGATGCGGATGTGGCAGCGCTGCATGCCGTCCGGGCCGGCAACGGCGGCAGCCTGGTCACCGCGCGGCTGTTGGAGAGCGAGCTGACCTACACCATCGCCCAGCGCGGCGACCATTGGGTGGTGAACTCTCTGGCCGTGCTGGCGGCGGTCGAGGCGGCGGGCGCGGACCTGGCGGTCGCGGGGCTGGCGCTGGCGGACATGGGTGGATTGAAGGGCCGGGGCGAACGGCACCGGCTCGCCGTGAACGGCGGCCATTACCTGCTGATCGACGAAAGCTACAACGCCAACCCGGCGTCGATGGCCGCGACCCTGAAGGCGCTGGGCGAGGAACAGGGGGTGCAGCGGCGGATCGCCGTGCTCGGCCCGATGCGCGAGCTGGGCGAACATGCGGATGAGCTTCATGCCAGCCTTGCCGAAGATGTGACCGGCGCGAAGGTCGATCGTCTGATCCTGGTCGGCGAGGACATGCGGCCGCTCGAGGATACGCTGGGCGGATCGGTGGCGATCGACCGGGCGGGCGATGTCGAACAGGCGACCGAGCTGCTGGCGCGGCTGGTGCGGCCCGGCGACGCGGTGCTGGTCAAGGCGTCCAACTCGATCGGGCTTGCGAAGCTGGTCGACCGGATGGCAGGGGGCATGCAGCTTGCAACCGCGGATGAGGGGTCGCGCCGCTAATGCTCTATGTCATCGCCGAGCAGCTCGGATTCCCCGGCCTCCTCAACCTGATCCGCTACATCAGCTTCCGCGCCGGTGCGGCGACCGCGACCGCGCTGGCGATCGGCCTGTTCCTCGGGCCGGTGTTCATCCGCTGGCTGCGGGCCAAGCAGGGCAAGGGCCAGCCGATCCGCGCCGACGGGCCGCAGAGCCACCTCGCCAAGCGCGGCACGCCGACCATGGGCGGCCTCTTGATCCTGATCTCGGTCGCGACCTCGGTCCTCTTATGGATGGACCTGCTCAACCCCTATGTCTGGGCCTGCCTGCTGGTCACGGCGGGCTTCGGGCTGATCGGCTTCCTCGATGATTATGACAAGGTGAAGAAGGCGCATCATGCCGGCCTGAAAGGGCGGACTCGGCTGTTGCTGGAGTTCCTGATCGCCGGCTTCGCCACCTGGCTGATGGTCCGGCATAGCGGCACCCAGCTTTACGTGCCCTTCGTCCAGGGCTGGGTGGTCGACCTCGGCTGGTTCTACATCGCGTTCGGCGCCTTCGTGATCGTCGCCTTCGGCAATGCGGTGAACCTGACCGACGGGCTCGACGGGCTCGCCACCATGCCGGTGATCATCGCCGCGGTGGCCTTCACCCTGATCGCCTATCTGGTCGGCAACGCCATCTATGCCGAATATCTAGGCATCCCCAACATCAAGGGGGCGGGCGATTTGACCGTGCTGCTGCTGGCGATCGTCGGCGCGGGGCTCGCCTTCCTGTGGTTCAATGCGCCGCCGGCGGCGGTGTTCATGGGCGACACGGGCAGCCTGGCACTGGGCGGGGCGCTCGGCGCGGTCGCGGTCGCGACTCACCATGAGTTCGCGCTGGTGATCGTCGGCGGGCTGTTCGTGCTGGAGGCGGTCAGCGTCATCGTCCAGGTGTTCTGGTTCAAGCGCTACGGCAAGCGCATCTTCAGGATGGCGCCGATCCATCACCATTTCGAGCATCTGGGCTGGAGCGAGCCGACCGTGGTGATCCGCTTCTGGATCATCAGCTTCATCCTGGCGCTGGCCGGATTGTCGACGCTCAAGCTCAGGTGATCACCGCCAGGGCCTTCGCCGGGAAACATTATGCCGTCCTCGGGCTTGCCCGGAGCGGGCTGGCGACGGTCGAAGCGTTGCTGGCCAGCGGGGCCAGGGTGACGGCATGGGATGACAAGGAAGAGGCGCGCAACGCCCCTCGCTCCTCCCTGTCGCG
>DASTCB010000093.1:0-19953 GCA_035711585.1 Sphingomicrobium sp.
CCCGCGAGCACCGTGGCGACGTCGCTGCCCTTGCTGGAAAGGATTGCCGCGATGATCATAAGCGCCGCCTCCCTGTTTGGGTCTGATAACCCATCTGCGCGTTGAAAGACGCAGATTCAAGCGCCAAAGGAAGCGGCATGCCAACGCCCGATCCCGTCCCGCAGCTCGAACCCATCAAACTCCAGTGCTTCAAAATCATGCGCTGGGGAGCGCTGTTCTCGACCCTGGTGGCGATGCTGGCGGTTGTCTTGGTCGCCTGGGGCGATTCGCAAATCCGGCTCCACATGCTGATCGCCACCGCGCTGGGCGTGGGTCTCAGCATGCTGCTCGGCATTGCGTTGATGACCCTCGTGTTCCTCAGCAGCCGGGCGCATGACGCCCAAGCCGCGAATCACAAACAGAAGGATGCGAATGACACCCGACCCTAAAAACCCGGTGCTGCGCGTCGTCCCCGGTCCGAGCGACATCAACGCCAACGGCCATATCTTCGGCGGCTGGGTACTAAGCCAGATGGACATCGCCGCAGGCATCGTCGCCTCGCGCCGCGCCGGCGGATCGGTGGCGACCGTGGCCATCGAGCGGATGGAGTTCATCGCCCCCATCCACCTGCGTGACGTGATCAGCGTCTTCGCCGAGGTCGAGCGGGTCGGCCGGACGTCGATGGCGATCCGGATCGAGGTCATCGCCACCCGGGACCGCGGCGCGACCCACATCAAGGTCACTGAGGGGCTATTCACCTTCGTCGCCCTGGACGAGCAGCACCGACCCCGACCGGTCCAGCCTGCCTAGGCGATCAAGCGGGAGCGCGCGTCGAAAGAAAGGGCCTCCGCCGAAACGGAGGCCCTCATGTTCCAGATCGACGGGGAGATTTAAAAGTCGATCTGGCTGCGAAGCGCGACCATGTCGACGCTGTAATCGCGGTCGACGCCGATCGTGGGGTCGATGTCGATTGCATCCTTGTAGACCAGGTGTGCGTAATTGAGCCCGAACAGCACATAGTCGGTCGGCTTCCAGTTCAGTGATGCCTGATAGGCATTCTGCTTGCCGCCGAGGATGCCCTTGCTGTTCAGATCCAGATAGTCGAAACGCAGGTTCAGGCTGAGCGCGCCAAAGCCCCCCTTGTCGAAGCCCTTTATGACCTTGACGCGGTCGAACTTGCCGCCCTTGTAGCCGCGGCTCTCGCCCGTAAAGAAGTAGCCGCCCTCGATGTATCCGCCGAAGAAGGCCGGGTCCTCGAAGCCGGCCCGCGATACGTTCTGCCAATAGGCTTCGCCGGCGATGTGGAACGGGCCGAAGATGCCGGCCGCCTCCAGGCCGTAGCCGGTTTCCTTTTCGGCGCCGCTGAGGTTGCCCGTGTCGACGAAGCGGATGTCGGTCGTGTGAACCGCTGGGCGCTGGCGATAGCGGACGCTGGTCGCCGCATCCTTAAGCTCGCGGTAGTGTCCCGACGCCGCGAAGTGAAGCTGGTTCGAGCCCATCATCGGCGCGTACACCAGGCGGCCATCGAAGCCGTAGCTGTTGTTGTCATCGCCAATTTCGTTGAGGTCGGCGATGCTGTCGGTGAAGACACCCGCCTGGGCGAGCAGCGGCCCCGATGAATATTGGGCCGAAGCGCCAACCCGCCGTTCAAAGCCGAACGCGTCGGTAAAGGCAGCACGCTCGATGAACGAGGTGTGGAGCGAGCTGGTCAGCTCCTCGAGCGACTGGAAATTATTGTGTTGGCCAACGTCGACTTCCCATGGGCCATGCTTGTAGCTCAGATATGCGTCGGCGAATTCGACGTCGCCGCTCGCATAGTCCAGCTCCAGCTTGTAGCCGAAGCCGCCGGGAATCGTGCCCTCGACGCCGAGGCGCCCGCGGCGCAGCTCGTTCGAAAAGCCAAGGCCGGTATTGATGTAGTCGCCCGGCGTGCTGACCGTGGCGAAATCATACATCAGGCGGCCGCGAGGCTTGAACGACCAGCCCGCCTCCTTGTCCTCAAGCTGCGGAGTTCCTTTCCACGACGGCGTGGCCTTGGCCTGGGCCGCCTGGATCTGCGCGATCGACTCCTGCAAGGCCTCGACCTGGGCCTGGAGCAGCTCGATCTTGGCCTGGGCGTCGTCGAGCTGCTGGGCTTCGGCGATCGCCGCATCGGCGGTTGCGTCGGACGCGTCGGGCTGGGCCTCCGGCTCCTGGGCCCAGGCGGCGGTGCTTAGGATCACGGCGCTTCCCGCGAGGAGAGCGCGAACGAAATAACTGGACTTCATCTTCTTCCCTTTCCCCCCAGCCTCGCCGTTTTTGCGAGGTGGATGCGCGCCGCGCGGAGACGGCGCGCACATGCTTGCTTGATCAATATTGCGATTACTGGAGCTCGGCGAACTTGACCGGGGTCAGGGTCCGCGCCGCCTGTTGGGACCTCGCCCGAACTGGCGCCGGAGCGGCAACCAGCCCGTGCGCACGCATATAGCCGTTCGGCCCGATGGCGCTTTCCTTGGTGATCTCGGCCACGAAGGCGCGGATCGCCGGAATCGCCCGGACATGCGCGTTCTTGACGTAGATGTAGAGCGGCCGAGCGCCCGGGTATTTGAACGAGGAGATGGTCGCATAGGTCGGCTGGACGCCGTTGATGCTGATGCCCTTCAACTTCCCTGCGTTCTCCTCAAGGAAGCTGTAGCCGAAGATGCCGACCGTATTGGCGTTGGCGGCGAGTTTCTGGACGATAAGATTGTCGTTCTCGCCAGCTTCGATGAACGCCCCGTCTTCGCGCACGCCGGTACAGATCGCCTTGTGCTTGTCCTTGTCGGTCTTGGCGAGCGCCTGCATTCCCGGATTGGTTTCGCACCCGGCGGTGAGGATTAGCTCGGTCAGGGCGTCGCGCGTGCCGCTCGTCGGCGGCGGGCCATAGACGCGGATTGGCAGCGCTGGCAGTTTCGGATTGACGTCTTTCCAGGTCCTGGCCCTGTTCGGCTTGCCGAAGGGAGTCTTGGCGATCGCCATGTAGATGTCACGCGTGGTGACGTTCGACAGAGGGGTCGACTTGGCGGTGGCGAAGGCGATGCCATCAATGCCGATCTGGATTTCCGTGACTTCCTTGACGCCAGCAGCCGCGCATTGCCTGGCCTCCGAGGCCTTCATGCGGCGCGACGCATTGGAAACGTCGGGGAAGCGCTCGCCAATTCCCGAGCAGAACAGCTTGAAGCCGCCGCCGGTGCCCGTCGATTCGATGATCGGCGCGCCAAGCTTGGGATTGGCGCGTGCGACCCGCTCCGCCGCCAGCTTGGCGAAAGGATAAACGGTCGAGCTGCCGACCGCGCGCATGCTGCGCGCATCGGCCATGGCGGGGATGGTGAGCATCGTCGCCGCCGCGGCGGCATAGAGAGAAGTCTTCGAGGTCATGGTTCAGGTCCCTTTGGGCGGACATGCGGGTCCGCCGACGGGCTCGGACTAGCCACGGGCCGCGACGCGTTGGTGACGGCCCTGTTACGATATTGTGACTTGCGGCAAATGGAAAAGGGCGGCCGGATCGCTCCCGCCGCCCTTCGCTGGTTCCAATTTTCAGCCGTGTCAGGCGGCCGGGGCGATTTCCTCGTCGCCATCTTCGGCGCGGGGCTTGCGGGCCCGGCGACGCGGCTTGGGAGCGCTAGCGGCCGCTTCCTCATCGGAATCGGATTCGCCTCCGATTGGCGGAGGAAGGACACCGAGCGAAATGCGTTCATCGCCCTCGTCATCGGCCTCGGCCTGGTCGTCACGAGGAGCACCGTTGCCGCGAAGCTCGCGGCGGTCGCGGCGCTCAAACCGGTCCCGGCCGCGTTCGCGGTTGCGCTCCCGTCCTTGGCCCTGGCCCTGGCGCGGGCGGGCTTCAGCCTCGCCTTCCTCGTCGTCCGAATCAGCTTCGACGGCCAGCTCGTCGCCGTCGGATTCGGATTCATATTCATCCTCATCCCGGCGCGGGCGGCGCTGCGCCTGCTGCTCTTCGAAGCGCGAGCGATTCTCCTCGAGCACGCGGAAATAATGATCGGCGTACTGGAGGTAATATTCGGTCTGGACTCGGTCGCCCGCGAGCTGCGCGTCGCGCGCCAGCGTCTTGTATTTCTCGAGCAGCTGGGCGGCGTTGCCGCGCTGGCGATTGTCCTGGCGATTGCCGGGACCGCCGGCCATGCCCTGTGGGCGCTGTCCACCGCGGCCGCGACGGCGGCCGCCCTGACGATTGTTGATCAACTGGTTGTTTCCCTGTCGCACCGGCGCCGGCCATGCCGGTCGCCCAAATCTTCCTTCCCTAGGAAGTGTGGTTCTCCGTCGCGGCGGACCGGCCCGCGCCCATTGGCGCAAGTCGACCCTCCCTTGCCGTCAACCGCTTCAAGCGGGAGCGCGGCGATGTCGTCGGAGGTCGGTCGGGGGGCGCATCATTTTCGTGAGAGCGGCCCCGTCCCTGCATCCCGATGTAATGGCGGCGGGCCCGGATTCCAAGTCTTTTTAAGCGAAGCCCGGATAAGAAGTGCACGGGGGCGCCCGGCCAGGTCCAAGGCAATGGCCGGCGCGGCACCTTGGCCAGCAAACAGCGCCGAGACCCTGTCGGCCTGGTCGAAGCCGATTTCGATCGCAGCCAGTCCGCCGCGCGACAGCAATCGCCCGACCTGCGGCGCCAGCCGGCGATAGTCGTCGAGGCCCTCCGCTCCGGCAAACAACGCCTCATGAGGCTCATATTCCGTCACGCCCGCTCCTGTTTCAGCTCCCTCGGCAACATAGGGTGGATTGCACAGGAGGAGGTCGAATCGCTCATCGATCCCCTCGGCCCAATTGCCGATCCGGAACTCCGCCCGTTTTGCCATTCCGAGCCGCTGGGCGTTGCGCCGGGCGTAGGCCAGCGCCGCCTCGGATGCATCGACTCCGACCCCGGTGGCTGCAGGCCATTCATCGAGCGCGGCGAGAAGCAGGGTGCCTGGCCCGGTACCGAGGTCGAGAATCCGCGTGGGACCGGCCGTCCCGGCGAAATGCTCAACCGCCGCGGCGATCAGCGTCTCGCTGTCGGGGCGCGGGACCAGAGCGCCAGGACCGACTTCCAGGTCGACCGTCCAGAAGGCGCGGTGGCCGGTGATATAGGCGACCGGCTCGCCCATCGCCCGACGCTCGATAAAATCGAAAAAATTGTCGGGCGCCTGCCCCTTGGGACTGTCGAGGATCAGCCGGTCGCGGCCGATGCCGAGCGCCGCGGCCATCAACAGCTCGGCGTCGAGGCGGGGCGTATCGCTCGCCCTGCTGAGCTCCTCGGTCGCGCGGCCGAGGGCGCGAGGGATCGAGGTCACGCCTCTTCCAGGCTCGACAGCCGCTCTGCCTCATCCTCGGCGATCAGCGCACTGACCAGTTCGCCGAGGCCGGGCCCTTCGAGAATCGCATCGAGCTTGTGCAGCGTGAGGTTGATGCGGTGGTCGGTCACCCGCCCCTGCGGGAAATTATAGGTCCGGATCCGCTCCGAGCGGTCGCCCGACCCGACCATCGACTTACGCGCGCCGGCGCGTTCAGATGCGAGCCGCTCGCGCTCCATCTCGAACAGCCGGGTGCGCAGCACCTTCAGCGCCTTCGCCTTGTTCTTGTGCTGCGACTTCTCGTCCTGCTGGATCACCACCAATCCGGTCGGAAGGTGGGTGATCCGGACCGCGCTGTCGGTGGTGTTGACCGACTGGCCGCCAGGGCCCGACGAACGATAGACGTCGATGCGCAAATCCTTGTCGTCGATGTGGACATCGACGTCCTCGGCCTCGGGCAGCACCGCCACGGTCGCCGCCGAGGTATGGATCCGCCCGCCGCTTTCGGTCACCGGCACGCGCTGGACGCGGTGAACGCCGCTTTCGAACTTCAGCTTGGCGAACACGCCGGCGCCGCTGATCGAGGCGACGGCTTCCTTGTAGCCGCCCACGTCGGCGGACGAGGCGCTGATCAGCTCGAACTTCCAGCCCTGCTCTTCGGCGAAGCGCTGGTACATGCGCAGCAGATCTCCGGCGAACAGGGCCGCCTCGTCGCCGCCGGTCCCGGCGCGAACCTCGAGCATCGCCGCGCGCTCGTCGGCGGCGTCGCGGGGCAGCAGCCTGAGAGCCAGCGCCCGCTCGGCCAGGGGCAGCTTCTCCTTGATTTCCTCGGCCTCGATCGCGGCCATTTCCTTGAGCTCGGGCTCGGCCGTATTGTCCGCGGCGAGGCCGATCAGCACCTCCAGCTCGGCGCGCAACCGACGGACCTCGCGCGCGGCAGCAGCGACCGGCTCGATCTGGGCATATTCCTTGGACAGGCGCACGAAATCCTCGGGCGACAGGTTGGGCGCGGCCATCGCCTCGGCCAGCTCATGCTTCTTCGTCTCGATCGAGACGATCCGGTCAAGCGAGATGGTTTTCATGACGCTTACAGGCCCGCCAGCAGTGCCTCGGCGCGAGGCTCTTCATCGGACTTTACGCGGCGAGTGATTGCGCCGTCGTTAAAGCCGAGCACCACGATCTCCCGAGCGCCCTTCCTGACCGCCCGGTCGAACCGCTTGCGGGGGCTTCCGGTGGCAACCAGCTCGACTGACAGGCCACACTTGCGCAGCCTTGACGCGACGGCGAGGCCGGCATCAAGCGCCGCTTCGTCCTCGATGACGATCGCGGCGTCAATCCGTTCGGGTGCGGGCAAGTCAATCATCATCGCCAGGCGCTCTATGCCCGCCGCCCAGCCGATCGCCGGGGTGTGCGGGCCGCCGAGCTGTTCGACCAGCCCGTCGTAGCGGCCCCCGGCGATGACCGTGCCCTGCGCACCGAGCTGGTCGGTGACGAACTCGAACGCCGTGTGCCGGTAATAGTCGAGGCCGCGGACCAGGTGCGGGTCGAGCTGATAGGCGACGCCTGCCGCCTCCAGCCCCTCGCGCACCTTGCCGAAGAATTCCTCGGATTCGGTGGACAGTTTCATGGCCGGCGCGCTGTCGACGAACTGCCGGTCGCGCGGGTCCTTGCTGTCGAGAATCCGCAGCGGGTTCTTCTCCAGCCGCTCCCGGCTGTCCTCGGAAAGCTGGTCGCGGTACGACGAGAAATGCTCGACCAGCGTGGCCCGCCAGGCGTCCCGGCTCTCGGCATCGCCCAGCGTGTTGAGCTTGAGCGTCACACCCTCGATGCCGAGCTCGCTCAGCAGCTGCGCGCCCAGCGCGAGTATCTCCACATCCGCCTGCGGCTCGGCGGCGCCGATGATTTCCGCGTCGAGCTGGTGGAACTGGCGATAGCGGCCCTTCTGGGGCCGCTCATAGCGGAAGGCGGCGCCATGGGTCGCCACCTTGAGCGGCGCATATTGCTGCCACCCCTCGCTCAGATAAGCGCGGCAGATGCCAGCGGTGAATTCCGGCCTCAGCGTGATCGAATCGCCCGAGCGGTCCTCGAACGAGTACATTTCCTTGGACACGACATCGGTGGTCTCGCCCATCGTCCGGGCGAACACCGCCGTGGGCTCGATCAGCGGCACCTCGACCCGTTTGAAGCCGTATAGGCGGCGGACGCGATCGAAGGCGGCGACCACTTCATGGAAGCGGTCGGCCTCTTCTCCAAGCAGGCTTTGCGTGCCCCTGACGGGCTGCGGAATCTTCGCCATTCGGCTCGGGCGATAGCGGCTCGTCGTTCATTCGCCAACTACCGCCCGGCGCCAGGCGAATCAGGCCACCGGATCGCCCTCGATGTCGGGCCGCTGCGCCGCGTCGGGAAGCAGCCAGCGATAGAGGCCACCGCCAATGATCGCCCCGGCGATCGGCGCCACCCAGAAGATCCACAGCTGCTGGAGCGCCAGCCCGCCGACGACCAGCGCCGGCCCGGTGCTTCGCGCCGGATTGACCGAGGTGTTGGTCACCGGGATCGAGATGAGGTGGATCAAGGTCAGGCCCAGGCCAATCGCGAGGGGCGCGAAACCAGCCGGGGCCCGGCTGTGCGTCGCGCCCATGATCACCAGCAGGAAGAAGGCGGTCATCACTACTTCCGTGATGACCCCCGCTTGGAGCGAGTAGCCGCCTGGAGAATGGGCATCGACGCCGTTCACGGCCAGGCCGTTCGGTTCGAGCACGAAGCCGGGCTGTCCGCTGGCAATGATGTAAAGCGTGTACGCCGCCGCAATCGCACCCAGCACTTGTGCAATGATGTAGAGCGGCATGTCCCTGGCGCTGAACCGGCCGCCGGCCCACAGCCCGACCGTCACCGCCGGGTTCAAGTGGCAGCCGGAGATATGGCCGATGGCATAGGCCATGGTCACTACCGTCAGGCCAAAGGCAAGCGCCACTCCGAGCAGCCCGATCCCCACGTCCGGGAACGCCGCCGCCAGCACGGCGCTGCCGCAACCGCCCAGAACCAGCCAGAAGGCGCCGAGGAACTCCGCAACGCCCTTTTGGGTCATGGCATTCATGATTGACCTCCCTGTTCGCCGATCGCGGCGATCTGCCGCAACCGGGCGACTCGGCAAATCGGGTGAGTCCCGAGGGGGGTGGCTTTGATGACGATGCGCCGCTAGAGGCGCGGCCATCATGAGAATCGACCTGATCCCCTCGGGAACCGACGTCCCGCACAGCATCAACGTGCTCATCGAAGTCCCGATCGGCGGCGAGCCCGTCAAATATGAGTTCGACAAGCCGAGCGGCGCGATCTTCGTCGACCGCATCCTGCACACGCCGATGCGCTATCCGTGCAACTATGGCTTCATCCCGCAGACGCTGTGCGACGATGGCGACCCGCTCGACGTGCTGGTGATGACCCGCTGGACCCTGTTTCCCGGCACGGTGATCGCCTGCCGCCCGGTTGGCGTCCTCTATCTGGAGGACGAAGCCGGCGGGGACGAGAAGATCCTCGCCGTGCCTGTCACCAAGATTTCGCCCTATTACAAGGACGTCGCCGAATTTACCGACCTTCCGCCGATCGTGGTCGAGCAGATCGAGCATTTCTTCACCCACTATAAGGACCTGGAAGCCGAGAAGTGGGTGCGGGTCGGCAAATGGGGCAATGCCGAGGCCGCGCGCCAGGTGGTGCTGAGGTCGATCGAGATGGCGAAGTCCGAGAAGGTCCCGGCCTAGCTCGCGGGCCGCTCTCTCCGCTGCTGGAAGAAGCGGCGGGGGATGAACAGCTTGCGGAAGGTGATCCCGATCGTCCGTCCGACCGGCTCGAGCAGGTCGGGCTGATAGCTGAGCGGGGTCATCCCGCTGGGGTCGCGAGCCTTGGGCCGGTTGTTAAGGATATTATCGACGTCGAGCCGCAGCGAAGCACCGCGGAAGAAGGGATTTTTCGACACCAGCTCGAAATTCTCGCCCAGATTGGCGAACAGGCGCAGGTCAAGGTCGAAATAGGGCGAGAATTTGAGGTCGCCCGAGCTGCTTTCGACCGTCGTCCCGCTGCGCCAATTGCCCTGCAGCCGTGCCCCATAGCCATTGTTGTAATAGCCACTCTCGAACTGCACCTCGTGCCGCGGCCGGCCGCCCAGTGAGCTGACCGGCTCGCCGTCGAGATAGTCAAGCTTGGGCAGGCCCGGTGCGATGGTCACTTCGTCGACCAGGTTGAGCTGATGGGTCAGCGAGAAGGTCAGCCGCCCGCCCTGGCGCCCGCCGCGCCCGCCGAAGCCGCGCATTCGAAATCCGCCCTGGCCATCGCTCCGCTGGCGGGTTTCGCTACCCTCTGGGGGCGGCGGCGGCGCTGGATCGCCTTGCCGGGCGCGCTGGGCCGCGAAGCGCTCGCGAAAGGCGGCGACGGCGGCCTGCGACGGTGGCTTCGACGGGAGCGGCTTGGTGAAGTTGAAGCCCCAGCGCAACGTGTCCTTGCGGGCCTTTTCAAAATTGACAGGCCGGAGGTCGACGCTGAGCAGCGGGCCCCTGCACGGGTCCGGCGTGCAAGGACCGCGAACGAAGCGGCCAGGGAATGCCTCCTCCAGCGCATCGCTGGCGGCCGGAAAGCTGGCCTGCGGGTTGTCGATCGCCTGCCTCACATATTCGGCGCGCAGGCGAAGGTCGATCTCCTCGAACGGCTGCCAGTTGCCGCCGATTTTCAGCACGTTGCGGGAATCGGCCAGCAATTCCGGATTGCCGCCCGTGATCGTCGTCACCAGCACCGTCTCGCCGCTCGCGAAATCGAAAAAAGCGATTCCGGGCGTTTCGACCAGCGGGTCGCCCAATTGCTGCAGGGAGGGCGCGCCTTCTTCGCGCGTCCAGCTGGCGTTGAGGTTGACACGTTCAACCGGCGACCAGTTGAGGCCCGCACCAACCGAGGTCAGCGTTCCGAAATCGCTGAGCTCGGTCAGCTGCGCATTGGCATTGGCGGTCAGGCGCCCGATCGACGCACTGCGCCTGGTAATCGGCAGGTCGAGATTGGCGGACCCCAGCAGGCTGTTGCGATGGAGATCCGATTCCGCGCTCAGGCCATCGACGGTCGACTCGCTGTCGATCCCCGTCGAGCCGGCGGCCAGCTTGAAGGTCACGTTGGCCTCGCCGGCGGGAAGCGCGAACAGGGGGCCGTTCGCCGTGCCGTCCAGTCCCAGCGAATAGCGGTTGGACCGGCTGCGGTCCCCGGGCAGGAAATCGATCGGGCCGAGCTCGCCGAGCGGATCGAAGGTCGGATCGCCGGCGTCTAGCCGCGCCTGGGCGGCGCCAAGGTCGGGCCCATTGTCGGTGCGGGTGACGCTGTGCGTATATTCGGCGTTGCCGGTCGACGACAGGCGCCACTTGCCCTCCTGCCAGTTGAGTGCGGATCCAAGCGCAAAGCTGTCGCTGGTCGAGCGGCGGGTCAACGGACCCTCCTCCGGAAAGGCGCGCAAGATGTCGGTGCCGCCGTCATCGAGCGTTCCAGTCGGGACTCCGAAGCCGGATGTGCCCTTGGTGCGTTCCGCCTCGGCATTCACGGTCGCCGAGACATCGCCGAGGATCGTCCGGTTGTGGGTTCCGGTCAGTCGGTATGTGCTGTTCGATCCGACCAGCGTGCGGAACGGGCGCGGGTCGACCTCTTCGGGCTGGCTTTCCACCGGCTGCAGGACGATGTTGCGCTCATCCTCGAACAGTGGCGAATTGCCCTCTGCCCGGAAATCGATCGAGGTGCGCGTGCCCTCGGCGATGATCAGCCTGCCGGCCTCGGCTTGCCCGGCGACATAGCCGCCGTCGGTTGCGCCCCGGCCGCGCAGCTCGACCTCGGTCGAGTTGAAGCGGCGGCGAAGCACGATGTTCACCACGCGCTGGTCGGCGGCATAGCCATATTTGAGCGCGACTTCCTCGGGCAGGATCTCCATCCGCTCGATCGCCTCGGGCGGAAGGTCGCGGATCTCACGGAAGCCGGAAATCCGCTGGCCGTTCAGAAGCACGATCGGCCGTCCGCCGCCGCGCCCGCGCGCGCTGCCGGTTTGCGACGCGACGGAATCCAGCAGCTCGCTGATGCTGGTCGCGCCGGTGGCACGGATGTCGCGCGGATTCAGCACATTCTCGGCGGGGATGTCGCCGATCACCGAGCCGCGCGGCCTTTGCCCCTGGACGACGATCTCCTCGCCGTCGAATTCATCTTCGGCAAACTCGTCGACCGGCTCGGCTCCGGCCGTCGTTGCCTCGGCAGGCGCTGATTCCTGCGCCAGGGCAGGAAAGGAAGCAGCCGATGAAAGCAGAACGATGGTGAGGGGTACGCGGCGAGTCATGAACAGTCCGAAACTCTGGATAATGAAACTCGCTCCTCGCTGGCGGCGAAAAGATGAAGCTGTCATGACTGGGTCGCCATGTTCGACGAAGGGGGCGCAGTTCCATGACGAACGGCAGAATCGCATTGGCGATTGCGGTGCTTCTGGCGGGCTGCGCATCGACGCCGAACCAAGGCGCTCCGCTGGCTCCAGCCGCCCCTCGAAGCGCTCCGTTCAAGGTCGTGCCGCTGCGCATGCCCGAAGCAAGGACTTTAACCGCGCTGGCGACGATCAAGCGGCTTGATCCGCAACTTGGCGCGGTCATCGCCGTCGACCCCACCGCGATCGAACAGGCGAGACATGCGGACGATCATCGCCCCTTCAATCCGCTGGGCGGAATCCCGGTCCTGATCAAGGACAATATCGAGACGTCGGGTCCACTGGCGACCACCGCGGGAAGCCTGGCGCTCAAGGACAATGTCACGGGCCGCGATGCGCCGCTGGTGGCGCGGTTGCGGTCGGCGGGCGCGATCATCCTTGGCAAGGCCAACCTCAGCGAATGGGCCAACATCCGCTCCTCAAACAGCATCTCCGGCTGGAGCGCGATTGGCGGCCAGACCCGAAACCCGCACGCCCTCGACCGCAATCCATGCGGATCGTCGAGCGGAAGCGCCGCGGCCGTGGCCGCCGGGATCGTCATGCACGCGGTCGGAACCGAGACCGACGGGTCGATCACCTGCCCCGCAGCGATCAACGGCATCGTCGGGCTCAAGCCGACCGTCGGCCTGGTCAGCCGCACCCATATCGTGCCGATCAGCGCGAGCCAGGACACAGCGGGGCCGATGACCCGCACCGTGCGACAGGCAGCGGAGTTGCTGACGATCATCGCCGGAAGCGACCCCGCCGACCTGGCGACGGCCGAAGCCGACAGCCGGAAGACCGACTATGGCCGCCAGCTGGACGTGCAAGCGCTCTCAGGGAAACGGATCGGCGTGATGCGGTTCGCCTCCGGCTTCGGAACCGATGACGCCTTCGAAGCCGCGCTCGCCGTCTTGCGCGAGCGGGGCGCGATTCTCGTCGAGATCAAGGAGTTCGACGACAAGGAGATCGGCGCCAACGAATTCAAGGTGCTGCTGACCGAATTCAAGGCCGGGCTGAACGATTATTTGCGGTCGAGCCCCGCCCCGATTCCGGTCCGCAGCCTGGCCGAGGTGATCGCCTTCAACAAGGCCAATGCCGAGGCCGAATTGTCGCTGTTCGGCCAGGACATATTCGAGAAGGCAGAGGCGACCAAGGGCCTGTTGGATCCCGAATATCGCAAGGCGCGCAAGGCAAGCTTCGAAGCCGCGGGACCGAACGGCATCGACCGGTTTCTGAAGCAGCATCGGCTGGATGCGCTGGTCGGGCCGACCATGCCCCCGGCGTGGAAGATCGACGCCGTGAACGGCGACCAGATTTCGGGCGGCGGCGCTGGCAGCCTGGCGGCGGTTGCCGGCTATCCGCACCTGACTGTGCCGATGGGGATGGTGAAGGGACTGCCGGTCGGCCTCAGCTTCATCGGGCCGAAATGGTCGGACGCCCTGATATTGTCGCTCGGCTATGCCTACGAAAACGCGCGCGGCGGGTTCCCGACGCCGGCCTTCCTGCCATCAATCGAGCAGTCGCCGCGGATCGCGCCGTTGCTCGAGCCGGTCAGGCCGTAAGTTTCAAGGCGGCGATGCAGGCTACGATGCCCAGGATCAGCAGCATCCGGATGGTCGTGGTCGGTTCGCTGAAGAAGGCCATGCCCACGATGACCGTTCCGACCGCGCCGATCCCACCCCACACCGCATAGGCGGTGCCCATCGGGATGGTCCGGGCCGCCAGCTCGAGCAGCCCCATGCTGAGCGTTACCGAAACCAGGAAGGCGAGGGTCCACGGCACGTTCTTGAACCCGTCGACGAAGCGCAGCGCGGTGGTGAACCCTACCTCGAACAGGCCCCCCAGGATCAGCCAGAACCAAGCCATTAGGTTGCCGCCTCCAATGCTGGGCTTGCCTCCTCGGGCCGCCGCGCGGCCAGGATACAGCCGGCGACGATGAGCGCCGCGCCCGCGAGCGTATAAAGCGAAACCTGCTCGCGGAAGAAAATCCAGCCGAGCAGCGCGGCCCACAGAAAGCTCGTATATTCAGTAGTCGCCAGATAGCTAGCCTCTGCCCGGGCATAGGCCCATGACAGTAGCAGCAGCGAGGCGGTGGCTAGCGCGGCGGCCAGCAGAATCATCGGTACCTGATCGAGGGGCGGTACGCGGGTACCAAGAAGGGGCAGCGCCAATAGCAGGCAAGTCGCCATGATCAGACTCTGGAAGAAGCCGACTTCCACCGGACTGGCGGCAAGCGCCTGCCGCCGCATCAGAATGATGTTGATCGCGTAGCAGACCGCGGAGGCAAGGATCGCCAGGCTCCCGATCAGCGCATCGCGGCCCAGGTCCGCCTTCGCCTGGCCGATTAGGATGACGATCACCCCGCAAAATGCGATGATCGACGCCCCGATAATCCTCGGACCGACCTCCTCCTTCAGCACCACCGCTGCCAGATAGAGCGCGATAAGCGGCGCGATGAACGCCAGCGCGATCGCCTGCGCTATCGGCACCCGTGCCAAGCCCCAGAAGAACAGCACCGCCATGCCGGAGCCGAGGACTCCCCGGGCAAGGTGAATCCTCATGGTGAGCCGATCGGGCCACTTAGGGTTTCTGGCGAACAGAGCGCCGGCCATCGCCGTACCGGCGAGGCTCCTCCAAAACAGGGTCGTGAAGGTGCCCAGCGCAAGCACCAGCCCCTTCATCACCGCGTCCATGGCGGAAAAGGTGGCGATGCCGGCCATTCCGACGAGGAACACGATCAGTGGGGAATGGGGGCGCGAATCCATTGCGCGCCTTTAGCGTCCCAGTTTTATTTGAGAACCATATAGTCGCCCGACATCTCGACCTCGCCCATCCGCGACAGATAAGCCTGGCCGAGCAGGGACAGGCGCGACCCTTCGAGGATGACGCCGCGGACATCCTCGACCCGCTTGCCCTCGACCTCGACGCTTTTCAGCATGATGTCCTTGCCGCGAACCAGTCCGCTGGCGCCCTCGCCGACCACGGTGAACTCGGCTGGATCGAATGGAATTCCGAGGCGCTCGGCATCTTCGACCGTCAACGCGACGACGGTCGCCCCGGTATCGACAACGAAGTGGATCAGCTCGGCGTCGTTGACCTTGGCATGGGTGTAGAAATGGCCGTTCCCTTCGCGCTCAATCACCGTCTCGCGGCGTTCTCCCGACGCTGCGGAGGCGCTCGTAACGGTTGTCCGATCGCCCGAGGGCCAAAGAAGGCCGATGATCAGGCCAGCAACAATGACGGCAATGAAAGCGCGCATCCGCTTCGGATAACCCGAAACCGGTTAGCAAAGCCTTATTCGGCCGCGTCGAGCGTGGGAGCCTTAAGGCTGGTTTCTATCTCGGCCGCCTTCTCCTCGACCAGCCGGACGATATGGTCGATCATGTCGGCGTCCTGGACATGATGGTCGGTCACGCCTGACAGATAAACCATATGCTTTCCCTGGCCCCCGCCGGTGATGCCGATGTCGGTCTCGCGCGCCTCGCCCGGCCCGTTGACCACGCAGCCCAGCACCGACAGCGACATCGGGGTCTTGATATGCTGCAACCGCTCCTCGAGCGTCTGGACGGTGCGGATGACGTCGAACCCCTGGCGGGCGCAGCTGGGGCAGGAGACGACCCGGACACCGCGGTTGCGGATACCTAGCGCCTTCAGGATCTCATAGCCGACCCTGACTTCCTCTTCCGGCTCTGCCGATAGGGAGACGCGGATCGTGTCGCCGATGCCTGCCCAAAGAAGCGAGCCGATGCCGATCGCCGACTTGACCGTTCCACCGACGAACCCGCCCGCCTCGGTAATGCCAAGATGGAGGGGGCAATCAACCTGATCGGCGAGCTGCTGATAGGCGGCGACGGCGAGGAACAGGTCGCTGGCCTTCACCGCCACCTTATACTCGTGGAAGTCATGCTCCTCGAGCAGGCGGATATGGTCGAGCGCACTCTCGACGAGCGCCTCGGGGCACGGCTCGCCAAATTTTTCGAGCAGGTCTTTTTCGAGACTGCCCGCATTGACACCGATGCGGATCGCACAGCCGTTGGCCTTGGCGGCATTGACCACCTCGCGCACCCGCTCGGCCGACCCGATGTTGCCGGGGTTGATGCGCAGGCACGCCGCGCCCGCGTCCGCCGCTTCCAGCGCCCGCTTGTAGTGGAAGTGGATGTCGGCGACGATCGGCACCTTGGCCGCCCGCACGATCTCCTTCAGCGCAGCGGTCGATTCGACGTCGGGACAGGAGACGCGGATGATGTCCGCGCCCGCTTCCTCGCAGCGGCGGATCTGGTCGATCGTCGCCCGGGCGTCGGACGTCGGCGTGTTGGTCATGGTCTGAACGGTCACGGGCGCGCCGCCGCCGACGGCGACACTGCCGACCATGATCTGGCGCGACTGGCGGCGCTCGATGGTGCGCCACGGACGAATATCGGACATGGCGGCCATATAGTCGCGCGGGTGGATGCGGCCAAGGCAAAGTCGGAGTCGCCGTAATCCTTCTGTCATGTTAATGGCGGGTCGACGGACTTGGGAAGCGGGGTGGCTGATGACTGAGCTTGCCCAACTGACGCGCTCAATCCGCGGAGCTTCCTCCCGCGCACGGCGGCCATCACCCCACCTCCGCTACATGGCTTTCCTCAGCTACAGCCACCAGGATTCGGAGATTGCCTCCTGGCTCCACGAAGAGCTGGAGGAGTTCCACGTTCCCAGCCGACTGGTCGGCAAGCTGACCGAGCAGGGGCCGATCCCCAAGCGCCTGGCGCCCATCTTCCGCGACCGCCACGAGCTGGCTGCGGCAAGCGATCTGGGAGAAGAAATCGAGGATGCAATCGCCGGATCGCGCTTCCTGATCGTGCTTTGCTCGCCGGCCGCCGCCAATTCCCGATGGATCGACAAGGAAATAGCCTGCTTCAAGCGGTTGCATCGGGATGACCGCGTGCTGGCGGCAATCATCGAGGGAGAGCCATTCGCCAGCGGCATGCCGGGTCGGGAAAGCGAGGAATGTTTTCCCCCCTCCCTGAGAATCCACTTTGACAGTCTGGGCCGCCCCACCACCCAGCCCGCCGAGCCGATCGCCGCCGACCTTCGCGAGGAAGGCGACGGGCGCAGGATGGGCCTGCTCAAGATTGCCGCCGGGATGTTGGGAGTGGGCCTCGACGAGCTTGCCCAGCGCGAGGCGCAGCGCTGGCGTAGGCGCCTCTACGCGATCACGGCGGCTTCGGTGGCGGGCATGCTGGTTGCCAGCGGGCTCGCCTACACCGCCATCGACGCCCGCGACGCCGCTCGGGATCAGCGGCGCGAGGCGGAAGGGCTTGTCGCCTTCATGGTCGGAGAACTCCGACAAAAGCTGGAGCCAATTGGCCGGCTCGATGCGCTCGATGGAGTCGGAGCGCGCGTGCTCGACTATTACAGCAAGCAGGATACGTCGGGGCTCAGCGACGCGGCCCTGCTGCAGCGGGCCCAGGCGCTCAATCTAACGGCGCAAGTCGCCTACCTCCGGGGCGATTTCGACACTTCGGCGCGCCTTTATCGTCAAGCCATGGCGGGAACCAACGAGGCCGTCCGCCGCGATCCTGATGATCCGCAGCGCCTCTTCGACCATGCCCAGAATGTATTCTGGGTCGGTGAAATCGCGCGCTATCGCGGCAAAACGGACCAGGCGGAAGCGGCCTACCGCGAGTATAAGCGGCTTGCGGACCGGATGGCGGCAATTGAGCCCAATAATCTGCGGTGGCGAATGGAGGTGCTCTATGCCGAGGAAAACATCGGTATCGTGCTTCGCAGTCAGCGCCGCTTCGCGGAAGCCGCGCAGCAATTCGCCCGAGCCCTGCGTCCAATGGAGAGCCTGGCATCCATTGAGCCCGGCAATCCGGATTACCAAAGGGAACTGTCGACCATCCTCGCCTGGTCGGCCGATGCCGAACGTGACCTAGGCCGCCTGGATGCCGCGGTTCGCCTTCGCGAACGGCAGATTCATGGCCTCGACGCGGCGGGCGGCACGAATGTCGAGCTCCGGCGCGAGCTCATCCCTGCGCGTCAGGGGCTCGGTATCCTCTATACCGCTTTGGGCCGGCCCGAACGCGGGATCGAACAATTCCGCCTGGCCGTCGGCGAGGCCGACCGCCTGATCCCGATCGAGCCTGACAACATGTTGTGGAAAGGCCTTGCGGCGCAGGCACGGCTTGAACTTGCCAAGACCCAGCTTTCGCTCGGCCAAACGGCCGAAGCGGTTGCCGATGCCGCCGCCGGCTGTCGGCTGGCGGCGCAGGTTCGGGCTCGCGACCCCGGTGGATCGTGGCGCCATCTGCGGACCGATTGCCTGGCCATGAAGTCGCGCCTCGCCCTCAGGACAGGAACGACGGCTGAAGCCTTGACGCTCGCCCGCCAGGCGCTCGGATCGGCCAAGACCGAACTTCGGCCCGATCCGGTCAGCGTCCGTTACCGCATCGCGTCGATGTACCGGCTGCTGGGCGACATACGGCAGCGGATGGGCGATCCTTCCGCGGCAAGGGCGGCTTGGGTCGAGGGACTTGCCCAGCTTCCGCGCAGCGCGCCCGAACGCCCCATGGAGATGCACGAACGAGCCGGAATCCTGGACCGCCTCGGACGAACCGAAGAAGCGCGCGCAATCGACGCTCGCCTGACGAAGATCGGGTACCGGCTAAAGGCCTAAAGGAAAGGGAGGGAGCGATGGGACATGTCGATCGAAAATATCAGATTGTGGAAGCAGGGATTGGAGGCCCCCCTAAGGGAAGTCCAGTACTGGCCGACCGCAACGGCAATCCGCTGCCGTCGGACCAATTGCTCATTTTCAACAAGAACGCCGATAAGATGCGGAAGGTCGATCATTATCGCATCCGGTTCGACATCAGGGGCTTCGGAAGCTCGCCGCTCCGATTCACTCCCAACTTGGATGACGCCTTGTGGGTCAAGAAAGGAACTGGCCCCGGCAACTGTCCTACCTCCGCCATTCATGACATGTCGGACGTGATCTGGATTGATGACATGGACTCGAACGGCGAATGGATTGACGTCATCAACATGGACATGAAAGTCGAGGAATTCTGGTTTACCTTGAACCTGGTCGACAAAAGCAACCCGACGAGCACCAACTATGTGCCGGTCGACCCGGGTGGCGGCAATCAGAACGGAGGGTTTGCCGGTTCGACTTTGGGCGGCGCCACCACGCTTGCGACCATTAGTTTAGGGATTGGGGCCGGCCTGGTGGCATTCTTCGGGGCGAAGCTGCTTTTGAACGGGCAGTAGGAACCTGGCCGCTCAACCAGCGCCCCAAGGCGGTGTTCAGGGCGCGCATTCTAAGGTTAAGCACGTCTCGCCGGGCCGCGATCGATCAATAGCTAAATTGCGTCGAGAATTCGGCTAGGAGCTTGCCATGCCGAATCGCCTGCTGGCCGCGCTTTGCGGTCTCCTAGCCCTGTTCTCCTTCGCCGCGCCCGCCCATGCCTATTGGGAATATGGGCATGAGACAGTCGCGCGCATCGCCTGGTTGCAGATGCGGCCCGACACGCGCGCCGAGGTGGCGGCACTGCTTCGTCAGGGGCGGCTGCTGGAAACGCCAGACTGTCCGGTCGCTACCATCGAGGAGGCGAGCGTCTGGGCAGATTGCATCAAGCCGTTGGGCGACCGGTTTAGTTACGCTTACAGCTGGCACTATCAGAACGTCGACGTGTGCAGGCCGTTCGACCTCAAGGCTGCCTGCAAGGACGGCAATTGTGTCTCGGCGCAGATCGAACGGACCGCGCGGCTGGTGGCCGACAAGTCGGTACCGACGCGCGAACGGCTGACGGCACTGGCATTTCTCATCCATTTCGTCGGCGATCTCCACCAGCCGATGCATGCGGGCGATCATGGCGATCTCGGCGGCAACCGGGTCGCGGCCAACTATGGCGTGATCGGCGGGCGGGCCAATCTGCATGGCATCTGGGACGGCTGGCTTGCCGAACGTGCGATCTCGACGCCGCCGGCCGGGGCAGCGGCGCTCCTGGCCGAGGTCGCCCCGTCCGATCGCGATCGGATCGCTGGAGGCACGGTGGAGGACTGGAGCCGGGACATGTGGGAGAAGTCCGGCAGCCAGGCCTATCGCAGCCTGCTCGGCGACCCCTGCAGCGCCGCGCCGGCGCAACGACCGACGCTCGACGAAGCCGAGGTGCGTGCCCTGATCCCAGATGTGCGCCGCAATGTCGTCGCCGGCGGAATCCG
>DASTCB010000094.1:0-25129 GCA_035711585.1 Sphingomicrobium sp.
ACCAACGCATTGATCGGCACGCTTTCGGGGTGGCGCGGAAGCGTCGCCAGCGCGTGGATGAAGCCGACGCGGTCGTCGCGGCTCTCGCCCATGCCGACGATCCCGCCGCAGCAGACGCTGATCCCCGCCTCACGCACTTCCTCCAGCGTGTCGAGCCGCTCCTGGAAGGTCCGCGTGGTGATGATCTCGCCATAATGTTCGGGCGAGGTGTCGATGTTGTGATTGTAATAGTCGAGGCCGGCGTCCTTGAGCGCCCTCGCCTGCTCCCCGTTCAGCATGCCGAGCGTCATGCAGGTCTCCAGCCCCATCGCCTTCACGCCCGCCACCATGGCGCAGACCTTGCCCATGTCGCGATCCTTAGGCTCACGCCACGCCGCGCCCATGCAGAAGCGCTGCGAGCCGTGGGCCTTGGCCTCAGCCGCCGCGGCCAACACCGCGTCCACGTCCATCAGCTTTTCGGCCTTGAGCCCGGTCTTGGCGTGTGCCGACTGCGAGCAATAGCCGCAGTCCTCCGGGCAGCCCCCGGTCTTGATCGACAGCAGGGTGCACAGCTGCACCTCGCCTGCCGAGTGGTTGGCGCGATGCACCTCCGCGGCGCGGAAAACGAGCTCGGTGAACGGCAGGTCGAACAGCGCTGCGATCTCAGCGCGGGTCCAGTTGGTGCGGGTCACGCCAAATCCTCCCCGGCACGGGGAGGGGGACCAGCCGAAGGCTGGTGGAGGGGCTGTGCGGCCGTCTGACATCGCGCCAAAATCCCACGCATCACTGCGTCCAAATCCCGCAGCACGTCGTTCGCCGCAATTCGCATCGTCAAGAATCCCTGATTGGCTAGCCATTCGTCCCTTGCTTCGTCATGATGGCTACGAAGATCATGACCGCTGCCGTCAATCTCGATCGCCAGACGCGTTGTTAAGCAGGCAAAGTCGAGAATGTACGGACCGGCTGGGTGTTGCCGTCGAAACTTGAGCCCAGCCGGCCGACGCCGGAGTTCATTCCACAGAATGACTTCAGGCAGCGACATTTTCCTTCGAAGCTGTCGCGCCTTCCCAATCGTCGCGCCAGGGCCGGATAGCATCTAACTCCTCCCCGGCACGGGGAGGTAGCAGCGCGTAGCGCTGACGGAGGGGCTTCTCCAGCGTTGGTGCAGCCCCTCCACCATGCTCCGCATGGTCCCCCTCCCCGTGCCGGGGAGGATTTTCCTGCCTCGCTCCATCGTCACATCCTGAACACGCCGAACTGCGGCCGCTCCGGGATCGGGGCGTTCAAACAAGCCGCGAACGCCAGTCCCAGCACATCCCGCGTCTGGACCGGGTCGATGATGCCGTCGTCCCACAGCCGCGCGGTGGCGTGCCAGGGGTTGCCCTGCGCTTCATAATCATCGCGGATCGGCTGCTTGAACGCCTCGGCCTCCTCGGGCGTCCAATTGGCCGCGTCGGCGTGGACGGTGGCAAGCACGCTCGCCGCTTGCTCGCCGCCCATCACGCTGATCCGGCTGTTGGGCCAGGTGAACAGGAAGCGGGGCGAGTAGGCGCGGCCGCACATGCCGTAATTGCCGGCGCCGAAGCTGCCGCCGATCAGGATGGTGACCTTGGGCACGGTTGCGGTGGCGACCGCGGTGACCAATTTGGCGCCATGCTTGGCGATGCCCTCCGCCTCATATTTGCCGCCGACCATGAAGCCCGAGATGTTCTGCAGGAACAGCAGGGGAATGCGCCGCTGGCAGGCGAGCTCGATGAAGTGCGCGCCCTTGACCGCGCTCTCGCTGAACAGCACGCCATTGTTGGCGAGGATCGCGACCGGCATGCCCCAGATATGGGCGAAGCCGCACACCAGCGAGGAGCCGAACAGCGGCTTGAACTCGTGGAACTCGGAGGCATCGACGATCCGGGCGATGACCTCGTGCACGTCATAGGGCGCCCGGACGTCCTCGGGGATGATCGAGTAAAGCTCTTCGGCGTCGTACAGCGGCGGCCGCGGCTCACGAAGCTCGATCCCGGCGTCCGCTTCGCCCCCCAGATGGGAGACGATGTCGCGGACGATGGTCAGCGCATGCTCGTCATTTTCGGCGAGATGGTCGACCACGCCCGACTTGCGCGCATGCAGATCCCCGCCGCCCAGCTCCTCGGCGCTGATCTCTTCCCCCGTCGCGGCTTTCACCAGCGGCGGGCCGGCGAGGAAGATGGTGCCCTGGTTGCGGACGATGACGCTCTCATCGCTCATCGCCGGGACATAGGCGCCACCGGCGGTGCAGCTGCCCATCACGCAGGCGATCTGGGCGATGCCCTTCGCGCTCATATTGGCCTGGTTGTAGAAAATGCGGCCGAAGTGGTCGCGGTCGGGGAAAACCTCGGCCTGGTGCGGCAGGTTGGCGCCGCCTGAATCGACCAGGTAAATGCACGGCAGCCGGTTGGCCTCGGCGATCTCCTGCGCGCGGAGATGCTTCTTGACCGTCATCGGGTAGTAAGTGCCGCCCTTCACCGTCGCGTCATTGGCGACGATCATCACCTGGCGTCCCGAGACGCGGCCGATGCCGGCGATCATCCCCGCGCCCGGCACCTCGCGATGATAGAGATCGCAGGCGGCGAGCTGGCCGATCTCGAGGAACGGCGAGCCGGGATCGAGCAGCCGCTCGACCCGGTCGCGGGGAAGCAGCTTACCCCGCGAGATGTGGCGCTCGCGCGATTTCTCATTGCCACCCCTGGCTGCCTTGGCGACGTCCTTGCGCAGCTTCTCGGCAAGGCCGCGGTTGTGCGCGGCGCGGGCGCGCGATTCCTCGGATGACAGGTCGATCTTCGTATCGAGCCGCGGTGCGCTCATGCCTGTCACATCCCCGTTTGTCGAAACCTTCTGGAAAACCGCGCGTAGCGTCCCCGATGCGACTTGCAAAGCGGCGGCATGAGACTGCTGCGCACAGGGAGACCAATATGCGGACCAGGATCATCGCGCTGCTGCTCGCCAGCGCCGGACTTTCGCTCACCGCCGCCGCCTGCAGGAGCGGCGAGGGCGGCAACCAGGTCGAAGCGACCGAAGCCGGAAAGTCCGGCCTCAACCTGGCGGCGATGGACAAGAGCGTGAAGCCGGGCGACGACTTCTTCCTCTACGCCAACGGCAACTGGTTCAAGAACAGCGAGATCCCGGCCGACCGAGGCTCGATCAGCTCCAGCCTGGTGACCCAGCAGGAACTGGAAAAGCGGCTCGACGCGCTGTTCGCCGACCTCGCCAAGTCGGATGCGACGGCTGGGTCTAACGAAGCCAAGCTTCGCGACTATCGTACCGCCTTCATGGACCAGGCCGGGATCGACCGGCGCACCCCGCCGGCGCTCAAGGCCGACATCGACCGCTTCATGGGACTAGCCGACAAGCGCGCCCTGGCCGAGGCGATCGGCGGGACGATCCGAGCCGATATCGATCCGCTGAACGCGACCGACCTCCATTCCGAGAATCTGTTCGGGATCTTCGTCACCCAGTCGATGTCGCAGCCCAACAGGAATGTCCCTTACCTGCTGCAGGGCGGCATCGGCCTACCGGACCGCGACTATTATCTCTCCTCCGACGCGGAAATGGCAAAGATCCGCGACGCCTATCGCCCGTTCATCGCCAAGATGCTGGCGTCGGCGGGGCTCGACAATGCCGAGGCGCGGGCGCGGCGGGTCTATGACCTGGAGCGCAAGATCGCCGCCGGCCATGCGACGATCGTCGAGACCGAGGACAGCTTCAAGGCCAACAACCCGTGGAGCCAGGCCGATTTCGCAAAGAATGCGCCGGGCCTGGACTGGAACGCCTTCTTCCGCGGCGCCCAGCTGTCGACCGTCCCCACCATCGTCGTCTGGCACCCCGAGCCCACCCGCAAGCTCAGCGCGCTGGTGGCGAGCGAGCCGCTCGAAGCGTGGAAGGACTGGCTGGCATTCCACCAGATCATCCAGTCGGGCCCGGTGCTGCCCACGCAGATGCACAAGGATGATTTCGCCTTCTTCGGCACCACCCTGCAGGGCACTCCGCAGGAGAGACCGCGCGACAAGCAGGTCCAGCAGAGTCTCAATGCGCTGATGGGCGATGCGGTCGGCCAGCTCTACGTCGCCAGGCATTTCCCGCCGGAGCAGAAGGCCGACATTCAGACAATGGTCGACGGGATCAAGGCCGCGTTCGACAAGAGGATCGAGGCGCTGCCCTGGATGGCGCCCGAGACCAAGAAAGAAGCGCGCGCCAAGGTCACGTCGATGCGGGTCGGGGTCGGCTACCCCGACAAGTGGCGCGACTATTCATCGCTCGAGATCCGCCCGGACGACGCCTATGGCAATTATCACCGGGCGATCCTGCACGACTATCGCCAACAGCTGGCCAAGCTCGGCCAGGCACCCGACCGCGGCGCATGGTGGATGGTCCCGCAGATCGTCAACGCCATCAACTTGCCCTTGCAGAATGCGCTCAACTTCCCGGCCGGCATCCTCGAGCCGCCCTTCTACCATGCCGGCGCCGACCCGGCCGCCAATTACGGCGCGATCGGCGCCGTGATCGGCCACGAGGTCAGCCACAGCTTCGACAATCTGGGCTCGACCTTCGATTCGAGCGGTCGTCTCAGGAACTGGTGGACCCCGGCCGACTCGGAGAAGTTCAACCAGGCCGGCCAGGCGCTGGTCGCCCAATATGACGCCTACGAGCCGCTGCCCGGCCTGCACATCAAGGGCCGCCAGACGCTGGCCGAGAATATCGCCGACGTCGCCGGCCTGGCGGCCTCCTATGACGCCTACAAGGCGTCGCTGGGCGGCAAGGAGGCTCCGGTGATCGACGGCTTCACCGGCGACCAGCGCTTCTTCATCGCCTATGCCCAGACCTGGGCGTCGAAGATGCGGGACGCCACGATGCGCGCCCGCATCGCCACCGACGGCCATTCGCCCGGCCAGTGGCGAGCGTTGACCGTGCGGAACCTCGATGCCTGGTACACGGCGTTCGACGTGAAACCGGGCCACAGGATGTACCTGGCGCCGGAGAAACGCGTCAAAGTCTGGTAAGCGCTGCCCTGTCGAATAAAAGGGGCCGCGGAGCAATTCCGCGGCCCTTGTCATTGGAAAAGGCCGGCTGGTGCGGGCCCGATCCCATTCCGTTGTCAGACGATGGTTGGAGTGGTGATAAGATTATCGCCGTTTCCGTCGATCTCGACGGCGAAGCTCGCCTCATCGAAATCGCCGTCACCATCGGTCTGCCGAACATCGAAGTTAAGCTCGAAGTCGCCCGGCGGCCGAAGGATCGAGATGTCACCAAGCCCAAGCTTCAATGCAGAGCCCGCTTCCTTCTCGATGGTGATCGACAGGATCAGGTCATCGCCGGTCGGGTCGATCACCAGCGGCTGGTTCTTGCCGACGTTCACGACCATGTCGACGATGTCCGTGACCGTAGGATCAGCGAAGTCGATATCGACAAGGTAAGTGGAAGCCTTCGCGGACTTGGTGCCGATGCTCAGGCCAAGGAAAGTCACCGGATCGGGGTCCGTACCCGCGTCAGCACCATCTGGTGCAAACATCTCGAACTTTATGGACTCGTCGAGATCGAGATTGCCGTTCTTGACGCCAACGTTCGCATTGCTCTCGTTGATTGGTGCCGGGTTGCCATTGGCGTCGAAACCCGAGAGCTTGACGTCATCGTCCGAGTTCAATGTCCCGACGTCGATGAAGTTGGTGTCCGGCCCGCCCGCCTTGATGTCGTTTACGTCGAGGAAGTCCGGAGTAGCCGGCAGATCACCGGTCAGCGTGAACAGATAGCCTCCGTCATTGTCGACGGAAAGCGTGTACAGTTCCTCCCCATTGAACTTGCCGGTGATGCTGTTGTTATCGCCATTGTCGAAGGTGAACGTAAAGCCGTTGGTGTCCGGCGCTCCGACGATCGTCATGAGGGCATCGAGGTCATTGCCGCCATCGACGTCGAAGTCGCCGCTGTCGCTGTCGCCGGCCACGGTGTTGTCCACGCGCAGGTCCTCGCCCGACGTTTCGTCGATGTCGGGACCGTCGTCGAAGAAGACGAAGCTATCGGTAATGTCGGCTTCATCCGACGCACTGTCGTCGGTCGCGTCAGGCTCGGAGTCCGATATCGTCGCGATCAGCCGGATCAGGTCCGTCCCCGTCATCTGCACGGACGAGTTGTGGTCGTTCGAATCCGTGTGGGCGACGGCGCGTTCCTGATCGAGCGTAACGTTGCCGCTCGAATCCACGCTGATCGTGAACACAAGTTCGCCCGATGTCTCTGTCCTGCCTTCAACCACACCGGCGTTGAGATTCATGACGACGTCTTCGCCAGACTCCGTATCCACCAGTCCTGTGGGCGTGTCGGTATCGACGTCCAGCGTGTAGGCAGTCGTTGCCGCGGCATCGGCGCCGTCATCGGAATCGAACAGGCCGGAGAAGTCGTCCGTGGCGTCGGTCGTGAAGTCGTCATCGTCGACGGCGAGCTCGGGCACGGTCTCGCTGTTCCGCTCAATCACTGGCCCGTCGTCCTGGAAGATCAGGTGGGCGCCGAGGTCGGCCGACTCGTCGTCGACACCGCCCTCGAGGACCGTCACCCTGATGGCGCCGAGATCCCACGCGTCCGGCCCGCCCGTCGTGTCGGTGTTCGTGACGGTAAACCGGGTGAACGGGACACTGTCGGTGGTGAACTTGACCTGCTCGTGCGCGAGCAGACCGATAATTTTCACCCCATCGCCGTCCTTGACGATGTCCGTGTTAGCACGGGCTAGCCATGCGGCAGTGATATTATTGCCGGCCGCATCCAGGATCAGCACGTCTGCGACGTCGATCTCTACTTCGTCACCCGGGTTGTCGAGCGCGTCCTGGGGGAAGTCCGCGCCCTGGACATTCGGCAGCGTATTGCTGCTCGTGTCGTAGGCGTGGACGCTGACGGTAGCGAAGACCGGCGTAGGACTGATCTGCTCGATTTCGAACTGCGCCCCGATCGCCAGCTTATGGCCGTTGGAGTATGAGATATTGGCCGGGTCGTGCACTTCGCTCGATTCATCGGCCTTGTCGAAATCGTCGTTGTTTGGTCCCGCGAGTGACACCGCATCGACGATATCGATACGGAGCGATGAGCCTTCCTCTACGTGCTGCGCATCGGAGCCGAGGCCCTGCGTGCTCACGTTGACCGTGCCGATGTTGTCCCCCGTGAAGCCGGTGATCAGCAGGTCGACGTTGCTCGATCCACTGGTCGGGCCGACAAGGGCGAAGGCATCCTGTCCCGACGGAACGCTCGCGAAATTCTCGAACGGGACCTCGGTGGTCGTATCGAAGGTCGACTTGAGCGAGATCAGGTCCGTCAGATCGAGCTGGTCCAGGGAATCAACCTGATCCTGGCCACCTTCGGCAAACGGCGCATATTGGCACAGCCACAGGTCGGCATTGGTGACGAAGCCGTCTCCGTCCTTGGTCTCTTCCACGGCAATGATGAGAACGACCGACCCGGCAGGGTCGGCGGTCGTGCCATTGCCTAGGCGGCCCACGACGATGTTCGAATTGGACGTCGCATAGAGGAAGACCTGGTCAGTTCCGACGTACAGGTCGGTCGCAACGCCGCCCGAGGCGACAACCAGTTCGTAATCGGTGACGGAATTGGTGCTGCTGACGAAGTTCGTCTTCTCGGCATGCTGCGGAAAGCCGGTTGGAGAGGAGAAAAGGTTGAGTGTGAGCGCGATGATTTCACCTTTGATGTCGCTCGCATCGAATGTTCCCACCTCGACGTCGTTGTCGTCGCCCGTGCCAGTCTGCTGTGCCGTCGGCCTGAATTCTTCATCCAGGATCGTGTCGAGAATCGTGAGTGCCATGATCGATGCCCCTACTGGCCACCGACCGGAGTCGGCGGCTCGCGCTCCGTATTCAGAAATCCCCGAAAGGAACCCCTGTTACCGCCTTTATTTACTTGGATCATGATATTACTGTCGACCTGACCTTACAGACTAGGTCGGTCGTACTAGCTTGGTATCAAAAGCTGCTGATATACTTCGGATTAATCCAAAAGTATTATCTTCTATACCTTGCTGCATATATCGAAGGGCTTAGATGCAGAGGGAATTCCCGACAAAATCGCTGCCCAACAGCATTAACTTTCGGTATATTTGTTCGAAATTAATATTCGGGTAGAGGGACTTAGACCAGATCGTCGGGACGGAAGCGTATCAACCTCGCGCGAACTGGAGTGTGACCGGGGAGTTGCGGGAGTTATGGCTCGGGGCAATCACGTTGCAGTAATCGCTGACGAAAGCGCGCTGTGCTGCGCAGGCCTGATCCACATCCTGAACGGCTGCCTGAGCTTCTCCAAGGTGCTAACTTGCCGCAACTTCCGCGAACTGGCCGGCCTCCTCGGAGAATATCGATCCCGCGTCGGCCTGGCCGTTGTCCAGTTCGATCTGCCAGGCATGAAACGGATAAACGGGCTTCGCCGCATTTGCGAGACTTGGCCCTCCGTTCCCATCCTGGTCACGGGAGACTGCTGCGACAGGGACACGATACTGGATGTCCTTTCGGCTGGCAGCCACGGCTTCATCCCGAAGAGCAGCTCGCCGGCGGAACTGGAGCAGGCGCTGAGGGCGACGGCGGGCGGCCAGGTCTTCGTGTCTCCGATGTCGGTGACCCGATCTGCGCCGGAGCCTGCCGAATCAAAAGGCTTCCATGAGGCCGAGCTGACCGCTCGCCAGAAGGAAGTCCTGACCCTCCTGGCGGCAGGCAAATCGAACAAGCAGATCGCCTGGGCGCTCGGCATCTCCGAAGGGACCGTCAAGGTTCATGTCAATGCGGCCTTCCGGGCGCTCGGGGTCCACAATCGGGTCAACGCAACGACGGCGCTGCTGGGACTAACAGACCTGGCGAGCGTCGGCTCATGAGCGAGGGCTGACCAACAGGAGGGGCGTTTGCCTCCATAGCGATGCACATTGTTGCGCCACCCACTGAAGTCTTTGCCAGCGCCCTCAGGGCGTGTCGCAAGCATTTCATCGCGGTGGCGGCGTTCAGCGCATTGCTGAATCTCCTGTTCCTGGTTCCCATGCTCTACATGCTGCAGGTCTACGACCGGGTCATTCCAACCCGCGGCAGCCTGACGCTCTTCTTCATCACCCTGGTGCTGCTTTTCGGGCTGATCAGCCTGGCGATGCTCGATTATGTCCGGTCGCGCCTTCTGGTTCGGGCGTCGATCCGCCTCGACCGGCTCTTGTCCGGCGTGCTGCTCGACACGACGCTGTCTCGGCGCGACAGGACGTTCGACGCGATGGCCCGCCAGGCCATGCGGGAGTTCGACACGTTGCGCCAGGCGCTGACCGGGCCGGCGATCGTCGCGTTCTGCGATGCGCCCTGGACGCCAATCTACATTCTCGTCTGCCTGCTGATCCATCCGCTCATCGGCGGCTTGGTCCTCGTCGGAGCGATCCTGCTGGCAGCGGTCGCCATTCGGAACCAGCAGGCGACGAGCGAACCGCTAAAGCGGGCCAGCGAGGCCGCGGCGCGCGCCTATGCCAGCCAGGAGCAGGTGCTGGCCGGCGCCGAAAATGTTCGCGCGCTGGGCATGCGCAAGGCCATGGTCCGCCGTCATTTGATGGAGCGCGAGTCCATGATGGCGGAGCAGACCCAGGCCAGTTTCGCATCAAGCCGCTA
Source organism: Sphingomicrobium sp. (assembly GCA_035711585.1). GTDB lineage: Bacteria > Pseudomonadota > Alphaproteobacteria > Sphingomonadales > Sphingomonadaceae > Sphingomicrobium. The sequence goes on from DASTCB010000094.1 coordinate 9,624, forward strand.
CGTCACCGCGAGCAAGTTTCTGCGGCTCGTGCTCCAGTCGCTGGCGCTCGGCCTCGGTGCATGGCTGGCGATCAACAACAGCATATCGGCGGGGGCGGTGTTCGCTGCGTCATTCCTCGCCGGGCGCGCGCTCCAGCCAATCGAGCAAATGCTGGCAACCTGGCGCACCACGGTCCAGGCCAAGACCGCTTACGACAAGCTCAACGACCTGCTCGATGCGCGCGAGACCGAAATCGCGCTGACTCAGCTGCCTCCACCGGAAGGTCGGATCGACGTCAAGCAGATGTGGGTCGCCAAGCCTTCCGGCGACGGCGCGATCCTGGCCAACATCAGCTTCCAAATGCTGCCCGGCGAGGTGATTGCGGTGGTAGGCCCGAGCGGAGCCGGCAAATCGACCCTGCTGCGGATGTTGGCGGGCGCGGGGCGCCCCGACCGCGGCACCATCCGGATTGACCATGCCGATATGCTCGACTGGGATCCCGAGCGCCTGGCGACCCATGTCGGCTTCTTGCCCCAGGACGTATCGCTGTTCGCCGGGACGGTGAAAGAGAATATCGCTCGATTTCACGATGGGGCCGATATCGGCGAAATCGACTCGAAGGTCATCGCGGCCGCGAAGAGCTGTCAGGCCCATGAGCTGATCCTGGGGCTGCCCAACGGCTATGACGCCATGCTGGGCTGGGGCGGACGCGGACTTTCCGCCGGACAGGCGCAGCGGGTGGGGCTGGCCCGGGCTCTTTATGGCGATCCGCCCATCGTGCTGCTCGACGAACCCAATGCCCATCTCGATGCGACTGGCGAGGCCCAGCTGATCCAGACGTTGATTTCCTTGAGGGAGCGCAACGCAAGCGTCCTGATCGTCGCCCACCGCCTGGGTGTACTGTCCGCAGCCGACAAAATCCTCGTGCTTCGCGATGGGCAGATGGAGGCGTTCGGAACGCGCGAACAGATCATTCCGCAGCAGACTGGTGTCAAGGCAACGCCGATCGAAGCCGCGCCCATGCGGGCCAGGAGAAAGGCATCGTGAAAGGCTATCTCGCCACCAGGCACAGCGGCAGCCTGGCCTTCATCGATAACGAAAAGGTGCCGCAGCTCGATGGCCGAGCCATCGACGACGAGCGCGGCGAAGTGCAGCTCGGAATCATCGTGGCCGGCCTGTTCTTCATCCTCTTCCTTGGGTGGGCGGCATTCGCACCGCTGGATTCGGCCGCCTATGCCAATGGCAAGCTGGTGGTGTCCGGTCAGCGCCAATCCGTCCAGCACCGCGATGGCGGGGTGGTTGCCGAGATAAGAGTTGCAGAAGGACGCTACGTCAAAAAGGGCGACACGCTGATCGAGCTCGCGGGAGCCGAAGTGCGCGCGCAGGAGCGCGCACTTGCCGCCCAAATGGTGAATTACCAGGCGCAGCGAGCGCGCCTCGAGGCCGAGCTGTCGGGTGCTACCTTCATCACCTGGCCGGCAGATTTCGCCATGGCCACGGGACCGAGGAAAGCCGCGATCGACGAGGCGGTCCGAGTCCAATCGAACGAATTCCGAGCGCGACGGTCGCTATTGTCGGCGCAGTCGCAGGTCCTGGGCCAGCAATCTGCGCAAGCCAACGAGAGTGCGACCGGATATCGGTCCAAGATGGTGTCGTCGGCCGAGCAGGAGCGGCTGATCCAGGCCGAGATCGATGCCTTGCGCCCGGTTGCCGAGAAGGGCTTCGTCTCGCAGTCGCGGATGCGGGCGCTCGAACGCGCAAGGGCCGAGCTGCAGGGGCAGCGCGGTCAATTCCAGGCGAGTGTTGCCGAGGCAAGGACCCTGGCGGGGGGCGGCCGCCTGCGCCAGATCGAAGCGACCAATAGCTATCGTGAACGAGCCGCGGCCGAGCTGCGCGAAGTCGAGTTTGCGCTGGGCGATTTGTTGCCCAAGTATCGGGCCGCCGCCGACCAACTCGAGCGCTTGCGGATCAGGGCCCCGGTTTCAGGAACCGTCATCGGCCTGTCGATCTTCACCGTGGGCGGCGTCATCTCGCCCGGCCAGACCTTGATGGACATCGTTCCCGACAAGTCGGACCTGGTCGTCGGGGCAAGGGTGTCGATCGACGAGGCCGACGACCTTCGCGTCGGCCAGCAGGCCCAGGTGAAGTTCGTCGGGCTTCACGAGCGCAACCTGCCGATCGTCACAGGGACCCTGACCCGCCTGTCGGCCGACAGCCTGGTCGATGAAAAGAGCGGCGAGGCCTTTTATTCGGCCGAGGTGCGGGTTCCTGCGGACCAGATGCAACGGCTGAAAAAGGTCAGGGGCGCGGGGTTCGAGCTGCGCGCCGGAGCCCCCGTAGCCCTGCTGGTGCCGCTGAAAAAACGAACCGCGCTGCAATATGCGCTCCAGCCCCTGACCGACACCATGTGGATGGCGTTTCGCGAGCATTAGGGCACGCCCTGATAAGCGCGTGAGGAGCTGTAACGTCACCAGCCATTCTGCTATCGTTCCGCGGACTCCCGCAGGAGAAGCCGCCATGACCTACTGGGAATTCAAGGGCCGCGAGCTCGTGAATTGCACCTGCGAATATGGCTGCAACTGCCAGTTCAATGCCTTGCCCGACAAGGGCCACTGCCACGCAGTGGCCGGAATCCAGATCGACGAAGGGCATCATGGCGGCACCCGCCTCGATGGGCTCAGGATCGGTGCGATTTTCAAATGGCCGGGGCCAATTCACGAGGGCAACGGCGAAGCATTGGCGTTTGTCGACAGGCGCGCCACCGAGGAGCAGCGCGAGGCTTTGCTGAAGATCATGACCGGGCAGGACACCGACCCGTTCGCCACCATGTTCGCGGTCTATGCGTCGACCGTCACCAACATGCACGAGCCGGTGTTCGCCGACATTGATTTCGAGGTCGACGTCGAAGGCCGCCGTGGCCGGCTCAGGATCGACGGCCATGTCGAAATGGATGGCGAACCCATCCGCAACAGGGTGACCGGCGAGGAATTGCGCGCGCAGATCATGCTGCCTGCCGGGTTCGAATATGAGGTCGCGGACATCGGCAGCGCATCGAGCCGGACAACGGGCGGCCCGATGCAGGTCGAGTTTGGAAACAGCTACGGCCAGTTTGCCAATCTGCACCTCAACAGTCACGGCGTGGTGCGCGGCTGAACCAGCCACCCAGGACATCCGCGGAATGGATCGCGGGGCATAGCCGCGCGGTGACGATTGCCGGCCTGGCGCTGCTGACGGCTCTCGCCTGGTACTATCTGCTGACCGGGGCCGCCATGGGGCCGATGTCGGGCATGGCGGGCATGGCGCAGCCGCCCGGTTGGCCTGTCGTGACCGCCATGTGGATGGCGATGATGGTCGCGATGATGGTTCCAAGCGCCGCTCCGGCGATCCTGCTTTATGGCCATGTTCATCGCCATTCCGTCAGGGCCGGCCCGCCGCCGACCGCTGTCTTCCTCGCCGGCTATCTGGCCTGTTGGTTCGGCTTCTCGCTGCTCGCCGCCACGATCCAGCTCGCGATTGCCTCGCCGGTGACTCAGACGCTGGAAAGCCGCTCGGCCGGGGCCGCATTGATGATCGCTGCCGGTCTGTATCAACTCTCGCCGTGGAAGGACGCGTGCCTGGGCCGCTGCCGTTCGCCGGCGCAATTCCTGTCGCGCCACTATCGGCCGGGGGCGGTCGGCGCGTTCCGGCTCGGCCTGCTCCACGGCGCCTTTTGCGTCGGCTGCTGCTGGCTGCTGATGGCATTGCTGTTCGTCGGCGGGGTGATGAACCTGCTGTGGATCGCCGGGCTTACCTTGCTCGTGGCCGCTGAAAAGCTGCTCCCCGGCGGCCAGTGGATCGCGCGGATCGCAGGGATCGGATTGATCGGCTGGGGCTGCTTCCAATTTCTGAAATTGTGAATCGGCTCAGCGTGCCAAGCGTTCGGCGCGCGCCTTGACGTAATCAACGATTGCTTCGCGCTCGCGAGGAGTCAGCTTCGAGAAGCTATTGCGGGCGATGCCCGTCATCATGCCAAGGTCTTTTTTCACCTTGCCCTCGCCGATTGTCAGCAGGTGGGTCAGCTCCTCTTTTGAGTAGGCACCGGCAACGTCGAGGCTGGGCGTGAAACCCTCCCAGCCCTGAAGCGAATTGTTGTGGCAGGCCGAGCAACTGTTTTGCGCCAGGTATCGGCCCCAGGCATGTTCAGGGCCGAGATCGACCGGAGTTTCCTTCCGGAACTTTGCAATTTGCGCCTGCGCGTTGCCGATTGTCCCCGCGGCGATCTCCTTCTCCAGTGCCCGGTTCTTCTGGAAGGCCGGCAGCGGCTTTCCGGCTGGCTCGACCGTCCGCAAATAGGCGATGATCGCGGCAAGGTCCGCGTCACTCAGAAACTGATAGCTTTCGACCGGCATGAACCAGAATTCGCGGCCGTCGCGCGGTACGCCACCACGGATCAAGCGATCGAGCTGGGCATCGCTGTACTTGGCGAGGAGCAGGGTGAGGTTCGGCGCGTACATGGCCCCGTCCTCCGGCTTTTCGGCAAGGTCTGAGCCTTGCAGATTCGTTCCGTGGCAGCCGGTACAATCGAGGATCGTCGCCAGCCTTTTGCCGTGCGCGACCTTTTCGGCGGCATTTCGATAGTTCGCACCTTCATAGGTGAGCGCCGCCGGCGTCGCACTGACCGCGCCATTCTGATCAGCCTTGCGATCGCAGCCCGCCAGCAGCAGCAGTGCGACTGCCAATGCGCGCGTCATTGGTCCCTCCCCCTGTTTCAGGGGAGCCTAGCGCACCGATCCGGTTTGGCAATCAGGCGCCGATCAGCTCCCGGCCGATCAGCATCCGGCGGATCTCGTTGGTCCCGGCGCCGATATCGAGCAGCTTGGCGTCGCGCATGTAGCGTTCGACCGGCCAATCCTTGGTGTAGCCGGCGCCGCCCAGCGCCTGGACCGCCTCGCCGGCGACCTTGAAAGCGCTTTCGCTCGCCAGCAGGATCGCGCCCGCCGCATCGAACCGCGTTGTACGCCCGGCGTCGCAACTCTTTGCAACCTGGTAGACATAGGCGCGGGCCGAGTTGAGCGCGACATACATGTCGGCCACCTTGGCCTGCATCAACTGGAATGCGCCGATCGGCTTGCCGAACTGCTTGCGCTCGCGGACGTAGGGGATGACCGTGTCGAGGCATGCCTGCATGATGCCCAGCTGGATTCCGGCGAGCACGGTGCGCTCATAGTCGAGCCCGCTCATCAGCACTCCGACGCCGCCATTCTCCGGCCCCATGATGTTCTCGGCGGGCACGAAGCAATCCTCGAACACCAGCTCGGCGGTCGGGCTCCCGCGCATCCCGACCTTGTCCACCTTTTGCCCGATCGAGAAGCCTTCCATGCCCTTCTCGATGATGAAGGTGGTGATCCCGCGGCTTCCCTCCCCGGGCGACGTCTTGGCGTAGACCACCAGCGTGTCGGCATGGGAACCGTTGGTGATCCAGAATTTGGTGCCATTGAGGCGGTAGCCGTTGCCAGACTTGTCGGCGCGCAGCTTCATTCCGACCACGTCGCTGCCGGCCCCGGCCTCGCTCATCGCCAGCGCTCCGACATGCTCGCCGTTGATCAGCTTGGGGAGGTATTTGCGCTTCTGCTCCTCATTGGCCCAGCGGCGGATCTGGTTGACACAGAGGTTGGAGTGCGCCCCGTAGCTAAGGCCGACCGAGGCCGAGGCGCGCGCCACTTCCTCCTGCGCGACGACATGCTCGAGATAGCCAAGGCCCAGCCCGCCCCATTCCTCTTCAACCGTGATGCCGTGAAGACCGAGCTCGCCCATCTGCGGCCATAGCGCTACCGGGAATTCGTCCTTTTCGTCGATTTCGGCGGCGATCGGCGCGATCTGCTCGCGGGCGAACCGTTCGGTCGTCTCGCGGATCGTGTCCGCCATTTCACCAAGGCCGAAATCGAGGCCGGGCATGTCGTTCATTACTGTCTCCTGTCACGCCGGCGCTAGCACCGAGGCGCGACAAGGGACAAGCGATCTCGCGGTTCACGCCACGCTCAAGCGGTAACCTTTTCGGGCGGCCGTGCGTATTGCAACAGCCGGCAGCCCGTCCGTCACACCGAAGCTGGGGAGACTAGCCGATGCCGACCATCAACTGGAAAGCCGTGGTCAGCGCGAGCCTGCTCGCGGGACTGGCCTTCCTCGTCCTCGACCTCGCGCTGGTCGCGATCGTTGGCGGCGAAAGCCTGTGGGGCCCGCCGCGAATGATCGGGGCGATCCTGCTCGGGGAAGGCGTGTTGCCGCCGCCTGCGACCTTCCACCTCGACAGCTTCCTTGCGGCCCTTGTCGTCCACGTCGGGCTGTCACTCATCTATGGCTCGATCTTCGCATGGGTCGCCAACCGGGCAGGCTGGTCGCTGAGCGCGTCAGCCTTGATCGGCGTGCTGTTCGGGCTCGCCATCTATTCGGTGAATTTCTACGGGATGACCGCCTTCTTCCCCTGGTTCGAGACGGCCCGGAACGGCATCAGCATCTTTGCCCATGCGGTGTTCGGCCTGGTGCTCGGCTACTCCTATCGCAAGCTCGCGCCCTATGTCGTGATGGCTAATTTCGATCGGGATAGCTAGTTGTTGCCGCGCTCAGTGGGAGCCGGCTGGGCCAGTGCGGGGGGAGGCGCGGTCAGCGGCTTGGCCGATCCGCGATGGCAGGTGTAGCAGGTGACCTTGACGTCCTTGAATTCCTTGACGCCGAAATCCTCGCCATTGATGCGGTGGACCATCCGCAGCATCGCCCGCGCGGTCTGTTTCTGCACCTTTGCGTCGGAGGCGAAGTCGAAAGTCGACAGCGGCTGTCCCTCCACCCCCACATGGCAATGCGAGCAGCGCACGCCCAATGATTGGGCGAAGAACTTCATATTGTTGACCAAATCGGCCTGGGCGATGTCCTTCGGGAAGATTTGGAGGTTCTTGTAGGGCGGCGCCAGCGGACCCGGTGCCGGCGTTGTCTGGGCGGTCGCGACCGCGGCGAGCAAGGCCGCGCATCCCGAGGCGAGGAGCAGCTTTTCCCTGTTCATGAAACCGGAGCCTATCATGCATTGATTTGATCGCAACGCGCCGATTGAACCGGCGCTGCCGGACGCTTATGTGCAGCGCACAAACTCATCGCTCGTCCTGAGCGGAACGCGTAGCGCGCAGTCGAAGGGCCTTTGCACCAACGCTGTGCCAGCGCCCTTCGACTTCGATCAGGACGAACGGACCTTGGAGACTTGCTCAGATGTCCACCGATCCCGTCGTCATCCTTTCGACCGCCCGCACGCCGATGGGCTCGATGCAGGGCGCCCTCGCCGATGTTTCGGCAACCGACCTCGGCGCGACCGTGGTCAAGGCAGCGGTCGAGCGCGCCGGGGTGAAGGGCGACGAGATCGACCGCATTTACATGGGCTGCGTGCTTCCCGCCGGCCTCGGCCAGGCCCCTGCCCGCCAGGCGGCGATCAAGGCCGGCCTGCCCAAGTCGGTCCAGGCGACCACCGTCAACAAGGTCTGCGGCTCCGGCATGCAGACGGTGATCATGGCCGAGGAAGCGCTGAAGGCCGGCAACGCCGACCTGATCGTCGCCGGCGGCATGGAGTCGATGACCAACGCGCCCTATTTGCTCAAGAAGCACCGCTCGGGCGCGCGCATCGGCCACGACACGGCCTACGACCATATGTTCCTCGACGGGCTCGAGGATGCCTATGAGCCGGGCCGGGCGATGGGCACCTTCGCCCAGTGCACCGCCGACGAATATCAGCTGACGCGCGAGGAAATGGACAACTACTCGATCGAAAGCCTGTCGCGGGCCAAGGCGGCGATCGACAGCGGCGCGTTCAAGGACGAGATCGTGCCGGTCGTCATTCAGGGCCGCGGCGGCGAGACGGTGGTCGACACCGATGAGGCGCCGGGCCGCGGCCGTCCCGACAAGATCCCGACGCTGAAGCCGGCCTTCGCCAAGGAAGGCACCATCACGGCCGCGACCAGCTCGTCGATCTCCGACGGCGCGGCCGCCCTGATCCTGACCCGCCAGTCTGACGCGGAGGCCAAGGGGCTGAAGCCGATTGCCCGGATCGTCGCCAGCGCCGCCCACGCCCGCGAGCCGAGCGAGTTCACCATCGCCCCGGCGGGCGCCATGGAGAAGGTGCTGAAGAAGGCCGGCTGGAGCGTCGATGATGTCGACCTGTTCGAGGTCAACGAAGCCTTCGCCTGCGTCGCCATGTTCGCCATGCGCGACCTCGGCATCCCGCACGACAAGATCAACGTCCACGGCGGCGCCACCGCGCTCGGTCACCCGATCGGCGCCAGCGGAGCGCGACTGATCGTCACGCTGATCGGCGCGCTCAAGGCCAAGGGCAAGACGCGCGGCGTCGCCTCGCTCTGCATCGGCGGTGGCGAGGCGACGGCGGTCGCGGTGGAGCTGACCTGACCGGTCAGCAGGCCGCGCTGACCTTCGCGTCGCTGCTGCTGGCGGCGACGATGGGCGTCCATTCGATTCTCGGCCAGAAGCGGTTGATCCGGCCGATCCTCAAGCAGGGCGCCGGCGTCATGCAGCGTCCACTGGCGCGATTCATTTTGCCCTTCGGCTGGCATTTGATGAGCTTCATGGGACTGGTGTTGGCGGCAATCCTGTTCGCCTGGGCCTGGTCGCCAGACCAGGCGAGGACCATCGGCCTCGTGATGACCGGCTTGGTATTTACAGCGAGTGGCTTGGTCGATGCAGTGGGCAGCAAGGCCCGGCATATTGGCTGGGCGCCCCTGACACTCATTGGACTGCTTTCAGTGGCAGCGCTCTTCGTCGACTAACGCTTCCCCGCATAAGCAATGCACTCGACCTCGACGAGCGCACCCAACGCCAGCCCGTCCGTCCCGAACGCACTCCGCGCCGGATATTTGCCGTCGGGGAAATAGGTCACATAGACCTGGTTGAACGCCGGCCAGTCCTTCATGTCGTCGAGCATCACCGTGCATTTGACGACGTCGCCCCAGCCGAGGCCTGCCGCCTTCAATCCGGCGCCGAGATTGTCCATCGCCAGCCTGGCCTGCGCTTCCATGCCATCGCCCAGCTTGCCGTCCGCGTCGATGCCGAGCGCCCCGGACAGATAGACAGTGTCGCCGGCCCTGACGGCCGTGGAGAATGGCAGGCGCTGGCCGTTGAGGGTCGGCTCGCCGATGCGTTGTATTGGAGGATGATCCTGGGCCATGGCCGGCATGGATAGGACGAGTGAAGCGGCCAAGGCAATTGCGGCTTTCATGGCAATCCTCCCCAACTAGTCGTCGAACACTTCGCCCTCGCCCACGCCCCAGATTTCACCTTGAGCGATCCAGCCTTCGCGCTTGCCGATGGCGATCCGGCACCAGCCCCCATTGCATTCCTCAAGCCGGCCGACGACGCCATGCTCGGCGCGGTAGCGGACGGGTGAACTGGCATCTGGCCTCGTCCGGATATCGCGCGGCGGACCGGGCCTGACGATGGCGGTGCGGCGGTCGCTGAGCAGGGTCACCAGCATCCAGCCCTGCTGGCCGTCGGGATCCTCGATCTTCCGCCAGTTGGGATAAATCTGGACGACCCTGATCGGCAGGTCGCGCCGCTTGTAGAGCCAGATGCCTGGATAGTTGCGCCCGGGACCGGTGCGCATCATCGCTTCGCCGCTGGCGATCGACGCCCAGTAGGGCGGCTTCCTGTCCTGCGCATCAGCCGCAGTTGCGAGCGCCAATAACGCGGCGATCGCTAACCCCCGCTTGACCATCAGGCCCCCGTCAGGATTCGATCGACGAGCTGCTTCACGGTCGGCACGAACCCGTTCGAGTAGAAGGGATCGCTCTTGAAGCGGAAAGCGGCGTGGCCGGCGAACATCAAGTTCTCCTCGACCGGGCCGCCATGGGCAATGTCCTGCAGTGTCTTCTGGATGCAGAAGCTGCGCGGATCGGCCAGCCGGCCGGTCGAATTCTTCTCATTGTCGGCCCAGCTCGAAAAGCTGCATTGCGACAGGCAGCCCATGCAGGCGGCCTGGTCAGCCCGGATCATCTTTTCTTCCTCGGGCGTGACGAAGATCAGCGTATCGTCCGGCGACTTCATCGCATTGGTGAAACCCGCGCCATACCATTCGCGGGCGTGCTGGAGGTCGCCCTTGGTCACCCAATAATTCTTCTTGGTGCCGACGCCGACGTCGAGCTCGAAATGATGGTCGCCGATCGGTTCCTTTGTGAAGGCGATTTGACGCTCGCTTCGCGCCTCCAAATTGCGCAGGAACGGGTTGCGCACCGCGGATGAATAGAAGCCGGTCGGCGAGAAGCGGTGGAGCAGCACGTCGCCCTCCTCCAGCGTCATCAGCCGCGCCTTCCATGCCGGCGGGATCGGGCTTTCCTGGGTCAGCAGCGGTCGGGTTCCGAACTGGAACATGATCTGCCCGAGCTCGGGATTGTCGATCCAGTCGTTCCACTCATCCAATCGCCAAACGCCGCCGGCCATGACGATCGGAACACTGTCGGCGATGCCGCCCTCGCGCATCGTCTCGCGCAACGCCTTGACGCGTGGATAGGGATCCTGCGGCTGGCGCGGATCCTCGGCGTTGCTGAGGCCATTGTGACCGCCAGCCAACCAGGGATCCTCATAGACCACCGCGGCGAGCCATTCGGCGGCCTTGGAATAAGCCCGCTTCCACAGAGCGCTAAAGGCGCGCCCCGATGAAATGATCGGAAGGTAATTGACGCCATAGGAAGCGGCGATCTCACTCAATTTGTAGGGCATGCCCGCGCCGCAGGTGACGCCGGTCACCATGCCCTTGGTCCGCTCCAGCACGCCGTGCAGCACCCGCTGCGCGCCACCCATTTCCCACAGCACATTGATGTTGATCGCACCTTTGCCGCCGGCGATCTCATAGGCGCGCTTGACCTGCGCCACCGCGCCGTCGATCGCGTATTGGATCAGCTCTTCGTGCCGTTCGCGGCGGGTGAGCGCATTGTAGACCTGGGGGATGATCCGGCCTTCCGGATCATAGCTGTCGGCGTTGACCGCGGACACCGTGCCGATGCCTCCGGCTGCCGCCCAGGCGCCCGAGCTGGCATGGTTGGTCGCCGAAACGCCCTTGCCGCCCTCGACCAGCGGCCAAACCTCGCGGCCGCCGTACAGGATCGGCTTCAAGCCCTTGAACAACACACTCTCCCCAATTGGTTCGCGGCCCCTATAGGCCCGCCTGCGCAGCTTGGCGCGCAAAAAATATGGGCGCCGCTTCGTTCAGGCCTGTAGCACATAGTCGAGGCCGATATCGACCGCGGGCGCCGACTGGGTAATGCGGCCGACCGAGACATAGTCGACGCCGGTCTCCGCGATGCCGCGGATGGTGTCGAGATTGACTCCGCCCGACGCCTCCAGCCGTACCCGGCCCGCCACCAGCGCGACCGCCTGGCGCAGGGTTTCCGGCTTCATATTGTCGAGCAGCAGCCGGTCCGCGCCCCCCGCCAGGGCCTGCTCGATCTGCTCGATGCGGTCGACCTCCACCTGGATCGGTAGGCCGCTCGCGTATGCCTTGGCCGCGCGAACCGCCTCCGCCACGCCGCCGCAAACCCCGACATGATTGTCCTTGATCAGCAAACCGTCGTCGAGCCGCATGCGGTGGTTCTCGGCGCCGCCCATGCGAGCCGCATATTTCTCCAGCGCGCGAAGGCCAGGGATGGTCTTGCGCGTGTCGAGCAGGGTTGCGCCGGTGCCTTCGATCCGGTCGACATATCTGCGGGTCAGGGTTGCGATCCCCGACAGATGCTGAAGCGTGTTGAGCGCCGACCGCTCAGCGGTCAGCATGGCGCGTGCCTTGCCTTCGAGGCGAAGCAGCACGGCGCCCGCCTCGACCTTATCGCCGTCATTCGCCAGCTTCTCGATCCGCACGGCGGGGTTTAGCTCGCGGAAGAAGGCGATGGCGATGTCGATCCCGGCGACCACAATCGGCTCGCGGCAGTTCATCTCGGCAGCAAAGTGCGCCTCCTCGCCGATCGTCGCCGTGGACGTGACGTCGCCGCCCTCCCCCAAGTCCTCGGCCAATACGCGCCGCACGAAATCGTCGAGGTCGAAGTCGGGTATGTCGGTCATTCCCTAGCCCTAAGCCCGGGTTTGACGCGCGCGCAAGCCAGCTTACACCGTGGGGGATGGACCGTACGGAGGCCAACACCGGGACGCGCGAGGTCAGCGAGCGCCTCCGTTTCGATGTCGCCGCGCTCGAGCGCTGGATGGCCGAACATGTCGAGGGGTTCGCAGCGCCGCTTGCCGTCAGCCAATTCAAGGGCGGCCAGTCCAACCCGACCTATCGGCTCGACAGTCCGTCAGGTCGCGCCTTCGTGTTGCGTCGCAAGCCGCCCGGCAAGCTGCTTCCCGGCGCGCATGCGGTCGATCGCGAAGCACGCGTGATGAGCGCGCTAGGAGCCCAGGGCTTCCCTGTCCCGCGCATCCACGGGCTGTGCGAGGACGAGGAAGTCATTGGCACAGCCTTCTTCGTCATGGACCTAGTCGAAGGCAGGATCGTGTGGGAGGCGAGCTACCCCGGCCTCACCCCGGCCGACCGCGCGGCCCACTTCGATGCGATGAACGCGACCATCGCCCGGCTGCACAGCTTCGATCCGGCAGCAATCAACCTTGGCGACTATGGCCGCGCGACCGGCTTCGTCGAGCGGCAGGTCGCGCGCTGGTCAAGGCAGTATGAGACCGACGTCGAGGCCGGGCGCGTCCCGGCGATGGACCGACTGGTTGCCTGGCTGCGGGACAATCTGCCTGCCGACAGTGGTCAGGGACGGGTCGTCCATGGCGACTATCGCTGCGACAATATGATCTTCGCTTCCGATGAGCCACGGGTCGCTGCGGTGCTCGACTGGGAGCTGTCGACCCTCGGCGATCCTGCCGCCGACTTCGTCTATCACCTGATGATGTATCGCATGCCGGCCGGAATGTTCACGGGCTTGAAGGGGCTCGATTTCGCCGAGCTCGGCATTCCGTCGGAAGAAGAATATGTCGAGGCTTATTGCCGGCGGACCGGCCGGACCGGTCTGCCGCACATCGACTATCTGATGGTCTTCGTCATGTTCCGCCTCGCCGCCATTTGCCACGGCATCCGTGGGCGGCTGGCTCGGGGCAGCGCTTCCTCAGCTCATGCGGAAGCCACCGCCGCGCTGACCGAGCCGCTCGCCGATCTTGCCTTGGCGCAGATCCGTGGCACATCCCTTTGAACTGACGCAAAATATATCGCAGGTTAACGAGGGGCGGGATCGAGTCGGGCTCCGCTTCACGGACGGGGGTTCTGGGATGGGCGATCTTCGAGGCAAGGGCCGCTGAACGTGGACCAGCCGCGTCGCCGCTGGGCATATGAAGCCGATCCGCTGGCCGGCGAGGAACAGCCGACGGTCAAGGGCGTGGTTCGCGAACTGCGTCGGGTTCCCATCGCGCGGGTCCTGGTGACCGCTCTGATCATCCTCTGGGCGATCCTGTTCGCCCGTTACAGCTGGGAAGCGCCGATCAGCATGGGTGCCGACAACAGCTATCATTTCCCGGCCCGACCTAACGAGCGGCTCGCCCCCATCCCGATTGCGACCGACGCCGAGCGCGCGCTGTTCGACCTTCGCGAAGTGACCAGCGAGAAGCGGCGCAAGGTAGTCCAGGACGACCGCTTCCTCCTCGTCACCTACACCCAGGACACGCTGCGAGCGACGGAGAAGAGGTCACCGCTCGACCGCGAGGTGCTGGCCGGGGCACTCGCGAACATCGACACGATGGGAGCCAAGACGATCGGGATCGACATCTTGATCGACCAGCCCCAGCCCGAGGATCCGCAACTGCTGGCGGCGATGAAGGCCATGAAGACGCCGGTCTCCCTCGCCTACGCCACGCGAGCGACGTCCGATCTGGCGATCGAGCAATGGCAGCAGGAGTTCATGAACCGCTGGTTCGGTCAGCTTGAGGGGAGCCGAGTCAGGCAGGCCTCGGTGCGGCTGGAACCGGACAGCGACAATGTGCTCCGCCGTTGGCCGTCACTACCGCCGGGGATCGGGACATTCCTGCCGATCGCCGTGACCGGAGCAAATCCGCAATTCTCATATCAGGGAAGCATCGATTATCGCCTGCCGGCCAATCCCGAGCGCCCGGTGTTCGCCAAATTGCCGATCGACCTGTTTGCCGATTCGGCGACTGCGCCGCTGCTGGCCGAACAGGTCCGGGGCCGGATCGTCCTGATCGGGGGCGATTTCCCCGATCTCGACCAATTCGAGATTCCGGCGACCCGCGTGCTGGCCAATTCGCCGACCATGGCCGGGCTGGAAGCCCACGCCACCATGGCCGCGCAGCTGCTCGACCTTCGCCTGCCCGGGCCTGCCGGACAAATTTCATTGTGGACCCTTGCCATATTGGTCGTGCTGTGCGGCGCATTCACCGCAATGCTCGACGTTCGGCCCTGGGTGGTGGCGCTGGCGGTGCTGGGACAGCTCATCTTCTTCATTGGCGCACCATTTTATTTCGAGTCGAATGGTATCGACACCTATGGCTTTCCCGCCTTCGGCTGGCTCGGCGGCTGGGCGCTGGCCTATGCCGCGACGGGTGCAGCAGTTCGCGCCGTCGGTTCCGAGCAGCGCCGCTATGCCCAGTCGGCCCTCGGCAAATATCTGCCTCGCGATATCGCCGCGCAGATCCTGCGCGACCCGAAGAAGCTGTCGCTGACCGGCGAGAAGCGCGAGATCTACACGCTGTTCACGGACATCGAGGGTTTCACCGTCCTCAGCCACCAGCTGCCGCCGGACCGGGTCGCGACAATCCTCAATGCCTATCTCGACGGCATGTGCGACATCGTCCTCGACCATGGCGGGACGATCGACAAATTCGTCGGCGATGCGGTCGTCGCCTTCTGGGGCGCGCCGATTGCCAAGGACGATGACGCCGACCGCGCTGCCAGGGCGCAGCTCGACATGCTCGCCTTCACCCAGAAATTCTCGATCGACTATAGCGAGCCCGGCCATGAAATGGGCCGGACCCGCATCGGCCTTCATTATGGCGATGCGGTGGTTGGCAATTTCGGCGGCGAAGGGCGGCTCAGCTACACGGCGCTCGGCGATTCCATGAACTGCGCGGCGAGGCTCGAGGGCGCCAACAAATATCTGAAGACCGTCGCACTGATCAGCGAGGAAGCGCGAAGCCGCACCTCGCTCGATGTCTACCGGCCGATGGGCCGGATCGTCCTGTCGGGGCGCGGCACGCCGATCGTGGTGTGGGAACCGGCGCCCGATTTCGATCCGGAGATCCGCCGGCAACTTGTCCAACTTTGGAGCGCCTTCGATTCAGGGGATCGTTCCGCCCTCGACGCGATCGAGCAAATTTGCTTAACCCAGGATAAGGATGCGGCGCTTTGCGCCTTCGCCTGCCGGCTCCGGGAGGCGGGGCCGGGCGGCGCGTTCAAGCTCAAGGAGAAATGACATGGCCCGCCTGTTGCTCGTCGCGGCAAGTGCCGCCCTCCTCGCCTCCACGTCGTCGGCGGCGGCCGTGCTGGTCGTCCGCTCGTCCGGACCGT
>DASTCB010000095.1:0-9895 GCA_035711585.1 Sphingomicrobium sp.
CTCAACGCGCCGGCTGCCGTCCCGAGGCCCGATGGGGTCATCAGGGCCGGCAACATCGAAATCGATTTCGAAGGCGCTGAGTCCGCCACGCTCTATGTCCAGAATACAGGCACGGCGGATACTCCGGCTGGCTTCCTGGTCACCGAGCAAGTCTTCCTCGGCGAGGACGAAGAGCTGGAAATGCCTCCCGGATCGATCGACCTCATCATCAACGGCCAGATCATCCAGGATGGCGAAACCCTGACCGGAATCGACGTCCGCGACGCGATGGTCGCGGACCAGGGCGACCTCACCGCCTTCACCGAGAACAGCACGATCAACGGCTGCCTTCTGGCCGGCGCATGCACCGATCCGGGGCCGCCCGATCCGCCCTTGCCGCCGGACTTCACGCCTACGCCCGGAATCCAGGACGAGGTCACGCTGATCGACGACGATATCCTGCCGCCGCCCGAGTTCGGCAATGAGGACGTGATCGACGACAATGACGAGGAGACGGAGGACGACAGCCCGATCCAGCCGCCCAACCCGCTGTTCGACACCAGCGACCTGAGCGAAGAGGGCGGAACGGTCGCGCCCGAGATCGGGACACCGATGCGGTCGACCCCGGGCCTGACCGACACGGGCGATGTCGACGACCCGGTATCGGGCACCGGCAACCCGGCGCTGATGGAGACGACGCCTCAGACCAAAGAGGAGCAGCAGCAATGACCCGCGCCCTCCATATCCTCCTGCTCGCCGGAGTCGCCATGGCTCCGGCCGCCGCCGCCGAGACGCCGCTATCGGTCAAGTCGAGCTTCCGGCTCGGCGATGCCGGCGTGCTGTGCACCGCGCAGGTGCGGCCGACCGACCAGAGGCTGAGCGGGGTGTTCGACCGCTCCTACCTGCTGACCTGCCGCGATGCGGCGGCGCCGATCGGCAGCGTGCTCGCCGTCCGGCGGCCGGTCGACCTGGCCGGCGAGCCGAGCGCGCTCGGCGCCGGATCGCTGGCCTGCCGGGCCGAGGAGTCGGCGACGATCGGCAATATCGGCGAGGTGCGGGCGCTCCACTGCCGCGACGAGGCGGCGGGGATCGATTATCGGCGCTACGCCGTGCAGCGCGGCAAGACCTTTTACCTGGCAGAGGGCCTGGCCGGATATGATCCGGCCCTGAAGCTGGCGCTGGCTTCGGTCGTGACCGACGAGGCCCAACCGGGCGCGATCCAGGTGGCGACGACCGAGGTCAGCGATCCGGCCGCCTTTGCCCGGGTCCAGGCCGGTGCGCTCGACCCCGCCGGGGCCCGCGCCGAAGCCTATATCCGCAACAATGCCGGACGCTTCGCCGAAAGCGCGGAATTCTTCGAAAGCCTCGCCGCTCGTGAAGGCAATGGGCCTTCGTCCCTGGCGGAAGCGCTGGCCAACCAGGCCCTGCAGCAATCCAACCTGGGTAATTTCGCCGCGGCGGAGCGGCTGCTGGCCCGCGCCCAGGCTGTCGCCCCAGCCAGCGACGGGGTCGTTCAGCGGCTGGCACGCAACTATCGCGCGCTCAACCAGCTCAACCAGCACCAGTGGAGCGAGGCGCAGGCAGCCTTGTCCGTTCCTGTCCCTGCAGTGGCCGAGGCGGAGGACGCCGACCGGATCCGAGAGGGGCTGATCACCCCGCCGATGAGCCTGGCGATCAACCGCGAAAGCGCGAGCGCCCAGGAAGTGGCCGACCTCGCCAACAACCTGACCCCCGCCGAGCGGGCCGCCATCCTCGACGCGCAGGCGACCGAGCTGGCCGCCATCGCGCTCCGGCAACTGGGCCGGCTGGCCGAAGCAGAGGCGCAGCTGGGCAAGGCCCGGGCAGAAATCCTCGCGGTCCGTGAAGGGCGGGTCCAGTCGGCCCGCTGGCTGCTGTCCGAAATCGAGGTCGAGCGCGCCTTGATCGCGGAATCGCGCGGCGATCGCGGCGGCGCCATCGGCGCCTTCGATTCCGCCATCGCAGCACTGTCCGAAAGTTTCCCGGAAAGTCCGGCGCTGCTTTCCGCCAAGGCCCGCAAGGCCGGCTATCTGGTTCGCTCGGGAGACAGTGCCGGCGCACGCGCGCTGTTCGACGAGGTGATCGCCGGGGGCGCAAGCATCCCCGATAGCGGTACTGCGCTCCGCAACTTGCTGGGTCCCTACTTCGACCTGCTCGCAACCGACGGAGGCCCAGAGGCGGCTTCGGCGATGTTCCGAGCCTCGCAACTGCTGCAGCGGCCCGGCGTCGCCCAGACGCAGGCGATCCTCGCCCGCCAATATATGGCGGGCAATGACGAGGGCAGCGCACTGTTCCGGCTGGCCGTCGCGCGGACCCGCGAGATCGTCCGCCAGGATGCGGAGATCAAGCGGCTCGAGGGCCTGGCCGAGCGCACGACCGTCCAGGAGGAAGCGATCCGCACCGGCAAGGCGAGCCTCGAGGCCCTCCGTGCCGACCAGGTCAGGCTGCAGGCGCAGCTCAACGACTTTCCCCGCTACAAGGTTCTGAGCCCGCAGACGGTGGAGCTCGCCGAGTTGCAGGCCGGGCTCCGGCCCGGCGAGGGCTATTACAAGCTGATGGTTGTCGGCGATGACGTTTATGCGCTGACCGCCGGCCAGCTAGGCTCAAGAGCGCTGAAGCTCGGTACGACGGCCAGCGCCATGTCCGCCGACGTCACGGCGCTGCGGGGAAGCATCGTCCGGATCGAGAATGGCGAGGCGGTGACCGAGCCGTTCGACCTTGCGCGGGCGCGGGCCATGTACCTGACCCTGTTCGGCGCGGTCGATGCCGAAGTGCGCGGTCTCAGGCACCTGATCTTCGAGCCCGACGGGGCGATGCTGCAGCTGCCGCCCTATCTCCTTCCCGCAACGCAAGCGGGCGTGGATTCCTATCTGGCACGTGCGGCCAAGCCCGATGCCGATCCGTTCGACTTCACCGGGATCGACTGGCTGGGCCGTGGCCGCGAGGTTTCCATCTCCGTCAGCCCACGCAGCTTCCTCGACATGCGGGCGATCATGCCAAGCCAGGCACGGCAGGCCTATCTTGGACTGGGCGAGAATGAGGTCGCCTTCAGCCGGCCGGTGACCGCCGTCGCCGACGAATGCGACTGGCCGATCGCCATGTGGCAGACCCCGATTTCGGCGGATGAGCTGCGCGTCGCGGAAGCGCGGTTCGGCGATGCCGAGGCCGATGTGGTGACGGGCGCGCAGTTCAACGATGCCGCGCTTCTCCGGCGGAGCGACGGCCTCGACCAGTATCGCGTGGTGCATTTCGCGACCCACGGTCTGGTCACCGCGCCGCGGCCCGACTGCCCGCCACGGCCGGCGCTGGTCACCAGCTTCGCCCCCGAGGGCTCGGACGGCCTGTTGAGCTTCCGCGAGGTGTTCGATCTCAAGCTCGATGCGGACGTGGTGATCCTGTCGGCCTGCGACACGGCCGGATCGGCGACCGCCGCGGTCAGCCGCGAGGCCGGCGTCGCCACCGGCGGCAACTATGCCCTGGACGGGCTGGTCCGCGCCTTCGTCGGCGCGGGGGCGCGATCGGTGGTCGCCAGCCATTGGCCGGTGCCCGAAGAGTATGACGCGACCAAGCGGCTGGTCGGGGGGCTGGTCGCGGCCCAGCCCGGGCAGCCGCTGGCGGATGCGCTGGAGCAGGCGCAGCTCAAGCTGATGGACGATCCGAAAACCTCGCACCCCTTCTATTGGGCGGCGTTCATCATCCTCGGCGACGGGGCCAAGCCGCTGGTTCCAACCGCCGCAATGGCGGGCAATATGGTCAAGCCGGCAGGGCGCTGATGGAGGCCCTGCCCCGCTCGGACAGGGTACGAAAGGTGATCGAATAGCGCAGCGCGTCGTGCGCGGCGATCCCATGCTCCCAATGCTGACGCACCTCGCCCGACAGGAGATAGGCGGAGCGCGGAGCGAGCTCGAGGCTGGCGCGGCGGAAGCCCGAGGCGGTGCGCTGGCGGAAACGCAAGGTCGCCGATCCCGCCAGCGAGATTCCGACCACCTTGCCGAATTGCGGCCGGTCGCGGTGCCAGCCGATCCCCGCTCCAATATCGTAGCGCGTGATCAGGGCATTGATGAGCTCGTCGGCGGCCATGCCGGCAAAGGCCGCGGCGGCATCGCGCAGCGGCAATAACCCGGTGGGAAGCGGGCCGGCGGGTTCGAAGCTGCGCTCATCGAAATCGTAGCGCCAGCCGAAGCTCCGGGTCAGCCGCTTGCCGGTCCAGCCCTGGAATTTGAACGGCGAGAGGTCGAGTGCTTCGATCGCGGTGACCAATTGCGCTTCTTCGTCGCGGCCGACCAGCTCCTGGCGATAGGCCAGGCCAGGGACGAGCGGCGCGTCGAACAGCATCAGGGCCTCATCAGCTGCTTGAGCTGGGCCGGGGTCAACGGATGCGCAAGCTGGTCGCAGCGGCATTGTCGCGGCGCCTTGTCGGGACGGCGGCGAAGCAGCCTGGTCCCGTGACGAAACCGGCCGGCGGTGACCTGGTCGTAGAGGACTTCGACCACGATTTTCGGCTTCAGCGGCTGCCATTCGGCCGTTCGCTCGCTCGACCAGCGGCTCGGCCCGCCCGGTGCGTCGCCGGTGAAGCCGGGCGGCTTGACCAGCCGCTCCAGTTCCTCGGTCCAGGCCGGGCGATCCCTGGCGGCAATCGACGAGGTGAAGCCGACATGGTGAAGCAGGCCCGAATCGTCATAGAGGCCGAGCAGCAATGAGGCGACCAGCTTGTCGTTACGGCCGTAGCGGAAGCCGCCGACCACGCAGTCAGCGGTGCGCCGCTGCTTGACCTTGACCATCGCCCGCTCGCCGGCCCGATAGGGCTGTTCGAGGCGCTTGGCGATGACCCCGTCGAGCGCGCCGCCGCTGCGCTTGAGCCAGCCGATCGCCTCTTCACGGCCGGTGGTGGCCGGCGACAGGAGGAGGGCGGGTTCGCTCTCCCTGGCCAGCATTGCGTCAAGCGCCACGCGACGCTTCGCAAGCGGCTCCCCGGCCAACATCTTCCCGGCCAAAACCAGGCAATCGAACGCCATGAACATCGCCGGCGTCTCCGCCGCGAGCCTCGCGACCCGGCTGGCGGCGGGATGGAGCCGGAGCTGAAGCGCATCGAAGGCGATTGAGCCCTCGCTGGCGATCAGGAGCTCGCCGTCGATGACGAAGCGGCGAGCCTTGAGCCTGCCGAACATGGTCTCGACCTCGGGGAAGTAGCGGGCGAGGGGTTTGCCCGACTTGGACCAGAGCTCGACCTCACTGCCGTCGCGAACGGCAATGCAGCGGAACCCGTCCCACTTGGGCTCATACTGCCAGCCGGGCCCCTGCGGCAGCTCCTCGGCGAGCAAGGCTTCCATCGGCTCGATGAAACTGGGCATCGGCCGAACAGCGTCCGTCCCGCGGATATCGTTCCATTGCGCTTGCCGCGCATCTCGCTACGCTCACGCAACAAGCTGGGGAGGGAGGCATGAACGTCGAAGCGGAAACCGCGCGCTATATCGAGGGCCTTGGCGCCGCCGCGCTGGAGAAGGCGCATGCCTATACCGTCGGAAACCACTGGATCCTGCTGTGGAATCTGGTCGTTGCCGGCATTGTCACCTGGCTGATCGTCAGATGGGGACTGCTCGACCGGATCGAGGGTCGGATCGCCGAGCGGCGGCGTGGGCTTCGCGCATTCACCGTCAGCCTGGTCTATTTCCTGGTGTCGTCCGTGCTGACCCTGCCCTGGACCATCTATGCCAGCTGGTACCGCGAAACCGGCTATGGTCGCACCAGCCAGCCAATTGGTGACTTTCTGTTCCAGGCGACGCTGTCGACCCTGATCACGTCGGTGATCGCCGCGCTGTTCCTGATGGGCATCTATTGGCTGATCCGCCGGACGGGCAACCGCTGGTGGCTATGGTCGGGCGGGCTGGTCGCCGCCGGATTGGCCTTCGTCATCCTGCTGTCGCCGGTGCTGATCGAGCCCCTGTTCAACAAATATGAGCCGGTCCCGGCCGGCGAGGTGCGCGACGCGGTGGTCGAGATGGCGGGGCGCGCCGGCGTGCCGCCCGAACGGGTGTTCATGTACAATGGCTCGCGCCAGTCGAACAATTTCACCGCCAATGCCGGCGGCGTCGGCAACACGGCGCGGGTGGCGATCTCGGATGTGGCGCTGAAGAGCGCGTCAATGGACGAAGTCCGCGCCGTCACCGGCCATGAGATCGGCCATTATGTGCTGAGGCATACCTGGTACGGGATCCTCTTCTTCTCGGTCGCTGCGATCATCCTGTTCTGGCTGGCTGACCGGCTGTTCCCGCGCTTTGCCCGGGCATTCGGGAGCAATGCCGGCATCGGCGATCCGAGGGGGATCCCGGTGCTGATGTTCATGGGCGCGGCCTTCATCCTGCTGATCTCTCCGCTCCTGAACAGCTTTGCGCGGACGATCGAGACGCAGGCCGACCAATATTCGCTGGAGACGGAGAACAAGCCGGATGGGCTGGCGAGCGCGTTGGTCAAGACTGCGGAGTATCGCTACCCGCGGCCGGGCAAGCTGGAGGAGATCGTCTTCTACGATCATCCATCGGTCGAAGCGCGCGTGCGGCGCGCGATGCAGTGGAAGGCGGCGCATCCGGCGAAATAGCCTGCGTCTCAGCCCAGCTCGATCCAGGCGGGGGCATGATCGCTGGTCTTCTCCCAGGCCCTCGCCTCGCGGTCGACGCCGGCCGATTGCAGGAGCCGTGCCGCCGCGCGGTTGAGCAGGAAATGGTCGATGCGCAGCCCCGCATCCCTCTCGAACGCGCCCCGCCAATATTTCCAGAAGGTGTAGATTTTTTCCTTGGGATGCAGTTTTCGTAACGCATCGGTCCAACCCTGCTTGAGCATCCGGGAGTAGGCCGCCCTGGCTTCGGGCGCGAACAGGGCATCGTCGAGCCATCGTTCCGGCTTGTAGACGTCCAGGTCGGTAGGGATGATGTTGTAGTCCCCGGCGAGCACCACCGGGGCGTTCAGTCCGACCAGTTCTGCAGCCAGGGCCTCGAACCGTCCGATCCAGCGCATCTTGTAATCGAACCTGGGTCCTGGCCTTGGATTGCCGTTGGGGAGATAGAGACAGCCGATCACGTGACCGCGAACCGCTGCCTCGATGTAGCGGCTGTGGCTGTCGTCGGAATCGCCCGGCAGACCGCGGCGGGTTTCCACCGGGTCGCAACCGCGGGCGAGAATGGCGACGCCGTTCCAGCTCTTCTGCCCGTGCCAGATGGCGCCATAGCCCGCCTCTTCCAGTGCCATTCGCGGGAATTTTTCGTCGGGAGCCTTCAACTCTTGCAAGCAGACAACATCGGGCTGCTCCTGCTCGAGCCAGCGCAGCAGGACCGATAGGCGACCATTGATCCCGTTGACGTTGTAAGTGGCAATTCGCATCGGTCAGGCAACCGATGGAATCGATGAACGGTTCAATCCGGGTCGTTCGTGAGCTTCGCCCGAAGCGCCGCGACCTGGCGCGAAAGCCGGTCGATTTCCTTGTTCCCGGCGATCGGGCTGGCGCTCTGTTCGGCTTCGCGTCCGATGAAGAAGCTGGCGAACGCTGCTGCGATGTATCCGAGCATGGCCAAGGCGTATATCGACAACAGCAGCGCCATTATCCGTCCCTCGGTGGTCACCGGCCAATAGTCGCTTCCGATCGTGGTCAGCAGCATGGCCGTCCACCAAAGGGCATGCGGATAGGAAGCGAACCCGCCGTCAACGTGGCTTGCCGGCTCGAAGCTGAACATGCCGGCCGCGCCGAGGGCAAGCACCAGGATCGTCAAGCCGGCGACATAGCCCGCTCCGCGACGGTTCAGACTCTTGCGGAGCGCATTCATGCTGCGATTGGCCGCCCCGACAATCTTCACCAGGCGAATACCGCGCAAGGCACGCGCGGCGCGGGCGACGCGGAGGATGCGCAAGGTCCGCAGTGCCGGCACAACCAGCGCAAGCAAGGTGAGCCAGTTTCCCTTGAGGAATCGCCACTTGACCGGCGCCAGAGCGAGACGCAGCAGGAATTCGGCGATGAAGATGACCCAGATCGCGGTGCCGAGCGTGTCCAACAGTCGGCTTGACCCGGCAGTCAGCTCGATCACCACCAGGCCCAGCCATAGTAGACCGAGAAGCGCCATCGGCGTGTCCAGCCAGCGGTCGAGCTGGCGAAGCGTGATCCAGCGCTGCGTGTCGGCTTTCATCGGCAGGCTCCATGAGCTTTGGTTCGGTTGCCGAATAGGACGCCTGAGCCGGGGCCGGGTGCCATGCGTGATGGCGAATGCCTGCGGAAAACAAAAAAGCCGCCTGAAGGCGGCTGTACAAAACTGGAGTGTCTGGCCCCGGCGGCGGCGAGGTGGCAAAGTGGGAGCATGCCTGTCACGACCGTTGCCATGCTCACCGCGGGGGGCCTCGCACCCTGCCTTTCGGCTGCCGTCGGTGGACTGATCGAGCATTATACCGAAGTCGCGCCCGATGTTCGGATCATCGCCTATCTCAATGGCTACGCCGGCCTCCTCGTCGGGAAATCGGTGGAGGTGACCAACGAGGTGCGGGAGCGCGCCGGCCGGTTGCATGCCTTTGGCGGCAGCCCGATCGGCAACAGCCGCGTCCGCCTCACCAACGTCGAGGATTGCGTCAAGCGGGGCCTCGTCCAGCCCGGGCAGGACCCGCTTCAGGTCGCGGCCGAGCAGTTGAAGCACGACGGTGTGGACGTCCTTCACACCATCGGCGGCGACGATACCAACACCACTGCCGCGGATTTGGCGGCCTATTTGCGCAGCAACGGCTACCAACTCACCGTTGTCGGATTGCCCAAGACCATCGACAATGACGTGATTCCCATCAAGCAGTCGCTGGGCGCATGGAGCGCTGCCGAGCAGGGCGCTCTCTACGCCCGCAACATCATCGCGGAGCATTCATCGAACCCGCGGATGCTGATCGTCCACGAGGTGATGGGCCGCAATTGCGGCTGGCTGACCGCCGCCACCGCCCTGGCGCACCACCAATGGGTCAAGGACGCGCAATTCGCCGAATGGCTGGAAAATTCCGCCTCCGAATGGGACGTCCACGGCGTCTATGTGCCCGAACGGCCGATCAACATTGCCGAAGAGACCAGGCGGCTGCGAAACGGCATGGAACAGCATAGCAATGTCAACCTGTTCATCTCCGAGGGAGCCGGCGCACAGGAGATCGTCGCTGCGATGGAAGCGGCGGGCGAGCAAGTGCCGCGCGACCCGTTCGGCCACGTTCAGCTCGACAAGGTCAACCCGGGCCAATGGTTCGCGAACCAGTTCGCCGCCGAGCTCGGCGCCGAAAAGGTGCTGGTCCAGAAGAGCGGCTATTTTGCGCGCTCAGCCCCGGCGAACCAGGCCGATCTGGCGCTGATCCGCGACTGCACGACCTACGCGGTGGACGCCGCGCTGAGAGGCGAGTCCGGCGTGGTCGGCCAGGACGAGGAGCGAGGCGACGAGCTGCGGGTCATCGAGTTCGAACGGATCGCAGGCGGCAAGGCCTTCGATACGTCCGTGCCGTGGTTCACGGAGCTGTTGCGCGATATAGGCCAGGCCTGACCCGGTTGGCGCGCGGGGCGCGCGCATAAAAAAGCCGCCTCGCGGCGGCTCTTGGTCCCCGCCTGCGCGGGGACAACGCAAATCCTAGGCTCACTTCATGCGCTAACGATTTGACGTTGGTTGCGGGGGCAGGATTTGAACCTGCGACCTTCAGGTTATGAGCCTGACGAGCTACCGGGCTGCTCCACCCCGCGTCACCAGTTCGGGACAATACGCGCCCCAGACAAAACGCCGCCGCGAGGGAGCCCCCGACAGCGGCTGAATAACATTGCGAATGGGTTCTCGATGTCACGCTGGCTGCAAAGCCTGGCGACGACCTACTCTTCCACTGCTTAAGCAGTAGTACCATCGGCGCTGTC